>NZ_JBXUGL010000030.1:0-37380 GCF_057180505.1 Chryseobacterium sp. HNCC26DJ241 | reverse complement strand
TTAAAATTGGTCAAAAAGCTATAAAATCACAGATTTAATAGGGTTTATGGCAAATTACAAATGTTCTTTTTTGGAAAATCGATTCTTTGATTCGTGATTTTTATGTGCGGCATCAATGGAATGAGACATGTGAATATCATTATCTTTTTTAGCCAAAATCACAAGTTTTTCATAAAAATGATGAATTTGATCCAACTCTTTCTCAGAAAGATCTTCGATATCTACAATTCTATTGCTTGCTTTTTCATTGGCTGCTATCAGCTCATTCAGTTTAATCTGAATAGCTTTTGAGTCTTTATTCTGAGTTTTTTGAATAAGAAAAACCATCAAAAAAGTAATAATAGTTGTTCCTGTGTTAATTACGAGCTGCCATGTTTGCGAAAAATTAAACAAAGGCCCTGTTATGCTCCAAATAATTATAACTAATACTGCAATTATAAATGCGATAGAACTACCTGTGAATTTTGTAGCCCATGTCGCAAATCTTTCAAATATTCCTTGATTAAACTTTTCCATTGTCATGTTTTATATCAAAGTTAAATAAAAAATCCGCTCCTTAAAAGGAACGGATCTTTATAATTATGATAAATCCATTATTTATCAAACTTTGATTTCCACATCAACTCCACTTGGAAGTTCAAGTTTCATTAAAGCGTCTACCGTTTTAGAAGAAGAAGAATAGATATCCATCAATCTCTTGTGAGCAGAAAGTTGGAACTGTTCTCTTGCTTTCTTATTTACGTGCGGAGATCTCAATACTGTGAAGATTCTCTTATGAGTTGGCAACGGAATAGGACCATTAACAACAGCACCAGTAGCTTTTACAGTTTTCACGATTTTTTCAGCAGATTTGTCTACCAAATTGTAATCGTAAGACTTTAATTTTATTCTGATTCTTTGTGACATTTTAATTTAGTTTTAAGATTAACCTTTCGCTTTAGCGATTACATCTTCAGCAATATTCTGAGGAGCAGCTTCATATCTTTCAAATTCCATAGAAGATGTTGCTCTACCAGAAGATAATGTTCTAAGCGAAGTTACATAACCAAACATTTCAGAAAGTGGTACAAAAGCTTTGATTACTTTAGCATTATTTCTGTCATCCATACCGTTTACAGTACCTCTCCTTCTATTAAGGTCTCCAACGATATCACCCATATATTCTTCAGGAGTTACTACTTCTAGCTTCATGATTGGTTCCATGATTACTGCTTTTGCAGCTCTACCTGCTTCTTTGAATCCCATTTTGGCAGCCAATTCGAAAGACAATTGATCAGAGTCAACTGCGTGGAAAGATCCATCTTTCAAGGTGATTTTCATTGCTTCAACTTCAAATCCAGCTAATGGACCATTTTTCATTGATTCTTTGAAACCTTTCTCAACTGAAGGGATAAATTCTTTAGGAATGTTACCACCTTTAATTTCGTTGATGAATTCAAGACCTGTTTTTCCTTCATCTGCAGGACCAATTTCAAATACGATATCAGCGAACTTACCTCTACCACCGGATTGCTTTTTGTAAACTTCTCTGTGGTTAGCTTTTTGTGTAAGAGCTTCTTTGTATTCTACTTGTGGTTGTCCTTGGTTTACTTCTACCTTGAACTCTCTTCTCATACGATCAACGATGATATCCAAGTGAAGCTCTCCCATTCCTGAGATAATTGTTTGTCCGGAAGCTTCGTCAGTTTTAACCTGGAAAGTAGGATCTTCTTCAGCCAATTTAGCTAAAGCGTTACCCATTTTATCCTGGTCAGCTTTCGTTTTAGGTTCAACAGCGATACCAATTACCGGATCTGGGAAGATCATAGATTCAAGAACGATCGGGTTCTTTTCATCAGATAATGTATCTCCTGTCTTAATATCTTTAAATCCTACAGCTGCACCAATATCTCCTGCTTCAATAAATTCTACAGGATTTTGCTTATTAGCGTGCATTTGATAGATTCTTGAGATTCTTTCTTTGTTGTCAGATCTTGTGTTCAAAACATAAGAACCTGCATCCAACCTTCCTGAATACGCTCTGAAGAATGCTAATCTTCCAACGAATGGGTCAGTAGCAATTTTGAAAGCTAATGCAGAGAAAGGCTCTTTTACATCTGGTTTTCTTGTGATTTCAGCGTCAGTTCTTGGGTCAGTTCCTTTGATATCATCTTTATCCAATGGAGAAGGAAGATATTTGCAAACTGCATCCAACATAAACTGTACTCCTTTATTTTTGAAAGAAGAACCACAAGTCATTGGAATAATAGAAAGGTCGATAGTCGCTTTTCTAAGAGCTTCATTGATTTCGTCTTCTGTAATAGAATCTGGATCTTCGAAGAATTTCTCCATCAAAGTTTCATCATAATCAGCAACAGCTTCTACCAATTTTTCTCTGTATTCCAAAACTTCATCCTTCATATCATCAGGAATTGGAACTACTTCAAAAGTTGCACCTTGTCCTGCTTCGTCCCAGATAATAGCTCTGTTTTTGATTAAGTCTACAACACCTTTGAAATCTTCTTCAGCACCGATTGGTAAAACGATTGGAACTGCATTAGATCCTAACATTTCTTTAACCTGATTAACAACGTTAAGGAAATCAGCACCTTGTCTGTCCATTTTGTTTACGAATCCCATTCTCGCAACTTTGTAGTTGTCAGCAAGTCTCCAGTTTGTTTCAGACTGAGGCTCTACTCCATCTACTGCAGAGAATAAGAATACAAGACCATCCAATACTCTCAAAGATCTGTTTACTTCTACTGTGAAGTCTACGTGTCCCGGTGTATCAATGATGTTGAAGTGATAAGGTTTAGTTTCAGGTAAAGATTTACCTTGATCTGTTGGGAAATTCCAGTTACAAGTTGTAGCAGCTGAAGTAATGGTAATACCTCTTTCAGCTTCTTGTTCCATCCAGTCCATTGTAGCGGCACCTTCGTGAACCTCACCAATTTTGTGAGTTTTACCTGTATAGAATAAAATCCTTTCTGTAGTGGTAGTTTTCCCCGCATCAATGTGAGCAGCGATACCAATATTACGTGTATATTTAAGATCTCTTCCCATTTCAGATTAGAATTTGAAGTGCGAGAAAGCTTTGTTAGCTTCTGCCATTTTGTGAGTATCCGTTTTCTTTTTGAATGCAGCACCTTCCTCTTTAGAAGCAGCAAGGATTTCAGCAGAAAGTTTCAAAGCCATAGACTTATCATTTCTTGCTTTAGCATATTTGATTAACCATTTCATTGCCATAGAAATTTTTCTATCAGCTCTGATTGGCATAGGAATTTGGAAGTTAGCACCACCAACTCTTCTTGAACGCACTTCTACGTGAGGCATTACATTAGTAAGAGCATCTTTCCAGATTTCCAAAGAAGACTTTTCACTATCTCCTTTTTTGCTTTCTACAACATCTAATGCATCGTAGAAAATCTTGAATGCGATTGATTTTTTACCATCAAGCATCAAGTTATTTACAAATCTTGTTACCAGTTGATCATTAAATTTCGGATCTGGTAACAACGGTCTTTTTTTCGCTTTTGTTTTTCTCATTGTTTTGTACCTTGTTTAATGATTACTTTTTCTTACCTTTTGCAGGAGCAGCAACCTGTCCTGGTTTAGGTCTTTTAGCACCGTACTTAGATCTTCTCTGAAGTCTTCCGTTTACTCCGGCAGTATCTAAAGCACCACGAACAATGTGATAACGTACTCCCGGTAAATCTTTTACTCTTCCGCCACGTACCAATACTATCGAGTGCTCTTGGAGGTTATGTCCTTCTCCCGGGATATAGGCGTTTACTTCTTTTCCATTAGAAAGTCTTACCCTTGCAACTTTTCTAAGTGCAGAGTTTGGTTTCTTAGGAGTAGTAGTATATACTCTCGTACATACGCCTCTTCTTTGAGGACAAGAATCCAAAGCAGCCGATTTGCTCTTCTTGGCAAGTGTGGCTCTTCCTTTTCTTACTAATTGTTGAATAGTAGGCATTTGATTGCTTTATATTTTAGGGTGCAAAAGTAAGGAATATTTTTGAACTAGCAATAGCTTATTTAGAAATAATTTTCAAACTTAATTTTCTATTAATCATGGAGATATGGTCAAACTTATTTTTCGCAATTTCATTTGTATATATAAAACCACTGCTCAACATTCTTGTTTAAAGAAAATCTTCCAAGATTTGTTCTTAAAGTAGCTACATCTTTTTTATTAAAAGCATACCAAACAACTCTATCAATAGCAGTTCCTTTATTTTCCTGAATAGTCCACGAAGCTACAGGAATCCAATACGATGGTACTTTCTTATTAGGAAACCATTCGGGATATATTATTGCTATCTTGTAATGGTTTTGCAAAATATAATCTGAAAGAAATTTTTCATACTTTGATTTAAATACCTTCTCGTTTTCAGACTTGTTTTCAATTTTAAATTTTGCAACATCTGTAGAACCCAAACCTACCATATCCAACAATTTGACCTGCCCAAAATATGAGATAGCTCCAATATCGTTTGCAACTATTTTCTCATTTTTATAGAATTGCTTTAGAAACATCGCCATCTCTACCTGTTGTTCAGAAACATTTTCAGAAGCTATTCTTAAAGCGGAATGATGATAAAAAAATCTATAAAAACCAATCATTCCAAAAAGGAAAAACGACCCTAAAAAAAAGAATCGAACCGATTTCTGAATCCTCTCTTTTTTATAAAAAGAAACAACTATCGGAATTACGACCATTAATAATGCAATCATTATATAATTTTCGTACCTGTATTTTATTAATCCAAAAAGACTTTGAAATATAGCGATACCAACAACAGTTACAATCAACGGTTCGTTTTGTACACATCTCCAAATGGAAGCAGTTCTATATTTATCCAATAAATAGATTGTAATGCACATAAACGGAAATAGAAATAGTTTGTAGAAAGCCCCGTTAAATAAAATGCCTTGCTTAAAAATTCCCCAAACACTATTTAATAAATTTCCATTCGGATAAGTTCCTTTTATGATAACAGAATTAGGAAAAAAATATCCTCCATTCCTAATAGAAATTACCCCGAAAATTATTATTGGCAAAAAACCTGCGAATAAAATCCAAAAACCTTTCACGAATCTTTTTTTCAGAAAAATTGAAAAAGCCAGAGAAACCGTAAAAAACATGCTCTCGAATCGTATTCCCGCTATCAAAAAAATAACAATTAGCAATTTTAAAAAATCTGAACCCTCAAAATCCGAATTACTATTTTTCCGGATAAAATAAACCGCCATCACCGTAAGCAACATATGCAAGGTATGCTCCATGCCAATAATGACCATCATATATAATAAGGTAACCGGAAGCAATAAAAGCAATCCCAGTTTCAGCTCTTTTTCAGAATAAAAATCTTTAAAATATTTGAAAAACCAATACACGGTGAGATATCCAAAAAGAATATTGATAATCATTGGATAATAGACACTTTCTCCGAATACCTTCATCAGCAAACTGAGTATAAGTGTATAAAATATAGAAGAAGATGCGCTATCAAATCCGTGGGTATTAATAGACCAAACGCCATAATCTGCAAAATTTCGAGCTATTGCAAGATGGATATACGCGTCATCCAATGGATAAACAAATTGAGAGCCTTCCAAATGCATATATCCATATAAGAAGTAAAACCCTGTTACCAGTGTAAATAACAACAAAAAGTACAATAGATATTTTTGCATCAAAAAAATTTAAGCGAAAATAATCATTTAATTTTTTCTAAAAACAGATAGTAATTCAATTAAAATTTATATTTGCATTTTAATTCTGTTAGTCGTGAAAAAAATTTTATTCTTTTTGCTGATTTCCAATATCATATTTGCACAATGGAGCATCCCCAATAATGAAAGAAGTGCACTGATTTCTCTTTACAATTCTACCAATGGAGAACATTGGAGTTCAGCTTGGGATGTACAAAAAGATCCAAAAACATGGTACGGAATCAAAGTAAAAAATGGATTTGTTACCGAAATCAATCTTCGAGGAAATGCACTGAAAGGAAATTTTCCTGCAAATTTATCTGCGTTCACCCATCTTGAAAAATTAGACTTGAGTTCCAATCAGTTAGAAGGCGAGATTTCTTCAGGAATTTCAGGGCTTTCCAATTTGGTTCGTATAGATATCAGCAACAACAGACTTTCCGGAGATCCTTCCCTCACTTTATCCTCACTTTCTCAAGTACAGGAGCTTTCTTTTGGTAACAATTTCTTTTCCCTTTCGGATATCAACGGATTTTTACAAAATTTTACACAAATAAAAGTTTTGGATTTATCAGCTTTGGGGCTTACTGCTGTTCCACAAAAAATCTCTACTTATAGCAATCTGCAAAGTTTAAATCTTAGCAATAATGCCATTTCTCAGAATTATTCTGCACTTTCAGGATTAGCAACGCTTACAGAATTAGACCTTTCCGGAAATCAACTTACTGTTATTCCATCAGAGATTTTATTATTAACAGGACTAAAAACATTAAATCTTAGTAACAATCAGTTTTCTACAAATTTTGCAGCACCTCTATCCGCTTTTACAAATCTAGAATGGCTTTCTCTGGAAAATAATCAAATTGAAAATCTACCCACAGAATTAAGTCAATTAAAAAAATTGATTCATCTAAATATAGGGCGCAATAAAATTTCTGGAGATTTTTCTCCGTTACTTCCTCTTACTAATTTAGAGCAGTTGTTTTTGAATAATAATCTGCTTTCCGGAAATTTCCCTTCGGAATTGCTTCAGTTTCCAAAACTGCAAATGCTTTCTCTCAGCAGTAACAAACTTTCAGGAAATATCCCTCAGAATCTTCCCGCACTTACTTTTGTAGAAAACAATCGTTTCAATGAAAATGAAATTCGGGATTTTCTCACTGCTAATAATAGCTCAATGGTGGATTTTCTTTATTCTCCGCAAAGATATGATGCTGCTACAACTGTTTTTGCAAATATTGGAGAAAGCGCAAATTTGACACAATCAATTTCGGGAGACAACTATCAATTCCGTTGGTTTAAAGCATTGGATCAGGATATTAATGTTCAAACCTCCAATTATTCCATCAATGCGGTTGAAGATAATGATTTTGATTTCTATACATGCGAAGCCTATTTCCTGAAAAATTACCCTGAGTTTTTAATGGAAGTTTCATTCTTTCGAGAACCTATAAAATTAGAAAACGCTTTAGGAACAGAAGAAGTATCTAAAAATCTGACTATTTTTCCTAATCCTACAAAAGATTACCTCAACATTCAGGCAAAAAATATAAAAATTGAACATTCCTATGTTTTTGACCTAAGCGGAAAAATGATTTTGAGAACCTCCAATTCAAAAATCAATGTTAAACATCTGCCTTCAGGAACTTATCTCATCACCATTCAAACAGATAGTGGTACAAAGACATTTAAATGGATTAAAATGTAAATTTTACTTAAAATTATTATTTTCGAAAACCTTTCGGTTTTCGATTTTTTTTTCCATTTTTTTATGTTTTTTCTACAATAGTGAAATAATTACAAAAAATAATAGTATTTTTATATAGCAAATGATGTTTAAAAAAAACTATATTTTTTTTATAAATTTCACTTCCCGAAGTGATTAGATAAAGTATAACCAAACCTTTAAATAAATGACTAATAACCATGTTTCGATTTCTGGTCAGGGAAAGCGTTCCTATAATGAAGACTCTTTTTTTCTGGATGCCGGACAAAATTTTTTTATGGTCTGTGATGGAGTGGGTGGTAGTAATCGGGGAGATATTGCCAGCAAAAAGGCGTGTGAATATTTTTCGGATTTTCTTCTGAAGAGTAATGATTTTTCTATATCCAATATTGAAGCGGCTCTCTTGGATACCGAGAAAAAATTCGATGAATATATTCAAGAAAATCCTGATACAAAAGGAATGGCAACTACACTCACAATGTTGAAACTCCTATCCGGAAATGCTGTAATTGGCCATATTGGCGATAGCCGAGTGTATCATATCCGAGATGGTGAAATTTTATTCCATACAGAAGATCACAGTTTTGTGAATGAGCTTGTTGCCAGTGGATTTCTTACTCCGGAAGAAGCGAAAGTACATCCAAAACGTAACAAAATTACCCGAGCTATTCAAGGTGTAGAATACAGCACTTTGATTGATGTAAATATTTTAGACAATATCGCTGCGGGAGATTTTTTTCTGTTGTGTTCTGATGGAATTTTGGAAAGTGTAGATGATGAATTTATTCGCCAAAATTTCGTTTCCGAAAATAATGTAGAAACCATTAAAGAAAAAATATCAGCAATATGCGCTGAAAATTCGGATGACAATTACACCGCAATCATATTAAAAATTTCAGATTATGAAGTTTAAATCTTATCTTTAATTCCTTTTTGAAAAGACAAATATCTACTTTTTTAATTAAAAGAAAATAATAACTATTAGAAATCATGAGCATCTTAAAAAACGGAACCATACTCAACCGAAATCAATACCGAATTACAAAATTTATTGCACAGGGCGGATTTGGAATTACATATTTAGCAGAAGAAATTGGATACTACAAACAATCGGGTTACGGAGAAGAATATGTACAATCCCGAAATCCGGAAACTGTTGTAATCAAAGAATTATATTACAATGATTATTGTCAGCGTGATGAGCAAACTGGGCTTATCAGCATTTCCAATGTAGACAAAAAACAAGAATTTCAGAAATTGGTGAAAAACCAAATGGATGAAGGAAAAACCATTCGTGGTCTTCAACATAAAAATATTATCAGAACAAGAGATATTTTCCATGAAAATGATACTGCATACATGGTAATGGATTATGTGGAAAGTACTGATTTGGAAGAAATGTTGAAAGAACATGGCCGTTTAGACAAAGAAAAATCCATGAAGTATATTAATCAGATTCTGGATGCAGTGGATTATATTCATACTAAAATCAACAAAAAAATTCTCCATCTTGATATTAGTCCAAGTAATATTCTTATTGATAAAAGTAGTGATGATGCTATTCTTATTGATTTTGGTTCGGCTCTTTCGTATGACAATGTTGCAAATAATATTACCTCTACCACAAGCCAGATTGTTACAGGACGAAAAAAACATTATTCTCCAAATGAACAGGGCGATATTGATAATTTAAAATCCTTTGATGCTACTTTTGATACTTATGCAATTGGAGCTACTTTATATCATCTTTTGACAGGAGAAAAACCACCTTTAAGTAGTTTGGTAAGTACTGGAAGAGAGAAAATTATTCCACCTTCAGAAATTAGAAAAGATGGTTCGGTTTCAGGATATTTGGATGCCGTTATTATGAAGTCCATCGCTCCGATTTATAGAGAACGTTATTCTTCTGCAGAAGATTTTGCTCAGGCATTAGCAACAGAACCTCAATACAATGCTCAAATTTCAGAAATTAAAAATCTGGTAGCAGAAAATAAATTTCAGGAGGCCAATCAGCTTATCCATCAAACTTCAGGGAAATTTTTAAAAACTACGGAACTTGAAAAAATCGAATCCGAAATCCGTGAAAAACTTGAACAAGAAAGAAAAGAACGTGAATATGGAATTTTCCTGAAAAAAGGAAATAATATGTTGGCAGCAGGAGAATTGGATTTAGCTCTTGATTACTACGGAAGTGCAAAAGAAATTTTCCCGGACAGAACAGAAATCAACGATAAAATAAAAATTTGTGAAGAACAAATTGATCAAAAGAAAGCTGAAGAAGAAAAACAAATACCCGCTGTTAATTCTAAAATTTCTGAAATAGAAGCCGGCGCAACTGAGCTTCTCACTCCACAAAGCAGAATTCAGGAAACAAAATCCAATGATTTTTCGGATGCAACAGAATTGATGCCTTCCACACCAAAACCAAAACAAGAATTTACAGAAACACCCGTTCGTGAAACTCCAAAACCGGAACCTGTAAAGCAGGAAAAAATAGTTTCTGAACCTAAACCTCAAGAAAGAGTAAACACTCCTGTTGAAAAAAAATCTAAATCAGGAAAAGGAATTTTGATTGGAGGATTGGTAGTTGGAATTTTGGGAATTTCCGGATTATTGTATGCAATGGGAGTTTTTGACAGTAAAACGCCAAAAGAACCAGTAGTAAATAATACGGTTTCAACTACAGTTCCAACAGATTCCGTTCAGACCGCTCAAACTCAACCAGAAGAAAACTCGGGTCTTGCTCAAACCAATACTTCTACACCTGAAGAAAATACAACTACTGAAGAAGACAACAGTTGGAAGAATAGATTTGAAACTGCTTACAGTGCAATTTTGAGTTCTGAAAATTCTTTGAAGCCTGAAACTGCTATTACAAAATATAGGGCTTTGCTTAATTCAATTCCTGCTGATGCTACCTCTGAAAGAGAAAGAGTAAATTACAGAATTGCAGCCTTAAACCAAAAAATAAAAGATGCAAAAGCAGAAGAAACAATTTCTAAAAAAGAAATAATAGCCGATACTGGAAATGATAAAAAAGTAAGCGATGCAGATATGGCTCAATACAACAAAGATCTGCAATGGGCAAAAAATATGATTAGTGTAGATGGTTGTGCCGGTTGTAAAGAAAATGATATTTGCCGCGATCAGGTTACAGCAAGATTGAGAAACGCTCTCTCAAAAAATCCAAATGGATCAGAAGCTAAAAGCCTTTTGAACTGTCTGAAATAAAAAATTCCGGACACAGATATTCAATAAAATTTATATCAAGAAATAAAAATATAAAAATATGAACCCAAAACTCTTATTATTTTTTGTCTTCTTCCTTTCTCTTAATTTGAATGTAAAAGCTCAACAAGAAGAATACAGTGAGTTTCTGCAAGGTGCTCTTGATGCTGCAAACAGCAGAAATGAGAAAAAATTTGCCACCAATCTGAAGTATTTTTCAGTAGCAATCAATCAGAATAAAATTACACCATCTTCTCTGTCAGATAAAAACCTTAATCTTTATACGGATTGTCTTTATCAGGCTCTTCTAAATAATTTTACACTGACTACCGATCAGGCAACACAAGCTGTTCAATTTCTGGAATATAATATAGAAAGCAAACCTGAAAATATGTTTTCTTTAGGATATCTCTACGCAAACGGAATTGGTGTTTTGCAGAGCTATAAAAAAGCCAAATATTGGTATCAAAAAGCGGCAGATAAAGGAAATTCCGGTGCAATGAATAATTTAGGGCATCTTTATGATAACGGTTATGGTGTTGAAAAAAATCAGAATGAAGCCTTCAAATGGTACAAAAAAGGAGCAGAAGCAGGAAGTGTTGTAGGAATGAGAAATGTTGGGTATATGTACCAAAATGGTATTGGAACTACACGGATTATAAATCTGCAAAATATTGGTATGAAGCAGCAGCAGATCGAGGAAATCTTGATGCATTTTTCGATCTTGGTTATATTAATGAAAACGGAATCGGCGGAAGCAAAGATAACGACACTGCTTTCTACTGGTACAAAAAAGGTGCAGAAAAAGGAAGTGAAAAATGCATGACCAATCTTGGTTATTTTTACGAAAATGGAGTATCCACACCAAAAAGTCTTTCTACGGCAAAATATTGGTACGAAAAAGCAGCAAATATGGGAAATTCAAATGCAATGTTCAGTGTAGGACTTATGCATTATGAAGGTTCCGGAGTTACACAAGATTATTACACTGCATTAGATTGGTTTAATAAAGCTGCGGAAAAAGGAAATTCTTCAGCTATGGCTTATGCTGGATATATGTATCAGACCGGTCTTGGAACGGAAATAGATTTTGAAAAAGCTTTTGAAAAACATAAAGCTGCTGCTGATAACGGAAATTATTCTTCTATGCAAAATTTAGGAGTACTCTATCAAAATGGAGAGGGAGTAAAACAAGATTATACCCAAGCGAAATACTGGTATAAAAAAGCTTGTGATGGAGGCTTTCAGGAAGGTTGTAAAAGTTATGAAAATCTTAAAAACTACTAAGCTCTAAACCAAATTATAACCATGGAAAAATTTGTCAATTTTAAAAATACCAGTTTGGTAGACACTCTTACTAAGCTGGAAGAGAGCCTCAAGCAATATGTTCTTCATAATTTTGTGTATGTTTATTTAGACAATGATACTCCGAAAAATCGTTTACTTTTAAGAAATCTTATACAGCAATACTCTTCTCTGAGTATAGTAATAGTTTCTGCTAATAAACATCTTGCTGAATTGGCTTGGACTGCAAATGTCTATCATTTTCTTCACTTAGAAGAAGCCAATCTTTTTCCAGCATTCTCATTATTCAAAGACCGATTGATGTTCCGGTACGATTCTCGGGAAATTCCTAAAAAATTGAAAATCCCCTTCAAGGGCGGAATGGATGTAATTGATACAAGAGAAATCTGTTTCTGTACCGGAGAAGGCAATTATACTACCCTCTATCTTTCTTCCGGAGTGAAAAAAACGGTAACTCTTCAATTAAATATTCTTGAAAAAAATCTGTGTCTGACTCCTAATTTTCAGAGAATTGGAAAATCCTTTATCATTAACATCAATAAAATTTCAAAAATAAAAGAAAATACAGTCTTTCTTTCTACAGAAAAAGAACCTCTGAAACTGATTCTTAGTGATCTATACATCAAAAGAATAAAGAAAACAATAATGTGGTACTAAATTATGGCAATGATTTTTAAGATCGGAAGAAATCCGGATAACAATTATATTATAGACCAGCCAACTGTAAGCGGTTTGCACGCTCAGATAGAAATAGATGATAATGGAGAATGGACTATCAGAGATATGGATTCTGCCAATGGTGTTTTGGTGAACGATAAAGACGTAATGACGAAAAAAATAAAGCCTGAAGATAAAATTCAGCTTGGAAAATATGTCATTAATAATACTGAACTTATGGCAAAGATTCAGGAATTCAAAAAAAATAATCAATTGGATTTTTCTCAGGAATTTAATGTGGTCAAAGAATTCTATGATGAATATTATTCTAAGGCAAACAAACTAAAAAGCACTTACAAAATAAAACCGCTTTTTATTCGTGGAGGAATTACACTGGCAATGATGCTTCTTATTTTCATTTTACCCATAAAAATTGATACCACCTTGCGTTCTACTCTAATGGTGGTAGTCGGAATTGCAGGTGGAACCATCGCTACTTTAATGGTAAATGATAACAAGCTAAAAAATCAGTTGGACTTGCTTTATGTTCAATATTCTAAAAAAATCCGTTGTCCGAAATGTAATTTTGAGCTCATCAATAAAAGTTGGATCTATTGGAAAGAAAAAGGTGAATGCCCAAAATGCAATTGCAGCTGGAAAGATTCAGCCTAATCAAAGTTTATAAATTTCAACAGATATGAACGATTTTAAATATAAATGCAAAAAATGTGGAACACAGAACTCTATTTCCCCAGACTGGTTTCGGGAAAAAGTAGACAAAAAAATACACCAATGTCAAAGCTGTGGAAACAAAGTACAATTGAATGTCACGAAAATCCGAGCTGATTTGTATGACAATTTCAAAACCGCCACAGAATTAGTTTTTGGAAATAAAGTTTCTGTTGATGATCTCTATCTTAAAATCAATGTAAACGATGAACAAAAAACCCTAATGAAAGCAGAAGCCACTTCCATTGTTATTGGTCGTGGAAAAGAACTGAATTCTGAAACAGGGACTAACGAAGAAGGAAAAACAATTCAACGCATCAATATTCCGGACAAATTTGTTTCTTCAAAACATTGCGAGCTCAAAGTAAACAGCAAGAATAATAAAGTAAGTATTCAGGATTTGGGGAGCCTTAATAAAACGTATATTGATGATAATGAACTGTCTCCTGATGAAGCTTTATATATCAACTCAAAAAACCAAATCAGAATCGGGCAAACCATCATCGAAATCTGCTAAAAAATACTTCATACAGAAAAATATCAGTTTCATACACTATTTTTTCTGAAACGTAAAAATCGAACTAATTTCGTCTCAACAAAAACAAAAAAAATGGATCAAACCGTATTATTACCAGTAGAAGGAAGTGACAAATATAAGTTGGCCAACCTTTCTGAGGAACAAATGGAAGTTCTAAAAGAAAATCCCAACAATATTTTCAAGGCTCTTACAATAGGAGGTGGAGTTTTCCTTGCGTATGAAACTTTCCAGCATGTAATAGACATTCCTAAAGAACAATGGGAAAACATGCTTCCGGACGAATTGGAAAGATTTCTTTCACCATTCCTGCAAAATAATGTAGATGTGGAAGAAACGATAACTGAAAATGAGACTGATGATTCTGCTCACAGCGAAATGCCCAATGCAGAAAATTCTGAAGCTGTTGTAGCAACAGATAAAGACATGGATGAAAATCATGACCAGAATGAAGAACAAAACATTCCGGATGAAAATAATATTCCGGAAACTATAACAGATGATACTGATGCTCATTATGATGCTATTGAAATAGATGATATTTCTGATGTTATAGAACATGAAGGAATTGATCAGGACATTGTAGATGATTTTATTGAAGATACAGATTTCAGTGTGGATTCTGAAATGATAGATTACATCCATTCAGATGAAATTTTGGTGGATCTTAATGATGTGTCTGCTGAAGATATTGTCATTAATGATGAATACATTTCGGACGAAGAAATTTCAATCGATGAAAATAGTTTTGAAACAGATTCTGATGATTATTCTGAAGACTATACCGAAGATTATGATGTTTCCGATAGTTATGTAGAAGATGATGATTATTCTGACAATGAAGATTTCATAGAAGATGTGGATGATGATTATGAATCAGATGATGAAGATGATGATAGTTTAAATGATGATGTAGACTTGGATGATATCTCTGAAAATGTATAACCCACTAATCATCAAGCATGAAGAATCTTCTAAATATACTCATCATTTCTACAGGACTTTTTTCGAGTTGCCATCCTTCACATGAAGTATATAAAATAAATCAGAACTTCAAAATATCTTTAGAAAAAGAAGGAATGGGTGGCTATACATGGAAAATGAAGCCCGACTCTATAATTGTCGTAGTCAAGGAATATAACGAATCTTACTTCAATGACACTACAAAGCTCAACGAATATAAAAAAATATTTGAATTGAAAGGAGTCAAAAAAGGGATCACCGAATTGGAATTTATAAAAAAAAGAACCTTCGAACCGGATTCTTTAGTTCCTAAAGAAAATCATTTTATCAAAAAAATAGAAATCAACTAAAATTCAAAACACATGAAAAATATAATACTTTTATTGTTTGTCTTTTTGTCCTACACTTCGCAGGGACAATTTCAGAATAAGGGAAAAGGATTTACTGCACCTACAAAAGAAGAGGTAGTTGTCACCAAAAAATTAAAGGCTAATTTCATTGGAGCTGGTGATGCTCTTTATGAAACCACTACTGAAACCTTCGGAGATGCAAAATCCAAAAAATTTGATCTAAGATTAATTAATGGTGTAACTCAAATTAAAGATCAGAAAAATTGTGGCTCTTGTTGGGCTTTCAGTGCTGCTGCTGCTTTGGAGTCTAATTATGCTCTAAAAAATAAAGAATTTATTGATATTTCTGAACAGGGAATTTTAGGATGTTCCGGAGCTGGAAGTTGTTCTACCGGAGGTTGGTATACAGATGTTTTTGCCTGGCTATTAGATAGCACTTCTGCCTATGTAACAACGGAAGACAATTTCCCCTATCAAGCTCAGGATATTTGCCAAACCAACGTAACACCTATTGATATTAAAGTAACAAATTATGGCCTTTTACAAGATGGAAATATTGAACAAATAAAGGACGCTCTTGTAAAATATGGAGCTGTATCTGCAGCTCTTTTCTCCAATAATGCAGATTTTATGAATTATAAAAGCGGTGTTGTTCAGGGAAACAATGGAAATTATCCGGATCATGCTATTACAATTGTAGGCTGGGATGATGATCTTCAGGCTTGGCTTATCAGAAATTCTTGGGGAGAATTATGGGGAGATAAAGGTTATGCTTGGGTTGGATATAATGCTTGCAGTATCAGTTACGGATCTTGGGTAGATGTTTCTGCGAAAGATAATATTCAGCCGGAACCAATTACCAAAAACAAAGTGGTGCTCAATTTTGTAGATCAATTAGCTAAAGCTCAGGCTTATCAGGAAATTTATGTGAAGATTGATAACAATAAACCTTTCCGATTCTATATGAATGAGCAAAACAAACAATATTACAACTATGTTCCTGTGGAAAAAGGAAAACATAAAATTCAGCTTATTACAAAAAGTATTGTTGAAAAAAATGGTAAAAACACTATGATTTTTGGAGTTATGAAAGGTGATCTGGACATATCCGAAAATAAAAAATACCGTATCCTTTATGATAGTGTTATTAAAAACAATGTCTTTAATCTAAAACTGAAATAAAAAAAACAAAAGACTGTCTCAAAAAGGCAGTCTTTTTTTAATTAAAAAAGCATCAAAATTTATTGATAATCGATTCAAAATCAATCTGTTTTCAAGTAAAAGTTTGGATGTACAATCCATATTTAGGAGTGTGAAAGAATGACTCTTTTTAGATATTTTCAAAATCATCTTTTTCGGATGATTTTTATTTTTAAATATTATAAATTTGTCCAAAACAACAGTATGCACGAAGTTCGACTGGATTCCATCCTCGATAATGATTTCTACAAGATTACCATGCAAAATGCCGTGGTAAAACTTTTCCCAAGCCAGATCGTAAAATATGAATTTATAAACAGAGGAAAACATCACTTTCCGCAAGGTTTTGATGTTGCTTTGAGGCAGGCTGTAAACAAAATGGCAGAACTGAAACTTACAAAAGACGAGAAAACATTCCTTAAAACCACTTGTCCATATTTAGATTTACCATATTTAGATTTTTTAGAAGGCTATCATTACGATCCTTCCGAAGTAAAAATAGAACAAACTTCTGATGAACTGAAAGTAACTGTAGAAGGGCTTTGGTATAGAACTATTTTATGGGAAGTTCCGCTATTGTCATTAATCAGCGAATTGCATTATGTGATGAACGGTCTGGAAAGAGATTCTAACGAAATCGTAATGCAAAGAACCCTTCAAAAAGCAGAACAACTTAATAAATTAGGTGTGAATTTTGCCGAATTCGGCACAAGAAGAAGACATTCGTACAAAGTTCAGAATCTGGTAATGGAAGCTCTCACTCAAAATAAAAATTCAACATTTATAGGAAGCTCCAACATTCATTTTGCTATGAAATTTGGTGTAAAACCTATCGGAACCCACGCTCACGAATGGTTCATGTTTCATGGGGCAGAATTTGGGTTTAAAATGGCAAACCAATTAGCATTAGAGCATTGGGTAGATGTCTATCGTGGTGATTTGGGAGTGGCTCTTTCCGACACCTATACTACGGATGTTTTCTTCCAGCAGTTTGACAAAAAATTTGCAAAATTGTTTGATGGAGTTCGCCACGACAGCGGAGATCCGTTTGAATTTACAGATAAAACCATTGCCCATTATCAAAAAAACGGAATAAACCCTTTATTTAAATATATTATTTTCTCTGATGCTCTGAATCTTGGAAAAGTAGAAGAAATCACCAATTATTGTAAAGGAAAAATAGGTACTTCTTTCGGAATCGGGACAGATCTCACAAATGATGTTGGGCTAAAACCAATGAACATTGTAATGAAACTAATTGGTGTTCAGGCTTCAAATAAAGAATGGATACCTACTGTTAAACTTTCTGATGAACACGGAAAATATACTGGAGATCCTACCATGATTACATTGGCCAAAGAGTTTTTAAGAATCAAAAATTAACAATATGAAATTTAAACTTTTTTTAGTATTCCTTTTTTCAGCATATTTAATTAATGCTCAGGAAACCAAAACAGAAAAGCCAAAATATAACCCCGAATTGGCTAAAGAATTAGGCGCTGATAATTATGGAATGAAGCCTTATGTTATTGTAATGCTCACAACAGGAGCTGTGAAAATTGAAGACAAAACAAAAATGGCAGAACTGATGAAAGGGCATTTGAACAACATCGGAAAATTAGCAGACGAAGGTAAAATAACTGTTGCCGGACCATTTTTAGAAAAAAACGAACACAGCTTCCGCGGAATGTTTATTTTCAACACCAAATCTAAAGAAGAAGCAGAACAATGGGTAAAAACTGATCCTGCAGTACAAGCTGGAGTTTTCAGTTATGAAATTTTCTCTTGGTATGGTTCAGCAGCGTTACCTCTATATTTGAAGCATCATGCAGAAATTTCAAAAGAAAATCCGTAAAAACAAAAAAGATTTAACCAAAAAATAAAAAACTACCATGAAAACTATTGAAGAAGTTCTAAAAAAATTAGACGAAATTATTATCTGGAGCAAAGAAAACAAAAGTCCCATCGGATATTTTGCCTGCACTTATAGAATTATGACCGCTCAGGTTTTGAAAGGCATTCAGCAGAAAAAATTCGAAGACGGTAATAGAATGACTCAGCTTGATATTGCTTTTGCACAAAGATATCTTGAAGCATGGGAAAACTACAGTAATGGAAAAAAATGCACCAACTCGTGGTATCTTGCTTTTGAAGCTACAAAAAATGAAAAACTTCTGATTCTTCAGCATATTTTTCTGGGTATGAATGCTCATATCAATTTAGACCTTGGAATTTCTGCTGCTTCAGTTATGCCTTACAGAAAGATTAACCCCCTTAAAAAAGATTTTGAGAACATCAACAACGTTATTGCTTCCATAAACCAGAAAGTTCAGGATTCTTTGAATAAAATCTGCTATCCTGTTGATCTCATTGATAAGATTTCCAATGGAAAAGACAATGCTGTTTTAGATTTTGCCATTTCCAGAGCAAGAGACACTTCTTGGGCAACTGCAGTAATAGCTTCTAATACTCCGAATTTTTTAAAAGAGTCCGTTATAAACATTGTAGATTATGCTGCTGCAAAAGTGGCTTCACAAATTTTAAACCCTAAAATCCTTACACCTGCTCTCACAAAAGAATTAAAAAAATGCGAAAGCAGTGATGTGGTGAAGAACATTGAGGTTTTAGCTTCAACAAAAAATAATTAAATCAAACTACAAAAGGCACAAAAGTTTATTTTGAACAATCTGTAAAAGCCTATCAAAGAGCATTAAATTTTTCGAAAATCTCTGATTTTTGATCTTATGTGAATTTTTTAACATAAAACTTAAAAGCTAATATACTCTTCTGATGTGTTAAAAAAAACTTTTGTGCCTTTTTGGTTAAAAATAAAAACTCAATTCAAAGAGTTACGGTTTTCCCTAAAGAAAATCAATTTTTCTTTTTGTAATTTTGAAAAATGGAGATGACATATTTAATTATAGGATTTATTTCGGGAGGAATTCTTGGGGCGGTTATTTTATATTTTGTTTTGAAATCATCTATGGTTTCAAGAAATTCTTATAATGAGCTGAATAATCTGCATATTAAAAACCAGTCTGATTTAGAAAATTCAAACTCAAAGATTCAGGAACTTAATCAAAATATTGATAAAGAAAAAGAACTCAATCAGCAACAATCGGATTTATTGAATGATTTAAAAAACGAATTTGCAAAAATTTCCGCTGAATATTCGTCATTGAACACCCAATTTCAGGAGCAAAAACAAACGAATACAAAGCAAACATCCCAGATTGAAAATCTTTTAACAGAAAAACAAACTTTATTCGCAAAAAACTCTGAGCTTTCGGCAATTAATGAAAACTTACAAAAATCATTAGAAACTCAAAAAGAGGAAATTACGAAAATTCAGGAAGAGGCCAAACTTCAATTTGAAAACCTCGCCAATAAAATTTTAGAAGAAAAAACGGAAAAGTTCACCACCCTAAATCAAAATAATTTAAAAAACATTCTTGAACCTTTTCAGGAAAGAATCGTTGAATTAAAAAATCGCGTGAATGAAGCCTACGAAAAAGAAAATAAAGAACGTTTTTCCCTTGCTGAAAAAGTAAAAGAATTGGCTGAGCTAAACCAACAAATTTCAGAAGATGCCAAGAAACTAACGAGAGCTTTAAAAGGTGAAAGTAAAACACAGGGAAATTGGGGCGAAATGATTCTGGAAAGCATTCTGGAAAAATCTGGGCTGGTAAAAGGAAGAGAATATTTTCTGGAACATGAGCTTCGTGATGAAGATAATAAAGCTCTTTTTTCAGAATTTTCGGGTAAAAAAATGCGACCTGATGCTGTTGTAAAATATCCAGACGAAAGAAATGTAATTATCGATTCAAAAGTTTCTTTAACTGCTTTCACAGAATTAGTAGATGAAACCGATCAGGATATTTATACAATAAAACTTAATCAGCATTTATCCTCTGTAAAAAGCCACATCACGCAGTTAAGCCAGAAAGCGTATGATGATTATGGAAAATCTTTAGATTTTGTAATGATGTTCATTCCAAGTGAGCCTGCTTATATTGCAGCAATGCAAGCCGACCAAAATCTCTGGAATTATGCGTATGAAAGAAGAATTTTATTATTGAATCCAAGTAATCTAATAACTTCTTTAAAATTGATTGCAGATCTTTGGAAACGTGAATATCAAAACAGAAATTCAATGGAAATTGCTGAACGTGGTGCAAAATTGTATGATAAATTTGTAGGATTTGTAGACAATTTGGAAAAAATCGGGAAAAATTTGGATCAGGCTAAAAATGTTTACAATGATGCCTACAAACAGCTTTCCACAGGAAATGACAATTTGGTAACCCAAACTCAGAAATTAAAATCTTTAGGTATAAAAAACAAAAAAGAACTCCCGCAAAGTTTGATAGACAATTCTCAAAATAATTTACCGGAAGAATAACCGGCAGATTTTATACTAAATCATTTCCTGCCTCAATCATTTTACTTAAAAAACTGATTTCCTATATCTAACGATTGAAAAATGAAAATATAATTTTCGAACAAAATTCTTTTAAACTCCAAAAACTTTTGGGATTTTTGTGGTTTAAATTAAACTATGCTAATCGAAAGTTTCCAAAACGACAAAATAAAGAATATTACCAAACTTCTTACAGACAATAGATTCCGAAAAAAATCCGGAGTTTTTGTTGTGGAAGGAAAGCAGGAAAACAGCCGTGCTCAAAAATTTGGTTTTGAATCTTTAGAATTTTTCATCTGTGAAAGTATTTTTAATGAAACACTTTCGGAAGGAAAAATCTACAAAGTAAGCGAAAAAGTATACGAAAAAATAGCTTACAGAGGAAGTTCGGAAGGAATTATAGGAGTTTATAAAACCAAAGAAAACCATCTTAATTTATTTAAACCAAGAGAAAGTTCTACCATTATTATTGTTGAAGGGGTAGAAAAACCTGGAAACTTGGGAGCAATTCTCAGAAGTTGTGAAGCTTTTGGAATAGATGCATTAATTATTACCGATACCAAAGCAGATTTTTATAACCCTAACGTTATCCGATCAAGTGTTGGGTGTCTTTTCGGTATGGAAATTTTTCAGGCAGAAAATCAGGAAGTGTTGGACTTTTTGAATAAAAATCAATTTAACATTTATACTACCATTATGGATGAAAGCGCAGAAGATCTTTACAAAAGAAATTTCACACAAAAATCGGCTGTTCTATTTGGTACAGAACATTCCGGACTCAGTAATTTTTGGATTGGGAAAGGTAAAAATACACTCATTCCTATGTCCGGAAGTATCGACTCTCTGAATCTGAGCAATGCAGTCGCAATAACTTGCTATGAAGCATTAAGGCAGAAAAATATAAAATAAAAAACCGTTTCGCTTGGCGAAACGGCTCTTTATCTTTAAAAGATTTACTAAAATTATTTTTTAGTAGCGTCTTTCACAGCTTCTTTAGCGTCTTTAGCAGCATCTTTAGCAGCGTCAGCAGCTCCTTTAGCAGCATCAGCAGCTCCTTTAGCAGCGTCAGCAGCTCCTTTAGCAGCTTCAGCACCAGCTGCAGTAGTTGCAGCAGCAGCATCTTTAGCAGCATCTACAGTAGCAGCAGCAGCAGAATCAACAACAGCAGCAGCAGAATCAGCTACAACAGCAGCAGAATCAGCAGTTGCAGCAGCAGCAGAATCAGCAGCGTTTGCAGTTTCAACAGTTTCAGTTTTTTTACAAGCTACAAGAGCTAAAGCAGCGATACCAGCTACGAACAATGATTTTTTCATGATAAATTAAAAATTTTAAATTTGTTAAAAATTATTTTTTTGTTTGGCGTTCATCATTTGAACAAGACAAAGGTAGAGCGGAGAAAAAATTTGTCTATGAAAAATAATTGTAATAACTTTGTAAAACAGTTTTACAAATAAATAATACTGTAAATCAGAAAATTAAATATTTAAAAAAATTTTGACAGATTTAGAAATTTTGCATTTTGAGCAACTGAAAAATGAAATTCAAGCTCAGTTTATAAAGAATCACACTCCTTCCTTTGATGATATATCAAAATGGAAGGGTATTGATATCATCTATTTTCAGGAAGACTTAAGAAAAATTGCAAAAGGTAACATTTCTGAAAAGTCTTTTTATACCTATTTTAAGACCACTCCTGCTTCTAAACTTCCAAGAATTGATATGCTCAATTTACTCTCTATTTATGCGGGTTATCAATCTTGGCATGACTTCAAAAAGAATCATCTTTTCAGCAATGAAATCATCTCTGAAAGTGATGAAATTGCATTACATAATGTAATTGATTTTGAAAAAAATGACACCAAATCTCTTTTGGAAGAAAAAAGGACTAATTTTTTGGAAAAACAGTCCATAATTGATGGTAAAAATGAAGTTTTACAAAAATCGAATACTGATAATCAAATCATTAAAGAAAAAACAGAACTGATAAAAAGCGAAGAAAAAAAATCTCTGAAAAAGAAACTTATGGAATCTCTTTGGTTGGGAATTTCAGGGATTCTTGCTGTTTTGCTAGGAATCTTAGGTTTTAAGGATGAGATTTTTAGTAAAAAATATTATTACAGTTTTATTGATGCTGATCGAAATTCAAAGATAAATGCAGAACTTCAGGTACAGATTTTGAAAGACAATGAATCACCGATTTTATATTCGGCAAAACCAAATGAACCTTTCGTTTATACAACAAAATCAAAAACCCTGACTATGGTTGTTTCTTCACCGTATTACAAAACAGATACTATCAAAAGAAATCTTGAAACAGCGCGAGAAGCAGAAGATATAGAATTAAAGCCTAATGATTATGCCATTATGCTTTATTATTACTCTAAGTCAATTAAAGATCTAAAAAAGAAAAGACAAAGCCTTAACTTTATAATTAGTGACAATGCATTAATTTATCAAGTATACGACAGCGACGATTATGGTATGGAAACCATGGATAAACAGCGCTATATCAGTTTAGTAACACTTCCTACAACTTCTCTCGAAAACTTAGAAGTAATTGATACCAATACTGATAAAAGTGGTAAAATTAATATGATTAAATTTAGAATCCGAAATAATGAAAAAGCTAAATAACCTCCTTTTAACCTTATTTTCAATTCTATTATTGATTATTTCATGTAAAAAAGCTCCGGAAGAAGTGAGCGATCTGGATAAACTTCGACACAGTACAAATCAGAAAAGTTATCCGGTAACAAAAATGGATAGTGCACAAGCGATACAATACATTACTAAACAAAAAATTCAGGAATTACTGGATCTTTCCACTTTATATTCCAATGGAAATCGCGATACGGAAATTGATTCTATTATCTATGCTCAGATGAACGGATATTTTGCAAATCCTGATTCTGCAAAACTGAAACCTATTCTAAAACAGCTGGATAGCTTAAAAGTAAGATCTGCGAAAGTAGGAAATCTGGAAGTAGAGAAAAAGATTTCGGAAAAAGATACGCTTGATTTTGTAAAATTTGAAGTAGAATATTTTGATAGGAACAACAAATCTTTAGGAAATTTCAACAAATATGCTCAATATTCTTTGAAACTATCACCGGTGAAATTCAAAAAAGAATTCAAATTTTATTTTGAAAATTTTGATTTGGAGTTACCAAAAGACAGCACTTCATTAGGTGTCACTAAATAATTTATAGGAATATCAGTTTCTAAGATATCATCTACATTTTCATAAGGAGGAAAGAAATTGACTCCTATTTTTTTTGTATTTTGGGGCAATCTTGAAAAGAACTTGTCATAAAAACCTTTTCCAAAGCCTATCCTATTTCCTTGATTATCACAATACAAAAGTGGCGTGATAACAAAATCGAAATTTTGCACTCCAGAATCTGTATCGCTTTCCGGTTCCAAAATACCCCAATTATTTTCGATAAGTTTTGAGTCTTGCTTCAATTTAACCGAAATTAAATTTCCATTAACCATCTTTGGAATAAACGTACGGATTTTATTTTCAAAAAAATGATTAATAAATAAATGAGTATTAATTTCTCGGAATTTTTTAATAGGTAAAAATATGTGAATATTCTGTTTTTCAGAAGGTTGAAAAAAATCAACGAAATTCAGAAAAATTTTCTCAGATAAAATAGAAGCCTCATCATCTGACAAGGCTAATCTTTTTTCTAAATATTTTTTCCTGAGTTCTGATTTTAGCATAACGATTATGCGTTTTCTAAAGGCGGAATAATTTTATATAATTTGTCAGACAAACGAACTCTAAAAGGAAGCTCAAAAGTAATTTGATCTCCTTTTTTTGCCGTTTCGCAAAAATTTCCATTTGCATATATTTGAGTAATCGCAATTTCCTGTTCGCCGGTTGTTGGCCCTGAAATCAGAACTTTATCACCAACAGAAAGTCCATTATTTTCGATTAAGAATTGTCCTATTTTCGATTTTGGATAATAATGTTCTGCTTTTCCGACCAATACTTTTTTTACCGATATTTTTTGACGAATATTTTTTGTTTCAATTTTTGCTAAAGGCTTGTTTGGCAAATCTCCTGATTTTTTAAATTTCAAAGCATCCGATTTCCCTTTTCTGAAAACTTTGTTTCCAACCTGTTTTCCTTTTCTTAGTTTTACTTGTTCTTCATAAGGCAGATGTATGGTTTCCAAACATTCTGTAGAACAACAGCTTTCCATGGCAGCTTTACATTCATCACATTGAATAAATAATAAATGACACGCATCATTAGCACAATTGGTATGGTTGTCGCAAGGTTTTCCGCATTGGTGGCATTGTGCAATAATATCATCCGTAATTCTTTCTCCCAATCTGTGGTCGAATACAAAATTTTTACCAATGAATTTACTTTTTATCCCCTCTTCTTTTATTTGGCGGGTATATTCTATAATTCCACCTTCTAGCTGAAAAACATTTTTAAAACCTTGATGTTTAAAGTAAGCACTTGCTTTTTCACAACGAATTCCGCCGGTGCAATACATCAAAAGATTTTTATCTTCTTTGAAATCCTGCAATTGCTCATTGATAATCGGCAGACTTTCTCTGAAGTTTTCAACATCAGGAGTAATTGCTCCTTCAAAATGCCCTACTTCACTTTCGTAGTGATTTCTGAAATCTACAACAATTGTGTCCGGATCTTCGAGCATATCATTAAATTCCTTAGCTTTTAGGTGAATACCTTTATTCGTAACGTCAAAAGTTTCATCATCCAAACCATCTGCAACAATTTTATTTCTGACTTTTATGGTAAGTTTTAAAAAAGAATGATTATCCTGCTCAACAGCAACATTCAAACGAATGCCTTTCATGAAATCATATACTTCCAGCGTATCACGAAATGCTTCAAAATTTTCTGCAGGAACGCTCATCTGAGCATTGATACCTTCATTTGCAACATAAATACGACCAAGTGCATCAAGTGCATTCCAGGCTATAAATAAATCGTCACGAAATTTTTTGGGATCTTCAATTTTGGCATACGCATAGAAAGATAATGTAAGACGCTCTTTTCCAGCCTCATCTATAAGTCGAGCTCTTTCTTCTGCGCTTAAGGTGTTGTACAGTTGCATACTATAAACGTTTTAAGTGAGAAAAATTTTTACAAAGATAGGAAAATAAGATTCTAAATTTCAAGTTTAATTGTTATTTTATCAATACAACTTTAATTCTAAAATTCTATTTAAACTAAAATATAGTTATTTTACATTTCCTTTTTTTTAGTTACTTCAATTAATCTTTCAATTTCATTTTTAAATATATTTGCCATTTCACCAGTTGTTATTGCAAGCATCGCCTCTTTATTCCAATTTGGATATTTTGTAAATTGCGACCAAACCCATAAATTATTATTATTAGGAAAGAATTCTTTTAATTTATTGAATGTTTCATCATTCCTTCTGTTAATATCAATGTGCACAATTCCTGCTATTAAATTTCGTAAACCTTTTGCTTGAAATTCAAAGCCTAATTTAAATGTTTTCCAATTTGGATGATGAATAATAAAACTTGAATATGCCCTATTTACTCGGTCATACTCACTCATATCTAATTCAAGATTCAATTTTATGCAAACTTGATTTAATTGAGGTAATAGCTCTTTATTAATTAAATGGTTTTTTACATCATTTAATCTCTCACCAATTGTAAATGTGGCTTCTATATTATCATTTTGGCTAAGAATTTCAACAATTTCATTATTCATTTTTGAAAGGGATGTATTATTTGTTAAATATTTTATGTGATTAATATACTGTATCAAAGTTTCTCTTATCACAGGATTCTTTGCTGAAATTTCTACGCATCTTTCCAGCCAGTTTATAATTGTATAACTATATGATATTGTCGAATAATTTGAGTCTCTTGCACTCTCTTCAGATGCTTCTTCTCCAAACAATGTTAAATAGAAAAGTCTATAATTTTGAAAATTATTTTTGCCATAATTTTCATATCTTTTTAATTGTTCATATTGATCTTTTGCATGAATCTTATTTTCAATTATTATACATTGTTTTTTATTTTTAATAAAAATGTCAATTCTTCCCAAATCACCAATTGGAAATTCAGGAATAACTTCGACATCTTCAAAATCAAAATAATAGTCTTTAGATAAAATATTTTCCTTTTTTAAAGTTTCAATAAATGCGCTTAAAAATTTTACTCCAAAATTATGTGAAGAATTATTATTCAATAATTCCGTCAATATTGATGAGTGTGTGATTTCGTAATCATTAACCCCACAAATTCTAAAAATATTAAATCTTTCTTCTGATAATTCACTAATTTTTTTTTGATATTTACTTAATATCTTTATTTTTTCTAATAGTTGCAACATGTATGTTTTTAGAATTTTATCTTTATTAATCAAAATCAATAATTCATATAAATATACTTCAAAATATTTCTATCGGATTCTGTAAGGGGAACTTTCCTTCTTTCCATTACTTTTTCGGCAACTTCGTAGGCTTTTTCCAGTTTGAATTTTTCATCGCCTTTCATTCCGCCCCAACTGAAATTCTCCACCAAATTCGGTGGAAAACCACTTTTGAAAATATTAGCAGCAACACCAACAACAGTTCCTGTATTCAGTTGTGTGTTGATGGCTGTTTTAGAATGATCTCCCATAATAAGGCCTGCAAACTGAAGTTTGGTATCTACAAATCTTTTAGTTCTGTAATTCCATAATTTTACAGAAGCATAATTATTTTTGAGATTGGAAGAATTGGTGTCTGCTCCCAGATTGCACCATTCACCAATTACAGAGTTTCCTACAAAACCATCATGTCCTTTGTTAGAATACCCAAAAATCACAATATTATTTACTTCACCTCCAACTTTGGAATGAGGTCCTATTGTCGTTGCTCCGTACACTTTAGCGCCAAGATTGAATTTGGAATCGTCGCAAAGCGCAATTGACCCACGAAGATGGCAGCCTTCCATAATTTCGGCATTTCTCCCGATGTAGATTTTCCCGGTTTTTGTATTCAAAGTAGAAAATTCTATTTGTGCACCTTCTTCAATAAATAGATCTTTTATATTTCCTAAAAATCCATTTGTAGAAGATAAAGGCTGTGATTCTCTGTTTTTTGTCAAAAGTTCAAAATCATAATCAATAGCTTTATCATTGTAGGAAAACAAGTCGGTTGGTTGTTTGAAGAAGAGCAATTTTTCATGAATATCCGTCATTTTTTCAATCTGATTGAGAGAAAAATGTTCCATATTCACTTTTGCAGCCACTAATTCGTTTTCATATACCAATGCTTCTCCTAATTGTAGGTTTTTAATTTGATCCAACACATTTTCTGTAGGGAGAAAATTCGGAACCAAAAACAACGATTCTTTCTTTTCCGGTTTGTGATACTTTTCCTGTAAAAAATCTTCCGTAATAAATGAAACCTCAGATGTTTCCAAAAGTTTTTGCCAACGCTCGGAAAAAGTAAGAATTCCGCAACGCATTTCTGCTGTTGGTCTTGTAAAAGTAAGAGGAAGAAAATCTTCCCAATATTGTGCATCGGAGAATACTAATTGCATTTCAGTTCAAGATTTAATGTTAATCATCAAGGTTTTCACAAATTTACAAATAAAAAAGTCTTCCGGAAAACCGAAAGACTTTGATATTCATTTATCAAAAAATTATTTTGCGAATTTTTTGTATTTGTTCATGAATTTGTCTACTCTACCAGCAGTATCTACTAATTTTACTTTACCAGTGTAGAAAGGGTGAGAAGTAGAAGAGATTTCCATTTTGATCAAAGGATATGTTTCTCCTTCGTATTCAATAGTATCTTTAGTTTCTGCAGTAGACTTGCAAAGAAACACTTCGTCGTTACTCATATCTTTGAAAACAACAAGTCTGTAATTATCTGGGTGAATTCCGTTTTTCATAATTTAAAAATTTTAAATAAATAATTAAAGTTTTGCTTTCGAAATAGTAATGGATATTTCTCTGCTAAATTTTAGGTTGCAAAAATACAAATACTTTTTTAATCTGCAAATATCTTTTTTACAATATTTTGAATTTTTATAGTCCGTAAAAATAATTAACTTTGGAAATTCTTTACTACTTATATGAAATATAAAATATTTGCTGCATTAGGTTTTTGGCTTATTTTGTTATCCGTTGCCTGTAACAGGGATGATATTTCCTTCGAAAGCCCGTCTCAACTTTTACGATTTTCAAAAGATACTGTTTTTTGTGATACCGTTTATAATCAAATACGATCCGAAACGTATGTTGTAAAAGTGTATAACAATGAAGACAAGGATGTTATGATTCCCAAAATTTCACTTGCAGGTGGAGCTTCTTCTTTATACCGTATCAATGTGGATGGGAAAGCCGGAACTGAATTTAACAATGTTCCTCTAAGAAAAAAAGATAGTCTCTATATTTTTGTAGAAATTGCACCTGTTGCTACTGCTCCTCAAGCAATTGCGGAGGATCAGGTTGTTTTCAATTCTCCGGCAGGAAATCAGAAGGTTACTTTGTTTTCTGTAGTTCAGGATGCTGAATTTTTTATAGAATCGGATACCAATCCCAATATTCTAAGTGACAATACAACTTGGACGAATGAAAAAGCTAAAATTATTTTTGGGGATTTAACAGTTGCGGAAGGAAAAACCTTAAACATCGAAGCTGGTACAAAAGTTTGTTTTTACAAAAACAGTGGAATGAAAATATCAAAAAATGCCACTTTGAATGTCAATGGAACTCTCGGCTCAGAAGTTACTTTCCGATCTGTAACCGTGAATAAATTTGATCCTACCAATGAAGAGATACTCCTTCCAAATAATTGGAATTCCATTTATTTTGACAATAACTCCAAACTCCAAATGAATTATGCAACTCTTTTAGGAGGAATAACAGGTATAGAACTTCACAAAAGTAACGAGGCTAATATAACAAATACAATAATCCATTCTTTTCAGAATTATGGTATATATGCTGTAAACACAAAAATTAATGCACAAAATTTAGTAACTAACAGTTGTGGAAATGCCGCTCTTGGAATTTTTGGCGGTGGCAACGTTAATATTACACATTGTACATTAGCCAATTTTTGGGAATTAAACTCGGCACTTCCAGGTTTGGGAATTTATGCAACAAATGAATGGACAAATGAAGCAGGACAATCAGAAAATGGGGTATTAAATTTAGTTGTAAAAAACTCTATTATTTATGGTTCTTCAGATGATTTATTGGAAATTAAGTCTCAAGGCTACAGCTTTGACCATTCATTGATAAAAAATTCAAATAATTCAGGATTAAATTTAAATGGAAATGGAAATATTTTGAATCAAGATCCTTTATTCACAAATTATTTTACAAAAGAAATGAATCTTCGGGTGAAAGATGGTTCTCCTGCAAAAGATAAAGGAAATCTACAAGTAGCATTAACTGTTCCTAATGATATTGCCGGGAAATCAAGAACCACTTCACCAACAATAGGAGCATATCAATTTCAGCAATAATGGAAATTACTGCACTTCAAAATCAGGTTGATGAATGGATAAAAACCATCGGGGTTCGTTATTTTAATGAACTGACGAATATGGCAATGCTGACAGAAGAAGTAGGTGAAGTTGCAAGAATTATCGCAAGAAGATATGGCGAACAAAGCGAAAAAGATTCTGATAAATCTAAAGATTTGGGGGAAGAATTAGCAGATGTTCTTTTTGTAACGTTATGTTTGGCCAATCAAACCGGAACGGATCTTCAAGCTGCTTTCGATAAAAAAATGAAGATCAAAACCGATAGAGACAAAGACCGACATCAGAATAATGAAAAATTAAAATAATGTGGGATGATGGATGTTTCAAATATCTTTCCTGTTTCCTGCATACAACAATCAGCAAAATATGCTAATTAGAAATTCTAAACTTTTAAATAATAAAACGATACAAATCAGCGGTTCGAAAAGTATTTCGAATCGCTTGCTCATTTTGGATAAACTTTTTGGAAATATTATGATAAGTAATCTTTCCAACTCTCAAGACACACAATTGATGCAAAAAGCACTGGATTCTACACATTCTACAGTAGATATTCATCATGCAGGAACAGCAATGCGTTTCTTGACTTCTTATTTTGCAATTCAGGAAGGAAGGACAACTATTCTTACAGGTTCCGAAAGAATGAAGCAACGCCCGATACAATTTCTGGTAGATGCACTAAAAGATTTAGGCGCTGAAATTGAATATCTGGAAAATGAAGGTTTCCCACCGTTGAAAATTACCGGAAAAAAAATCGAAAAAAGTGTTGTGAAAATTCCGGCAAATATTTCATCGCAGTTTATCAGTTCCCTGCTTTTGATTGGAGGAAAATTAGAAAATGGTTTGGAAGTAGAGTTGATTGGCGAAATTACTTCGCGTCCATATTTAGAAATGACCTTAAAAATTTTAAGCGATATTGGTATTCATAATGAATTTCACGAAAATACCATTAAAATTTTACCCTACAAGAAAGACAATTATCATTCTTCAATTATAGATTATGAAGTAGAAAGTGATTGGAGTTCTGCAAGTTATTTCTATTCTCTGGCGGCAATAGGAAAAGAAAATATCAACCTGAAAAGTTTTAAAACATTTTCTCTGCAAGGCGATTCTGTTTTGAAGGAAATATACTGGGATTTTTTTGGAATCAACACAATTTCTGATGAAACCGAGCATCAGATCTCTCTTTTCCCTGAAAGCAGTTTTAAATATCCAAAATTCATAAAACTGGATATGAACAATTGTCCTGATATCGCCCAAACACTTTGTGTAACTGCGGTTGCGCTAAAAATTCCATTCAAGATTACCGGATTGGCAACATTGAAAGTAAAAGAAACCGACCGGCTTTTGGCGCTCCAAAATGAACTTTCAAAAATTGGTTGTGAAACAGAAATTACAGAAGATTCTATCAAATCATTAAATTTTACAGAACCAACAGAAAATATTTCCATCAAAACATACAACGATCATAGAATGGCAATGAGTTTTGCGCCATTTTGCCTAATAAAGGAACTGAATATCGAAAATGAAGAAGTAGTGGAAAAATCGTACACGGAATTTTGGAAAGACTTTTTTGAAATCACAACTCCGAATAATTTTTAATAACCACAAAAGTCATAAAGGAGAAAAGAATACCATTTAATCATAAATATATAAAAGTGTAAAAAAGTTTGTGATTAAATTTTGAAACATTCTATTATATGAAACCAAATTTTACAAAAATATTTTGAGACTTTTGTGATAAAAAAATATAAAAAATGACCATCATCATCACCGGAACATCATCTGGAATTGGCTTTGCATTAGCAGAGTATTTCGGAAAGAAAGGACACCATGTTTACGGATTGAGCCGTAAAAATGTAGAATCTCCTTATTTTAAAACAATTCCGACCGATATCACCGATCATTCCCAAATTCTGAATGCCATTTCTGAAATTCTGAAAACAGAAAACAGAATCGATATTCTCATCAATAATGCAGGAATGGGAATGGTAGGAGCAGTGGAAGATTCTACAAAAGATGATATTACAAAACTTTTTAATCTTAATTTGATTGGTGCCGTACAAATGATGAGCGGAGTTTTGCCCAAAATGCGTGAGCAAAAATTTGGAAAAATCATCAATGTTTCCAGTATAGGATCGGAAATGGGACTTCCTTTTCGGGGATTTTATTCAGCATCAAAATCGGCTCTCGACAAAGTAACGGAAGCAATGCGTTATGAAGTCTATCCATGGAATATCCATGTTTGCTCTCTTCATTTAGGCGATATAAAAACCAATATTGCGGAAAACCGTGTGAAAACTAAAGTTTCTGAGCCGTACAAAATAATTTTTGAGAAAGTATATTCTTTGATGAATTCTCATGTGAATGATGGAACCGAACCTTTGGATGTTGCCATTTATATTGAAAAACTTTTGGAGAAAAAGAAATGGAAGGCACACTATTATTTCGGAAAATTCGGGCAAAAAATCGGCGTTCCCTTGAAATGGATTCTTCCGCAGAATACATATGAAAACTTGATGAAGAAATACAATAAAATGGATTGATTTCTGTTTTTTATCTATGCAATTTGTCATTCTGAACGGAGCGGAGCGTAGTGAAGAATCTTTTCTAAACAGAGATTCTTCGTTCCATTTCATTTCCCTCAGAATGGGTACTCTCCTTCTATTTTTCTTTTCTTGTTTTTTATTTTCACAAAAAAAAGAATTTGTTCTTATCGATTCTCAGACTAAGAAAGAATTGGTAAAAAAAGATTCTCTTTCAGCGGTAAAGTTTTTGGATTCGCTCGCAGAAAACAATTATTATTTTGCGAAGGTAGTTTCGGTTGAAAAAATCGGAAATTCCACCAAAATTATATTTGATAAAGGCAAAAATTACAATCAGGCTCAGGTGAAAATTTTGGATTCTTTATCTAAGGAAATAAAAACTAATCCTCAATTTTTTACTAAAAATCTGGATTCGCTAAAGCATTTCATCAACAAAAAATATATTGATGAAGGATATGCATTCAGCCGTATCAAAACGAAATATTTGGGAATGGAAAACGAAATTCCGAAAGTCGAAATTTCTGTTTTAGAAGGCAATAAAAGAACAATTGACGGATTTGTATTGAAGGGATATGAAAAAGCTCCGAAACGATTTGTAAAAAATCTTGAAAAAGAATACAAAGGAAAAAAATACGATCAGAAAAATATAAGTTCCATCAATCAAAATCTGCAAAACCATCCATTCGTAATTCTGGAAAAGCCGCCACAAACACTTTTCACAAAAGACTCCACCAAAATTTTCCTTTTTCTGCAAAAGAAAAAAGCCAATACGTTTGATGGTGTTGTTGGGTTTGGAAATGATGATTCTAAAAAATTTACGTTTAACGGAACTTTGAATGTTAATTTCAAAAATATGTTCAATGGATTTGAGACGGTCAATCTTTTCTGGCAACGAAATCCGGATAAAGGACAAACCTTCAATCTTCAAACGGATATTCCATATTTTCTGAAATCCAATATCGGATTGAATGTAAATGTGAATATATACCGTCAGGATTCTACTTTTGCAAATGTGAAATTTCAGCCAGCGGTTTATTATCATTTAAATAACCGTCAAAAATTTGGAATTCGGGGGCATTTTGAGACTTCTACTGTAATGGATTCACTTTACATTCAGGGAAAAGATTATAACAAAAAAGGCTTCGGTTTGTGGTATGAATATATGCAAACTTCCGAAAATCCATTATTTCTATACCGAACAAAAATCCGTGCAGAAGGCGATCTACTGAACACAAAATATTCCCTTGAAAATATAACGGCAAAACAATCGTATCTTTTTTTTCTTGTAGAACACAACCTTCCGATCTCGGGAAATCATTGGTTTAATATAAAAGGAGAAACTGCACTTCTGAATTCGGATAATACATTTTCTACCAATGAATTGATGCGATTTGGAGGCTGGAATTCGATGCGGGGATTTAATGAAAATTCTCTTTATGCTGATTTTTATTATTATGGAAATGTGGAATATCGTTATCTCATAGGAGAACAGGCGTTTTTTGATACATTTTTCCAATATGGGCAGCTCAACAATAAAGCTCTTTCCTTAAAACCGAAATTGTATAGTTTTGGTTTGGGATTCAATTTCTTTTTGCCGATTGGCTTGATGACGTTCCAAATTTCTAACGGAAATGAATTCGGAAACCCCGTTAAGTTCGGTGATACCAAGATACATTGGGGAATTTTGAGTAGGTTTTAATAAAAAAAGCCAAATCTTTTTAGTTCTGATTTTAAAAACTCTTGTTCCTACTTTTGATTCATCAAAAAATCAAATACAAAAAATACTTTCCACGATAACCGAATTTGTAAGATATCGACACTCTTTGTATTTTCGTTACACTGAATCAATTACTTCAAGTGTTTAAAACCATTTAAAATATGCCTTACATTAAGAAAAAACAATTGGAATATACGAATCAAAATATAAGATCTTTATTATTTCTACTAATATTTTTACCTTTTTGGATGTTTGGAACAAATCCAAAAGATGATAAGATTAGGGATATTTGCGAATATCTTGGTGGGCGTAATGATAAAAATTTCCTAGGAAGCGGAAATGTTGCCATCGTTGTAGAACCGAATAAAGCAAAAGTTTTGTTCGTTCAGCAATGGAAAGAAAAAGGATTGTTTGATTGGGCTGCAGGTACAGTTCGTTCATGGTATCCCGATAGAATGGAAATGAATGAAACAACGCCGCCTCTTGGTGCAACTATTTCTCATGCTCCAATTTCACGCAAAATTTTTATAACCCGTGATGATGTGTTAGGAATGGAATTAGTTTGGAAAAATAATTCATCAAAAGAAATTTCTGTTCAGGCATCATTCACAGGTACGCTTCCGGGTATTGTGAACACTAATTCCGATGCCGGTTTTTTGAGTGCAACAGTTGCTTACAGCGATAAAGTTCCGCTGCCGCTACATTATGTTTTAAGTTCGTCTTTAAAAGTAAATCAAATAGAACTTGTTGACAATGAGTATAAAATTTCGCATATAATTTCCCTTAAACCCGGCGAGCAAAAATCTCTTACGCTTTTGCTGAGTACAAGTACAGATGAAAAGCTGGCAAATAAAGCAACAAAACGCTGGAATGGTTTGCCTGATATTACAAGTGCTGTTCGCCAAGATTGGAATGATTGGTTTGATAAGGAAATCCCACAATTTCAGTGCAGCAATCCTTATTTTGAAAAGCTATACTACTATCGTTGGTGGTCGTTATACACCAAAATGATTTTGGCACAGGTAGGCCATTTTTATTATCCTGCTCCACGCGAAGGCACTATAATGTATGATGGTGTTGTTTCTTATTCTGGATCATGTATTTCAGTTGATGAACTTCGATGGATGAGAAATCCTGAATGGGCATTTTCAACCACGAAAGAATTTTTTGCTCCGGAAAATCTTAACGATGGTTATCTTTCCAATCATATTTGGGATTGGGGTATTGATGCTGATGAAAGCAATATAGATAAATTAGGGCGTTCTGTTCCTTATCAGAATTATGCCATTGATGCTTTCAGAGGAGCATTGCTTGTGCATCCGCAGGAAGGGCAAAAAACGCTTAAAGAAGTATGGCCACAAATGTGCAGCAATCTCCAGTCTTACCAGCGTTTATTTGACATAGATAAAGACGGACTTTACGAAACTTATCCCTGGAGTAATTCGGCAGGACAAGAATGGAGCGCTCGTTATTCTTATTTTGATCCGATACCGGAAATGTTCCGAAATGAACGAAGCAGAACTTATGCTCCGGACGGTTCACATTCCACTGAAGATATGGAGTTGATGAAAAAAATTCAAAGCTCGGTAGTAACGGATCCTAATTTGCATTGGCCACAAACTATAGAAGAACTTTACCGAATTTATTATGCTACCGCCGATCATCGTTTGGCAACTGTAGACCAAAGTACGTATGCCTATAAAAATTTTGTTGCTGCTGCCAATCTTGCTAAATTATTGAACGATACTGCTTCTGAAAAACTGTACACAAAAATGAGTGAGCAAGCACGAACTCAAATTCTTTCGGTGATGTGGGATGCAAAGGACAATTATTTTTATGATGTAAAACCGGTTGATCATAAGAAAGCGAAAGTAAAATCTACAACAGGCTTTTATCCGTTTTGGGCAAAAATTGCAGATCAAAAACATTTGCCGATGCTAAAGCATATTTTCAACCCAGCTACATTCTGGACAAAATATCCACTACCATCGCTTCCACTTGATTATGAAAAATACGCTGAACTTCAGAAAGCAGGATGGAACTATTGGAATTATGCAACCTGGCCACGCACCACCTGTCATGTTGTAGATGGCACATTGTGGGCTGCCAAAACACTCGATCCTTCGTTATCTAAAAATGCTGCAACGCTCTTCGATCGATACACCAGAATGCATTTCCCTAACGACGATATTAAAAAACCGAATATTGGTGAGCGTTATGATCCGCATACCGGTAGTGCTTTTATGGAAAATCTGGATTATAACCATTCTTCTTGGATTGATCTGCTTATGCAGCATGTTGCAGGAATCACACCTGAAGACTCGGATGATTTAGTTATCAATCCGATTGATATGGGTTGGAAATCTTTTTCCATTAAAAACATTCGCTACAGAAACCACAATATTGATGTGGAGTATAGTAAAGAAAAAGGAATGACGATTCGTGTTGATGGAGTTATAAAATATAAAACAAAAGGTCTACAAAAGATAGTTATTAATACGTAGCTAATTTTTCTATAGATAAGTAATTTTCTATATACAAGAAAAAATGTTTTTAGGGTATCAAATGATGGATTTAAAAATGATAACCAAAATTGTTTTCAAATATAAAAGACATCTATAAAAATATACTATACCAATTAAGTTTGGAATAAAAGCTTTAGAAATTTAGGTCTTATAAAATTAGGAATGTGGAACTCCTGCACAATAAAAAACTCATCTGAATCTCTTTTCTGTATAAGAATTATCTGATTCATACCCATCCATATTCTCAGAGTATTACATCC
>NZ_JBXUGL010000029.1:0-41713 GCF_057180505.1 Chryseobacterium sp. HNCC26DJ241 | reverse complement strand
TGCTAGTTTTTTCTTTTCAATATTTCCGACTTCGTTTTCAATCCCACAATTTTTTACTAAAATACAAATCAAAAAACCGATTTGATTCCGTTACAATAAAAAAGTTTAAATTTATCCCCAAAATATTATAATCGAAATATCGTCTTTCATTAAATTTTTTTATTTTTTAAATTAGCAACATCTAATCATGAAAAAACTCAACACCATTATCTTTTCACTCATTACTGCAATTTGTATCAAATCCCAACAAAATATTGTAATACATACCGGAACTCCTACAGAACCAAGCATTGCCATTAATCCCAACAATACTAATATAATGGCTGCAGGATCTAATATCAACAATTATTACTATTCTACAAATGGGGGACTGAATTGGACAAAAGGCACTCTATCCTCTACATATGGTGTTTGGGGAGATCCCACTTTACTATTTGATTATCAGAATAATTTATTTTTTGCTCATCTATCCAATCCTTCCAACGGTAACTGGATAGATAGAATCGTCGTTCAAAAATCTACAAATGGAGGTGCGAGCTATAACAATGGTAGTTTTGCCGGTCTCAATGGTGCAAAAGCTCAAGATAAGCAATGGCTGGCTGTAGACAAAAACAATAATCTGTACATGACATGGACACAGTTTGACAGCTATGGAAGTACTGATCCTGCTGATAAAACCTCTATCATGTTTTCCAAATCTACGGATAATGGAAATACATGGAGCAATGCGGTTAAAATAAATCAGATAGATGGAGATTGTGTGGACGAGGATAATACTGTAGAAGGAGCTGTTCCTGCAATTGGCCCTAATAATGAAATCTATGTATCTTGGGCTGGACCGGCAGGTTTAGTTTTTGACAGATCTTTAGATGGAGGAAATACTTGGCTTTCTAATGACATTTTAATTTCTTCCATTCCTAATGGCTGGGATTATACTATTCCGGGATTGGATCGTAGCAATGGGCTTCCTATTACTGCTTGCGATGTAAGCAATAGTCCCTATCGTGGAACTATTTATGTAAATTGGTCTGACCAAAGAAATGGAGTTAATAATACCGATATTTTTTTAAGTAAATCCACAGATAATGGAAATACTTGGTCTGCTCCTATTAAGGTAAACAACGATAATTCAGGAAAACATCAGTTTCTTACTTGGATGGCGATAGATCAAAGTAATGGCTATTTATATTTTGTTTTCTATGATAGAAGAAATTTTTCCGACAATACCACCGATGTATATATGGCAAGATCTACTGATGGCGGACAAACATTTACCAATATTAAAATAAATACGACTTCTTTCATCCCCAATAGTCAAATATTTTTTGGAGATTATACTAATATTGATGCGAAAAACGGCGTAATAAGACCAATATGGGGCGACAAGTTGAATGGAAGTAGCAGAATATTAACAGCTATTGTAAACGATACTATGTTCCTGAATACATCAGAAACTACAGATCATAAAGATAATGCTATTACATTTTATCCTAATCCTGTAAACGAAGAAGCCTATATTTCTTACAAACTACACGACAAATCAAAAGTTGAAATAAACGTATATGACAAATCCGGAAAGCTGATAAAAGAAATAATTAATGAATATCAGAATTATGGAAAATACATCCAAAAGATTGATATAGACCAACTAAACCTACCAAAAGGAAGCTACTTATGTGTATTAAAAGTAAATGGGAAAATTGCAAAATCAGAAAATTTTATTAAATAATTCTAACTTATAAGAGCGGGGAAAATTCTCCGCTTTTTAAAATAAAAAATTTAATGGAAGAAAAATTATTAATTATAGAGATACCTCTTAATGAGGAATTATACAAAAAGCAACTTAAAACTTTCTTTTATCATCGTTGGAAAAAAGGTATAGGAGAAATTAAAAGAATTGTAGTTTATATTTTAATAATGATTCTTACTACTATTTTTTCATATTTAGTTAAGGGAGAACCGTCAACTATATCCTTAATTCTTGTAACCATTTTAATTACAATATTGTATGTGCTATTATTTCAATATTTTAGAAACAAAAAGCATTTTTTTAAAAAAATAGATGAAACTATTAAAGAATGTAGAGAAAATAACAATGTTGCATTATTAGAACTAACAGATAGTTATATGTTTTTTAAAAATTCTTTTATGGAGCAAAAGTTAATATGGAGAAAAACTTCATATGAATATGCAAAAGATTTATTTATAGTAAATTTTGAACAAAATTTGCAATCATTTTTATTTGAAGAAAAAGAAATTGGAAGAGAAAATTATGAAAACTTAGTCTCCATCGTAAAAAAATATTCAAAAGAGAAAAAATTTTGAGTTATTCTCACAACTAAATAATGTGGGTTGAGAATCCTTTATAAGAAAACCATTCTTGGAGGTAGGTCGATAAAAATCATAAAAAAAGTTCGTTTTCACTAGTTATGAGACGGACTTTTTTATTTGATTAATTTACCGTCTTTCATCACGCTCATTCTGGCATTAAAGTTCAGATAATCCTCAAAAGGATTTTTATTCCAGATAATCAGGTTTGCTTTTTTACCTTTTTCAATAGTTCCGACCTCATTTTCGATTCCGATAGCTTTTGCTCCGCTATAGGTAGCAATTTTGAAAATTTCCTGAATACTGAAACCGTATTTTGCTAAAATCATTAGCTCAGAAATATTGGCTTTTCCTCCATTTGGAAGATCCGAACCCAATCTCAACTCAACACCTTTATCATTGATTTGCTTTACAAATTTCATCATTATGGCAAAGTTTTCTTTTGTTCTTTTAAGTTGTTTCGGTGTTAAAGTGTTGTCTTTCGGTTGAGTAAAAAAAGTGGATTCAAATTGTTCGTATAATCTGTGAAGAGTGGTAGAAAAAGTAGCATTTTTATTTTTCAATTCCTGAATAAAAGCCTGCATTTCAGCCGTTTTATGCTCATCAATAAATCTGAATTGCTCCAGAAAAAATTCTATTACTTTGGATTCACTATTGATTTCTCCGTAATTATCTTTAAACTGTTTATCCAGCAAAGTCCAATCATCATCATTAGTAATCACACTGTTTGGAATGGTTGCTAAATGTTCAAAATTAGTCAATCCTAATTTCAAAGTTTGATTAATGGTTAAATATTCCGAGCTAAAATCTCCGATATGACCATACATTCGGATGTTAAGTTGGTTTGCGGTTTTAATTACTTCAGAAAATTCAGGCTCTTTTAATCGATAATACAATTTGATGCGTTTTATTCCCAAAGAATGATATTCCAAAATTTTTTTCTTCGCGATTTCTGGCGAAGTAACTTCAGTATGAGCTATATAAGGCGTTCTATTGTCTTTTGAGATTAATGCACCTCCACAAACATAAAAATCCACATTGTCAGAATCAGAATTATTTTGCCATTTTACAAGAGGTTTTAGCCATTTTTCAGACTGTCCCATTGTCAAAACAGTGGTTGTTCCGTAAGGTAAATATTGATCTGATAAATTTTTTCTTAAAGTTGGTAAATTATTTTCAGGTAAAAATTCCGGTGCTTTTTCATAATCTCCAAATACATCCGTTGGATGAATATGAGTATCTACAAAACCTGGAGTTACTAATTTTCCGCTGACATTAAGAGTTTCCTTGCTTTTGTAATTCGTTTTATTTCCTACAATTTCCTGAATTTTCCCGTTTTTAATCAGAATGGTTTTATTCTTAATAATCTCTCCTGATTTTGCATCCAGAATTGCTCCATCGGTGATTTTCAGATCGTACATTTTGCTGGTTTTGCAACTTAAAACAAGCAACAAAGAAAACAATAGCAAAATAGGTTTCATTTGTGTTTTTATAGCATTTATGGTAATTTCGCTACCAATCGTTCAGGTAAAAATTTCAGAATCCAATAAATCATTTTCCATTTAAAATTCGGGACAATGGTAAAAGAATTTCCAGCATTCACAACAAATTTTGCAACATAATCCGGTTCCATTATCAGATTTTTGTTGAGTTCCAGACCTGCATTTATTTTGGTATTGATATAACCAATCACTAAAACGTTCACCTTAATTTTTCTTGAAGCTAATTCCTGTCTCAATCCTGCTAAATATTGTGTGAAAGCCGATTTTGTACTTCCATAAACGAAATTGCTTTTTCTTCCGCGAACTCCCGAAAGTGATGATAATCCAATAATTCTTTCCAAATTTTTGTTGTTTTCATCCATTGCAACGATATTCAGGATGGAAACTGCGCCCATATAATTGACCTGCATCATTTGCTTAGCTCCATTAAAATTTCTCAATGCTTCATGATTTTCAACTAAAAATCCTGCTGCATACACCACGATGTTTGGTTTTACAGGAAGTTCATCATAAAATTTTTGATGGGAATCAAAATCTGCCGCATCAAAATGTAAAATTGTAAATTTTGATTGATCCAGCTGATTTTCCTGCGCAAAATTTTCCAAAGATTTTGTATTTCTGGAAGCAGCGATTACCGAAAATCCTTTTTCAAGATATTGTTTGATGCACTGTTTGGCAACATCGGAATTGGCTCCGAGAATGAGAACTGTTTTTTTATTTTTCACAGATAACACAGATGCAACGCATCATTTGATTGAAAAAACATGAATTTATTCCCGTATCAAAGGCATTGTAGAGCACCTTAATAATCCTCCCATTTTGGAAATTTCGCGGTACGGAATTTCTTCCACAGTAAGACCCCATTCATTGCGAAGATGATTGTTCATTCTGGTAAAAGCCTTATCCGAAACCACAACTTCAGGAGAAATAGAAAAAATATTCGGGTACATTTCAAACATTTCTTCATCCGTGACATGGAAACAATTTTCTTCTCCAAAAATATCGAGAATCAAATGATAATCGCTTTCATCTACAAAACCATTTTTATAAACGATACATTTGTCTTTTCCTAAAGGATTAAAAGTACAATCTAGATGCAAAACACCTTCAAAAGGTTTGGTGTCATTTTTCTTTAAATCAAAATCAATGATTCTTTTTTTAGGGAAATATTCTTTCAAAATTTCAATAGCATATTCGTTGGTTCTTGCCGTCTTAAAATTTCTATAATCTTCACTATAACAAGTTCCGATGAAAAGAAAATCATTCCAGACAATGACGTCTCCTCCTTCTATATGAGCAGTTTCCGGAAGATTGATGATCTTTCTCCATTGCACTTTTTCAAAAATTTTGCGATATGCGTCCTGCTCATCAGCTCGATCTTTAATGACATTGGAAATAATCATTTTGTCATCAATCACAAAAGCAACATCTCTTGCAAAAACCTGATTGTAATCCTTAATTACATTAGGACGTAATACTTCTACGTCATATTTTTTCAGAACGGCCTCAAAAGCATCCATCTCGAAGATGATGTCTTCTTCTTTGGGATATATATTATTCTCTATGGAATGATATGATTTTGCATCATAGCTTTCTTCCAAAGTAGGAACTGACCCCATTGATTTTGGCTGTCCAAGTACAACGCTTTTCAGCTTTCCGGATTCGTTTTTTATATTCAGTTTCATAAAGATGTGAAGTAGACAAATATAAAGAAAGGATTCTAATACCAAAAATTTCGTACTACATTATTTTTTCGGTAGCAAAATTTAGAGATCAACCTGTCTTTTACTTTTCTGATTTCCTAAATCCCAATTTTGAATTGTTAAGCATTTAAAATTTAGCACTAATACTATCAATATAATCTGAAGGAGTACTGCCTGTTTGTTCTTTAAAAATACGATTGAATGTAGATTGCTGTGTAAATCCTGCTCTTGTGTAAATATGTTCTATAGTAAATCTCTGATGAGCATTATTTGCTATTTCTTCTTTCACCTGACTGATTCTGTATTCATTTACCAATTGACTGAATTTTTTATTTCCAATAGTATTTAATGCTCTGGAAATATAAGTAGTATTGGTCTCTAATAATTCTGCTAATTTTTTAATATTAAAGTTAGGATCCTGATAAGGTTTTATCTCTTCCATGCATCTTATGATGCTTTCGTACAAAGTATTTAGTTTGTCTTCAGGATTGTATTTTAATTTCGTTATATCTTGTCTTTTTAAACTTTCATTTTGTAAGTCATGCAGTAGAGGATTTACTAATTGGCGAAGTTGCTGTTTGTGTTCTATTTTATTGAATTCATTATAATAATAAAGAATAAGAAAGGACAGGTAAATAGAAATGCAAATGATAATATATTCTCGGTATTTTAAATTAGAAAGATATTCTTCAGAAAGCTTTTTAGGATGTGAAATATCTAATAATTCGGAAAAAGCAGGAGTAAAAAAACAGAGCAGAATAACACCCAGTGAAACAAAAAATGCTACCCTTATAGAGGTAAGCATTAAAATCATTGCAATAATAGGTACATAAAACATGAAAATTACTTTGGAGACGTGGCATAAAATCATGCTTATATAAAATACACACACCAATAAAGAAATGATAATTATACTATATATCCTCCAGAAATTGAATTGTGCTTTATAAATAAAAAAACTCAAATAGATGGTTGCCAAAAATAAAAAAAACAAAACTTTTTGGGATAATATAATCGGTGGTTTTCCTATATATATCTGTATAAATGCAAAAATATTGTAAAATGCAAAAATTCCCAAAATAGAGTATGTAAATATTTTTCCAAACTCATTTCGTTTTTCATTCAATTCTTTTTCGAAATTTTCCATATGCTACAGATATTAAGCAGCTGAAAAATAAAGCGTGGGGCAAAGCATCTTATTTATCTGCAGAGGTTCTGGTAAAACCATAGGGGAAACAAACAAGAGAAGCCCACGCCAAAAAACGTGAACGTCTACTTATATATCTATTCCCCTATTTTTAGAATTTACCAGATTCCTGCGGGTAGATGATAAGCTAACGTCTTATTTTCAATTCTGTATTAAAGACTAGTTTATCTAAGTTTTTCCTGTAAGTTTTTCTTTTTTTTTCAAACTTACACAATATTTTAAATAAACTATAAAATTTTATTCAAAAAAAAATTAAATTAAATCAAATGTTTCAAAGATACAAAATCACTTTTTTATACTAAAAATTCAGGTAAAGCAAATTTCCTTCCATAATCCAATGTATTGCATAAGACAATTCGCAAAATGCAATAAGTCAATTCATAAATTGATATAAGTTAATTTCTAAATTTTATCATTTTACGTTTTGTAAAAACCTGTTAATCAAAAACATAACAAAAAAAATCAATCAATCAATGAATTGACTGATAGACTTATCATTTTCGTTTAAAAAAAGATAAAAATTTGTAGTCCGGAAAAAACAGGATAGTTTCAGCATCTTGTTTTAACACATACAACAGGATTTGAAAATTAATTTTAAAATATAACTTGATGAGAAAAACTATTTTCCCCATTGCTCTTCTTTTTAGCTCATTTGCTTTAGCTCAAGAAGGGCGAGTTGGGATTAACACCGTAAATCCAAAAGCAACATTAGATGTAACAGGAAAACCAACTGATGCTTCACAATTAGACGGACTGATCGCTCCCAGAATTAGCGGAGACCAACTTTCTGCAAAAACCTACACTACAGACCAAACCGGAGCGATGGTATACATAACAGCTGCCGCTTCTGCATTATCCGGACAAGTAATAAATGTCTCCGCTCCCGGATATTATTATTTTGATGGAACGGTTTGGCAAGTCTTTAAAGGAGCAACGAATGATGCATGGAAAACAACAGGAAATTCTGGAACAACAAGAGGTACCAACTATATTGGGACAAATGATGATAATGATCTTATGTTCAAAACCAATGGACAATACAGGATGCATATCAATAAACACGGAGGTATTGTAATCGGAGATTCTACTCAGGTGTATAACTCCAATATGCAGAATAACTTTTCAGGAATAAGAATCCAATACCGTAATGATGATGTAGATGGAAATCCAACCAATAATCCTCCTAAACCAGCTTTTGGTATAGGAAATATTTTAGATACAAATATAAAATCTGGGACATCCAGTACAGGCTCTATACGATCATTTACCACAAGACTAAATCTAACAGCAGAAGCAGGAGGAACAAAACCAAGTGGAGATGTTTCAGGTGCAAGTATTTATGCTTATCGTGGTCCTGCAACAGCTCTCACCACAGATGGTACAGGTTCTATTGCCGTAATGTCCGGCTTAAATCTTTTTGCTGGTAACGGAACTGGTTCTTTAGGAACAACCTCTAGATTTTATGGTATTAATTTAACTCCAAATAACCAAGGAGCAGGAACTATTACAGATTATTACGGTTATTATATGGGAGTTACCAATGGGAATACAGGTACTATTACCAACAGATATGGTATATATATCGATAACGATTTTAAGAATTATTTTAAAGGATTTTCCGGCTTTGGTACCAATACACCAACCAATCTGCTTCACGTAACAGCCACCGCAAACCCTGTTCGTTTTGAAGGATTACAAACTGGTGCTGCAACAGATAACATTGTTACAGTAGATGCAACGGGAGTATTGAAAACCGTTTCTGCATCATCTGTAGGTTCTTCTACAGAACCTTGGTATAATCAGGCTACCAATACAGGAGCAACTTCCAACACACAAAATATCTATCAGATGGGCAATGTAGGTATTGGTATCAATGCCCCTACTAAATTGCTGGATGTTTACGGACAATCTCAGTTTGGACGCACTGGTGTTATAAATGGTGATATGAGTGTTGCGCATTCCATTACAGTAACAGCAGGTACATCTGGACAATCTATTATGAATGTTACCAACAATAACGATAATGGCGTCGCTTATATCGGATTAACAAACACCGGAACTTCAGGACAAGCATGGTCTATGCGCGTTGGAGGAAACAATTCTAGTGGTACTAATGGTGTCGGTCCTCAAGAAGGAAACATGGTAATAAGGAATAATACAACAGATGTTGCGGTATTTACAAAAACTACCAATAACATGGGTATTGGTCAACTAAAGCCAACAAACAGACTTCATGTGTATGATACCACAGACCCAGTTCGTTTTGAAGGATTGACAGCAGGTTCTGCAACCGATAATATCGTAACCGTAGATGCAAACGGTGTGTTGAAGAAAACAACGGCTACAACAGCTTCTTTTATCAGCGATTTACGTTTGGTAGGTACTAGCAACCATATTACCCAAGATGCAGGAGTTGGAAGCAATGGTACCAGTGTAGGTACAGGTACATACAATATCGCTATCGGTCAAGATGTACTTTCAAACAACACTTCGGGAGGTAGCAATACTGCTGTAGGTAATTTTTCTTTACTTAAAAATACTACAGGGCAACAAAATGTTGCCATAGGAAGCGGCGCTTTATACTCCAATACTACTGGGAGTTCTAATAGTGCATTGGGAACAAGTGCTTTAGAGCTTAACACTACTGGTTCACAAAATAGTGCTTTTGGTCTTTTAGCTTTAGGAGAAAATACTACTGCCAGTGGTAACAGTGCCTTTGGATACAGTGCATTAGGCCTTAATTCTACTGGATCTAGCAATAGTGCCTTTGGTGTAAATGCACTAAGAATAAATACTACAGGAGCATCTAACACCGCAGTTGGAGCTAATACATTAGTAACGAACACCACGGGAAGTAACCTGGTAGCTATAGGAGATACTGCACTCAATCAAAATACTACAGGAATCTATAATGTTGCAATAGGATCTGCATCTATGCTTTCTAATACCTCTGGACAAATGAATGTAGCTGTAGGATCTTCTACTCTTAGAAAAAATACCACAGGAGTTTATAATATTGCTATAGGATCTTCCTCGATGTTTTCTAATACTACAGGACAGCAGAACGTAGCTATTGGAACAGGAGCCTTACAAGACAATGATACAGGCTTCCAAAACACCGCTGTTGGTAACTTTGCATTATCAAGTAATATTTCAGGGGTTAATAATACAGGTATTGGGTCGCAGGCTTTAAAGTCAAATACTGCAAGCTATAATACTGCTGTAGGGCAAACATCTTTAGAAAGTAACACCACTGGAACATTAAATACAGCATTAGGATATGCATCCCTCAACAGCAATAAAACCACAGATGGTAACACCGCTATTGGAGAAAGCGCAATCAGACACTTAACAGCAGGAGGTAAAAATACTGTAATGGGACGAGGAGCTTTACAAGTTTTAGCAAATGCCACAGAAAATGTAGTAATTGGCGCAGAAGCTATGGGCACTATAGGTATTGCATCCAACTATAATACAATTGTAGGAACTTTCGCATTTGCTGGGGGAGTTACTGTAGGAGGCTCAAAGAATACTGCATTAGGATATAAAGCTTTGCTAAATAGTACAGCCGGTGATAATAATATTGCTATTGGTAGCAATACCGATGTTACATCTAGTACCGGAAGCAACCAAATGAATATCGGTAATATTATTTTCGGTAATAACATGAACGGTACTTTAGCCGCACCGGCAGGTAACATCGGTATCGGTGTAACCAATCCAACCAAAAAATTAGAAGTAAACGGTACCATCAAAGCTAAGGATATTAATTTTACAGGTTTGGCTACATATGCAGATGATGCAACAGCAGGTGCAGGTGGTTTGGTAACAGGGGATGTTTATAAAACCGCAGCAGGAGATCTCAAAATTAAATTATAGAACTAAAAATCAGGGAGAGAAATTCTTTCTCTCCCTAAATACTAATCTAATTAATACCACAAAAATTAAGAATTTTTATTTAAAAGTAAATTATGAATCAAAAAACATTATCCATTATCAGCTACATCACCATTATCGGATGGCTGGTCGCATACTTTAGTTCAAAAAATGAATCCAGAACTCCTCTTCTTGTAAAGCATTTGGAACAAAGTCTTGGTATGTTCATTATTTCCTTGGTCACAAGCATTATCATTTCAATAGTTACAACAATGGTTCCTTTTCTGGCACCTTTGTCATACGTCAATGTCCTGTTTTTTGTGCTTATCATAACAGGTATTATCAATGCTGCGAATAATAAAATCACTGTTCTGCCAATTATCGGAATTTTATTTAATGATAAATTCTCTTTTCTCCATAAATGACCAACTCGAAAAACGAATAATAAACAAAGGCGACGAAAACACAAAAAAGAGAATGTAAAAAAAAAAGAAAGCAAAGCTAAAAGATCAGAAAATGTTCTTGTAAAAACAGAAATGAGAAATTAAAACAAATTGATAGTTGATAATTTATACATTTTGGAAAGTTAGTTTCATAGGTTCTTTCCAAAAACAAGCCGTCATCCCAAAACAAAGTACGATGGCTTGTTCTATCAATTTCTGAAAAAAATCAAAAAAACGCAAAAAACATATGATTGATAAAAGCTTAAAGTACATCCATATCGGAAAATATATAGAGCTCAAGGTAAAAGAAAGCAGTATCAATTCCGACAGAATCTGCAAGTTTTTTAGCACCAGTGAAGAAAAAATTGAAGAATATTACCGCAATGAAGATATCAGTGCAGCCGAATTACTAAAATGGTGCAAACTTCTGGATTATGACTTTTTCAGGATATATACCGGACATTTGATTCTCTATTCTCCTCCGTGCAAAAATCCAACACCACAACCTTCAGATCTGCCTGTTTTCAGGAAAAACATTTATACTCGGGAGGTCATCAATTATCTGATTGATCTGATTCAAAATAAAAAGAAAAGCATTCCGGAAGTGATAGAACGCTATGGAATCCCAAAAACAACTCTATACAAATGGTTAAAAAAACATAATGTAACAGAAGAATCTAAATAAATAACAAACACAAAATCATGAAAATCAACAACAAAAGCATCATCAAATTTCTTTTCCTGACCCATAGCATTTTTTTATTGCTCATCATTGTGTCACTTTTAGGATTCAGAATATTCTCTTCTGATATTTTCGGTAAAATAAAATATTTCGGCTTTACCTTCATTGTCTATAGCATTATAAGAATATTCCGTCTAAAATATATTGAATATGAAAACTCGGGTGAAGTTCTCTCGCTGAAAAGCTATGGAATATTTCAAAAAAAGAATCTAAAAAACCAAATAGAAATGCCACTGAATAAAATTAATACCATACGTGTACAAAAATCTTTTTGGTATAACTACCTCATCATCAAAGTACAGAAAGACGATGAGAAAATTGTGAAAATTCATTTTCCAATTGATAACATAAGGCGAACAGATCTATTAGTTATTGAAAAAACTTTTAACAACTATTAGTAATTAGAAATATTTAGTTTCTAACTGCTAAATCCTTAATTCCTAGCTTCTAATTCATAACTTAAATCTCATGCCTAATTATATTAACATTTACAAGGATATCATTTTAGAAAAGTTTCCGGAAAAAATGGAAACCCAACAAGTAAAAAGTTTTTTTTCCGGTAAAGATCATTCACATCTTGATATTATAAAAATTAACGATTTTATCTATAGCAACAATTATATATCGGAGAATCAAAAACTAAGATCCTATGATAAAAAAAGTATTATAAAAATATTGCTTTACCAAAAAAAGAATATGCTCTCCAATCAATCTATTTCTATGAAATATAAAGTAAGCAGAAACACTATTGCTCAATGGAAAAAATGGTTTGCAGAAGAAATATAGGTGAAAAATTGTTTTTATTATACTTTAATACAAACAAGAATTTCAAGTAAATCTTAAAAGTCCAAGACTTTAAAATTTAATCATTTAAAGCAAAAAAATATTGACTAAGGAATTTTCCAACAATCCTTATGACTTCTCTTTTGCCCTTTCAAAATAATTATATAATTAAAAATAAAATAATGAAAAGGAACACTATTAATTTCCTCTCAGTAAAAATTTGGATTACCTTATTCATCATGTTCTTTTTGAACACCTTTGCCCAATCCTTTGTTATTGGATTTCCAAATTTTTCCACTGCTCCCGTTACTAACCCCAGAAACCTTACAGTGTGTAACGGTTCATCCCAATTACAGGTAAGACTAAGTGCAGCCGCTTCGTCTTCCACAGGAGCAGACATCACTATTTCGTTACCTACCGGTATAGAATATGTAAGTGGATCTTTAGCTACTATTAGCAGCAATGCGGGACTTACCATCGTCGAAAATGGTGGTACTGCACAAGCACCCAAGTTTAAGCTCAGTAATGCCATCGCTATTGGTGATGATATTGTTTTTACTATAGATCGTAAAGCCACGTGTTCCGCACGTACGGCAGCTATAGCCGGAACTACTTTCAAAGATGAGGTTACAGGTACTATTACAGGGCAAACTGCCAGTACAAGTTCATCATCAGCTTATACCATTTCCTATCCTGTATTTAGTTTTACACAGCCTACCACACAAACCAATGCAGTTGTAGGGCAAACATACAGCCGAATCTTTACCATTTCAAACGGTGGTAATGGAGAGGCAACAGAGGTCCACTTTTCTATAGATTATCCATCTAATGGCATACAACAAACCGCTTTAGAGCTGACAGGAGGTTCAGGAAGTACAGGAACTCCGGTAATATTAACACCTACTTCAACGGTAGGAACAACAAGTTACTATACAATCACAGCTGCCAATCTTTCTGGAGGTAGCTTTGATTTTGGTGAAAACCTTAGCATTACCGAAACCTATAAAGTAAAAATCTGTAATCCTGCTACAAATTATGCAGCGGGTTGGGGTTGCGGCAGTACAAGTTCTGCTTGGTGTCAAACGGTAACAGGTAGTGCCGGAGTTACTATGGCTACAGGAGTTCCGAATATTGGTTTAACATTCACCCGTGTTTCTTCCGGAGATTTTTGTACAGGAGATACCTGGCGTTACACTTATGTAAACAATGGTTCTGAAAATACTACAGGTGCAGGAACTGCCTTTAACATTAAAACACTATTAGGAACAGGAACATGGCCAACTCCCACAACCGCAGTACAATCTGGTCCAGCGTATTTAACCAATTTTACTATCAATGGAGTACCTGTTAGTTTTAATCCCAGAACGGGAACACAAGGGTGGACACTGGATTTATCACAACTAACCTCTGATCCTGATGGCACAGGTGGATTGACTGATGCTGATGGTGACGGGCAATTTGATGATTTGCCTAAAGGTGCTACTTTAATAATTGATTACCAAATGATGTGGGATGCAACACACAGTTTTTTCACGCATACTTGTGTCAATGATTCTAGTTTAGATGTAGTTCCCAATGCACGTATAGATTATAGCAACCAGTGTAGTACAACTTTTTCTAATTTCAATCCAACACCAGCAAGTAGCTTACGTTATATGTTATCTGGTGCTGACAATACAATGGTGATAAGTACTCCGAGTGTAGCGGTAGGAACACCTTTTACAGCACGCTTTTTAATCAATCTTAATGAAAACAGAATGCCTGGTTCAACAGCCGATGGTCGATTACAGCTTCGCTTTACCTTACCTGCAGGTATAAGTCTTTCTAGTACCAATGCTTTTTATCAGGCTACTATTACCGGAGCTCAAAACGCTGTAACTGCTGTACAGACGGGGAATAATGTTACCTTAACCTTTTTATACAACAATAATAGTTTTCAAACCCAAAGTTTTTATGTAGACTTCATAACTGACAGCTCTGTATGTGGCGATATATCTATGCCGTACAGTTTTGTTTATTTCAGTACTACTTGCCCATCCTACGAAAATTTATTGGAATGTGGCACTTTCAAAATAAATAATTTATGTCCTTGTCCTTCTTTAACAGCAGGTGGAGTAATAAGTACTATTCCCACTGCGCAAAGAACAACACTGGGTTGGACTAATAACACTCTTTCTACCCATGTAACAGCAGCTTCATTACCAGCCAGATCATTAAAAAGATTACTAACTAATGATGAAGCAATAATTACAATGGCCGGTACCCAAGCAGCGGGAGCAACATTTAATAATATGTACTTAAGTATCAACTTTGAAAGACCAAGTCTTTCCAATGCGTATTTAAACATTTTAAATACTTCCACCGTTACTATTACCGATGCAAGTACAGGAAATGTATATGCATTACCACTACCGACACCTACAACAAGTAATGTTACAGCTACGCAAGAAACTTATACCTACAATTTTGGTTCTTTAATTGGTACGCTTTTACCTGCTGGATTTATGTTTGAACCAGGAGATACCTACACTCTGAATATGAATGTAAAATACACAGGATCAGCCGTAACTCCAACCAACATAGAGAAAGCACTTTCGCCAAACGCTAAATTTTATAATCTGGATGCTACCAATGTCATTATGGGTTGCGGAGGAGGACTTGCCGAACTTTATATAATACCTAATCCTGGTAAGAGTGTGCAATTTTTTGCACAGAGTACTTTAGGTTCAGGATGTACAGGTGGTGTACTCACTGGTTCATATGTGCAATTCATACCAACAGAAACAGATCCTTTTCCTAATGAGTTTAGACCTGCTGCATATATTGATGAAATGAAATTTACTCTGCCAACAGGATTCTCATATGATGCTTCAAGATTAACTGTTTTCACTGGGACTAATGATGGAGGTAGTAGTTTTTCTTATAATCCTCCTGCTCCAATTATTACAGGTAATGTGCTTACCTATACCAATGATGGTTCATGGCGATTGAGCGATCAAAATTTACACTCTAGTACATCCTATGGTTTTACTATTCCTATTGTAGCTAACTGTGGTGCCAATACTGGTATTGTAAGTATTCCGGCACTTACAATGAAGGTAAGACCCTATTATTATAGCTATCAAAATGCGCCTGCAATACCTGGTATTCCGGATGCAACAATTATACAGCAATCATTCATAAGCGCAGCAACTACAAGTAATTATATACTTAAACCAGCAACCACATTAAGTAACCAAACTGGTACAATACAAGCATCCCTCCCTACAGAGAGTTTTACCGTAAGGGTTTCTTCTACAGGTGCTAGTGCAGCCAATAATGTGTGGGTGGCTATTCAAAATAATCCTAATGTAACAATTACTAATGTAGTTGATTTAGCAACCAATACCTCTTTAACAGGAACTGCGTATTCTAACGGCAAATGGTATCAAGTTGCTTCTTCATTAACGTCTTCAGCTACAAAGGATATCCGTATTGATTTTACCTATACTACCTGTACTGCCGATGCTATTACTGTACTTTCAGGCTGGGATTGTGCAGGATATCCAACAAGTCCTGATAGTTATTTGTGTACACCAAGTTCGGTAACTTTACCTTTCATCCCACAGACAGGAGAGGTTCAATTGTCGTCTGTTTCTCAACCTTCTATTCCTCTTTCAGGGATATGCTCTCCTCTCAATTACCAATATGAAATAAACTCTGCCGGTGCAGGAAACCTCATCAATGTAAAACTGGATATTACATTGCCTCAAGGCGCATCGATAGTACCAGGAACTCTATTGGCAGAATATCCTAAAGGTGCTAATAATTGGGCGGCGGTAAATTATACAACAGCAGGTAATATCATTACGGCAGACCTCACCACACACCCTAACTATCCTTCTGCAGGATTGCCAGGAACACTAAATGATGGTGGAGATTCCAACAAAAGGCTAATACCTGTAAAATTCGCCATAATTACAGATTGTACATTTGTATCAGGGTCTAACCTTTCACTAACGCCGTATGCAAAAAAAACCTGTGGTGCAGATGCTACAGGAAATGGAGCAACAACTTATACAGGATCATTAGACGTGGTTGGAGCTACACCTGATTATCTTGTATCCAGCAAAATAAACTTATCACCAATAGGTACGTTCGATAATTGTAATACGCCACTTGCGCTTCCGGTAGAGCAAACAATCGTAAGCACCACCTCCACAGGAAATACTGCCTCCACGCAGATTGATCTTCCTACAGGCTATGATTTTGTAAGTACTACTGTAAACTGCACATCTACTTTCTGTCCTACTGTGGTGGGAGTATATACCAATGGTATCAACGGAACAAAATATATGGTTTTAAAAATTCCAAGTGGAATGACTTCGGGAGATAAACTGATATATAGTATAGACATTAAGAAAATCTCGCCTACAAACTGTGGTGCAAATACTATACTGATAAGGGGCTTTGATGTAGCAGGAAACATTCCTTGTCCTACAGAAATTACAGGAACATGTTCACAAATCGTAGTGCAAACAGGAAGCTACAATTACAATTTTACCATTGATAATCCGGTGTTGAATATAAATGCCATTAGTGGTACTATTTCTTCAGGCTTGTTATCGGGCAGTATTACCGTAGCCAATACTTCGGCAATAAACCAAACCAATACTAATCCGACAAATCCTGTGAAAGTAGATTTTTATTGTGCTGATTTCAATGGTGTTTCCACAGGACAATTTTTAGGTTCTTATACTTTGACAGGAAGTATTCCAGCAGGAACATCAGTAACAGAAAATTTTTCTTTACCGGTTACTATGTGTACGAATGCGGTAAAAGTTCTTGCCAGGATTTCAGCAAATAATAATTGTATTTGTTCTTCTACTTCTGATACTTTTACTTTGATATGTTATAATCCCGCAAATACTAACGGTCAGGCATTGGATACTAAATATGGAATTACTGCACTGGGAAGAGCCGGAAATCAAAATCCAGACAACTGGCCTATGATACGCAAAGGTGCATGGACTGTATTAGAAGCAAAAACCAAAGGTTTTGTAATCAACAGAATTCCTACATCAGCACAGGTAAATGCAATTGCAAATCCTACGGAAGGTATGATAGTATATGATGAAGAAGCAAAATGTTTAAAAATCTATACTACTACAGATAATGGCGTTACATATGGATGGAAGTGTCTATCAACACAAACATGTCCAAATTAAAATATAAATTTTTTCAACCATTGGAATTATTTTTTCCTGTGGTTGAATTTTTCAAATATCAATTAAAATTATACATTATGGTAAAAACTAAAAAAATATTGAATATTTTCATCATATTGATATCTGCAATATCTTCTGCCCAAGTTGTGATAGGCGGAAGCACACCCAGCTCTATCTCTGCTTCATTAGAATTTAGCTCCTTAGAAAATAGGGGGCTAATATTGCCATGGGTAGATTCGGTATCTGCAGTGGAAACAGCGGGAGTAGTAGATGGCACTTTTATATATGATGTTTCCAGCAAAGCAGTAAAATTTAGAGAAAATGGAGTATGGAAAGATCTTTCCAACAATAATGGTGTTGTAGATACTAGTATACAAGATACTAAATCTGACAAGCCTAATGCAAAAGTTGTAATTGGTTCTAACGGCTCAACAAATAACACTCCTGGTATTTTGGTGCTTTCCGATACCAATAAAGCAATGATACTTCCTAAAGTAGCCAGTCCGCATCTTAATATTATAAGCCCATCAGCTGGGATGATTGTTTATGATACCACAGCACATCAGGTTGCTGTTTTTAATGGCAATGTATGGAGTTATTGGAAACCATAAAGCTTTGAGATTTCATATTTTATTAAAAAGACTGACAAAAATTTGTCAGTCTTTTTTAATTATCTACTTTCCATTGAAATATAGTCTCGTTTTTGAGCACCTTGATAAACCTGTCTTGGTCTTCCGATTGGGTCTCCCTTCAGTCTCATTTCTTTCCACTGAGAAATCCATCCCGGCAATCTTCCTAATGCAAACATCACTGTAAACATATCAGTCGGAATTCCTAAAGCTCTATAAATAATTCCTGAATAAAAATCTACATTTGGATATAATTTTCTTTCTACAAAATAATCATCTTCCAAAGCTACTCTTTCCAGTTGCATTGCAATATCCAGAGCTTTATCGTCAATACCTAAAGCATCTAAAATATCATCCGCAGCCTTTTTAATGATTTTCGCTCTCGGATCAAAATTTTTGTACACTCTATGCCCGAATCCCATCAAACGGAAATTATCTTCTTTATCTTTAGCTTTTGCTACATATTTTGCAACATCTCCCCCATCTTTTTCGATCAATTCCAGCATTTCGATCACCGCTTGGTTTGCACCTCCATGAAGTGGCCCCCAAAGTGCAGAAACTCCCGCAGAAATAGAAGCAAAAAGACCGGTATGAGCAGATCCTACCATTCTTACTGTAGAAGTAGAACAATTTTGCTCATGATCCGCATGAAGAATTAATAATTTATCCAGAGCATTCACAATCACAGGATTCATTTCAAAATCTTCGTATGGAAGCCTGAAAGCCATTTTGTAGAAATTCTCTACATAGTTAAGGTTATTATCTCCATGATTTAAAGGTAATCCTTGTTTTTTTCTGTAAGTCCATGCACAGAGGTGAGAAAATTTTGCAATCATTAACTCTGCTGCGTGATCCAGATCTTCTTTGGAAGTAACATCTACAGCTTTTGGATTGAATGCCGTAAGTGCAGAAGTAAGCGAAGATAAAACTCCCATCGGATGTGCAGAACGAGGAAAAGCATCCATTATTTTCTTCATTTCCTCAGCTATGAAATTATATTCTTTAATATTATTTTCAAATTGCTCAAACTGTGACTTGTTTGGTAACTCTCCATGAAGAAGAAGATACATCACTTCTGTAAAGTTTGATTTTTCTGCAATTTGCTCAATTGGGTACCCTCTATAGAAAAGTTCTCCCTGATCTCCATCCAGGTAAGTAATTTCACTCAGAGTAGCACCCGTATTTTTATATCCTAAATCCAAGGTGATAAGTCCGGTCTGATCTCTCAGCTTCGAAATATCTATTCCGCGATCACCAATTGTGCTGTCTACAATAGGATACTCATAAGAATTTCCATCATAGTTCAATACTACTTTATTATCTGACATTTTTTTGAAAATTTTTGCTAAATATAAGGAATTAGTGTGAAAAATCAAATCTGATTTAAATTATGTAATCATTAAAAATTTCTATTAAAAAAAATCACAAATTATCCTCTGAACACAATCAGACTTAAATCCTTAAAAACCTGATATACAGAATCAAAAAAGCACCTGAATATAATTCAGATGCTTTACTTACTATTTTATATTTTCTTATCTTTTAATTTTAAAGGCATCCAAACCTGGGAAAACCGCAGTCTCACCAAGAGCCTCCTCTATTCTTAAAAGCTGGTTGTATTTTGCCATTCTATCAGAACGTGAAGCAGAACCAGTCTTGATCTGACCACAATTACAAGCTACTGCTAAATCTGCAATAGTAGCATCTTCAGTCTCTCCGGAACGATGAGACATTACAGAAGTATACTTATTATTCTGAGCCATTTGTACAGCATCCAAAGTTTCAGAAAGTGAACCGATCTGATTAACTTTTACTAAGATAGAATTCGCTGTATTTTCTTTAATTCCTCTGGAAAGTCTTTCTACGTTTGTTACAAATAAATCATCTCCTACTAATTGTACTCTGTCACCAATTTTATCGGTAAGCATTTTCCAACCTTCCCAGTCGTTTTCGTGCATTCCGTCTTCAATGGAAATAATTGGATATTTATTTGCTAATTCAGCTAAATAAGAAACCTGCTCGCTGCTGCTGAATTGTGCAGAATCCGGAGTCTGGAATTTTCTGTAATCGTAAATTCCGTCTTTGTAAAATTCTGAAGCAGCACAATCTAAAGCGATCATCACATCATCACCAGGTTTGTAACCTGCTTTTTCAATAGCTTTAAGCAAAGTATCTAAAGCATCTTCCGTTCCTGTAAATGTTGGAGCAAAACCACCTTCATCACCTACTGCAGTAGACAAACCTCTGGAATGAAGAATAGATTTCAAATTATGGAAAATTTCAGTTCCTTTTCTTAAAGCATGAGAAAAAGAATCCGCCTTTACCGGCATTACCATAAATTCCTGAAATGCAATCGGAGCATCAGAGTGAGAACCTCCATTAATTACATTCATCATTGGAACAGGAAGAGTGTTTGCATTTACACCTCCAACATATTTATAGAGTGGCATTCTCAATTCTGTAGCTGCAGCTTTTGCAACAGCCAAAGAAACTCCAAGAATTGCATTTGCACCAAGATTTCCTTTATTATTAGTCCCATCCAAATCGATCATAATTCTGTCAATAAGATTTTGATCGTAAACCGGAAGTCCGATAATTTCGGGAGCGATTACTTCTCTTACATTTTCGACAGCCTTCAAAACTCCTTTTCCTAAAAATTCCGAACCTCCATCACGAAGTTCTACTGCTTCATGTTCTCCTGTAGATGCTCCAGAAGGAACAGCAGCACGACCCATCGCTCCGCTTTCTGTAAAAACATCTACCTCAATTGTAGGATTTCCTCTGGAATCCAGAATTTGTCTTGCTTCAATGTAAGAAATGTAACTCATTGTTTTTTATTTTAAATTTGGTGCAAAATTAATTATTTTTAAAATAAATTTAGAGAGATTTGCATACTATTTTAGTATAATTTTTGATGAGTTAATAAAAACTTAATATTATGAAAAAAATACTTTTATCCGCAGCGTTATTTTCCGCAATAATAGCCTGTAAAAAATCAACGGATAGTAATAAAATTGTGACTTCGGAAGGAACTTCAGAAAAAACAGTCACCAACGATAATGGAAAAATAGAAACACGAATTTCTCAAACCTATAAAGGAACGGATGGAACCAGAGCCGGAGTTGAAATTGTAGACACTCCTAACGAAAAAACGATGACAATTCAGGCCAACGGTAAAAAATTTCAGCTGGACAAAAAAACTGAAACTTTATATGAAAGAAATGGAGTAAAGGCTGAAATAAAAGGTGATTCTGTTTTTATTATCCAAGGTGATAATGTGATTCCTTTGGTAAAGGATTTATAAAAACAAAAACCGTTTCAAAAAATTTTGAAACGGTTTTTTATTTATCTGAAAAAATCTTAATTATTCCTCAGTTTTTTCCTCAGCTGCATCAGCTTTTGGTTCTTCAGTAGCTTCCGATTTTGGTTCTTCTGCTTTAGGAGCAGCTTCTACTACTGTAGTTTCAGCTTTTTTAGGAGCAGCAGATCTTCTGCTTCTTCTTGTTGCTTTTTTCTCTTCAGCATTTGGATTGTAAAGCTCGTTGAAATCTACCAATTCGATAAGAGCAGTATCAGCAGCATCGCCCGGACGGAATCCAGTTTTGATGATTCTTGTATATCCTCCATTTCTTTCAGCAATTTTTGGAGCAACTGTTCTGAAAAGTTCAGCAACTGCTTCTTTATTCTGAAGATAAGAGAAAACTGTTCTTCTGTTATGTGTAGTATCTTCTTTAGCTTTAGTTAAGATTGGTTCAACATATACTCTCAAAGCTTTCGCTTTAGCAACAGTAGTGTTGATTCTTTTATGCTCGATAAGAGAACAAGCCATATTAGAAAGCAATGCGCTTCTGTGAGAAGCCGTTCTTCCTAAGTGATTGATTTTTTTACCGTGTCTCATTGTTAATTAATTATCAGCGTCAAGTTTATATTTTGCAACGTCAAAACCGAAGTTAAGACCTTTTGAATGCACTAATTCTTCTAGTTCTGTCAAAGATTTCTTACCGAAATTTCTGAATTTCATCAAATCAGACTTACTATAAGAAACTAACTCTCCAAGAGTTTCAACTTCAGCAGCCTTCAAGCAGTTAAGAGCTCTTACAGAAAGATCCATATCTGCTAATTTAGATTTAAGAAGTTGTCTTGTATGTAAAGTTTCTTCATCGTATTGGATAGATGCTTTTACAGCTTCAGTTTCAAGAGTAATTCTCTCATCGGAGAATAACATGAAATGATAAATCAATATCTTTGAAGCCTCTGTTAAAGCATTTTGAGGACTGATAGAACCATCAGTTTCAATATCCAGAATCAATTTTTCGTAGTCTGTTTTTTGCTCTACACGATAATTTTCAACTGCATACTGAACTTTTTTGATCGGGGTAAAAATAGAATCAATAGCAATAGTTCCCATTGGAGCATTGTTTGATTTATTTTGTTCAGAAGGAACATACCCTCTACCTTTCTCAATATTGAAAGTAATTTCAAAATTTACATCTTTGTTCAGGTTGCAGATTACCAATTCAGGATTCAAAACTTCAAATCCGTTCATTGATTTTCCTATATCACCAGCAGTTATAGTATTTTGTTTAGAAATTTTAGCTGATACTTGCTCATTTGCTTGATTTTCAGCTTTGGCTTTTAGTCTTAATTGCTTAAGGTTAAGTATAATTTCTGTAACATCTTCGATAACTCCCGGAATGGTTGAAAACTCGTGCTCTACACCTTCAATTTTGATAGACGTAATAGCATATCCTTCAAGAGAAGAAAGAAGTACTCTTCTCAAAGCATTACCGATGGTAAGCCCAAAACCTGGTTCCAAAGGTCTGAATTCGAACTGACCTTTGAACTCATCAGAGTTTAAAAGAATTACTTTATCGGGTTTTATGAATTGTAAAATTGCCATGTTATTTGTTAGGTTGAGCAAAAATTTATTAATAAATTATTTAGAGTAAAGTTCGACGATAAGCTGTTCCTTAATGTCTTCCGGAATTTGGATTCTTTCAGGAGCATTAATGAAGGTACCTTCTTTTTTCTCGTCATTGAACTGTAACCACTCGTAATTTGATTTTGAAGCTAAAGCATCAGCTACAACTTCCAAAGATTTAGACTTTTCTCTAACAGCAATTACATCTCCTGCTTTCAATAGATAAGAAGGAATGTTTACGATTTCACCGTTTACAGTGATGTGTCTGTGAGAAACCAATTGTCTTGCAGCAGATCTTGTTTTAGCAAAACCAAATCTGAAAACAACATTGTCCAATCTTGATTCACAAAGTTGTAAAAGAACTTCACCTGTTACACCTTTGCTTCTGTGTGCTTTATCAAACAAATTAGCAAATTGTCTTTCAAGAATACCATAGGTATATTTTGCTTTTTGTTTTTCAGCAAGCTGAGTTGCATATTCAGATTTCTTAGCTCCTCTTCTTTTGTTAGGACCGTGTTGTCCTGGTGGTTGGTTTTTTCTTTTTTCGAAGTTTTTATCACTTCCGTAGATTGCAGCACCAAACTTTCTGGCAATCTTAGTTTTAGGTCCAATATATCTAGCCATAATGGTAATTTCTAAAAATTAAACTCTTCTTCTTTTTGGTGGTCTACATCCGTTGTGTGGCATTGGAGTCACATCAACGATTTCACTAACTTCAATTCCTGAGTTGTGGATAGATCTGATTGCAGATTCTCTACCTGCACCTGGACCTTTCACGAACACCTTCACTCTTCTGAGTCCTGCTTCATGTGCAACTGCAGCGCAGTTTTCAGCAGCCATTTGAGCGGCGAAAGGAGTATTCTTTTTAGAACCTCTGAAACCCATTTTACCGGCAGAAGCCCAAGAGATTACCTCTCCGTTTTTATTGGTCAAAGAAATAATAATATTATTAAAAGATGCCTGGATATGTGCTTCTCCAATAGCTTCTACTTTTACTTTTCTTTTTTTAACTACTTTTGTTTGTTTTGCCATAATTCCTAACGATTATTTACTTGCTTTTTTCTTGTTAGCAACAGTTTTTCTTCTTCCTTTACGGGTTCTAGAATTATTTTTCGTTCTTTGGCCTCTTAAAGGTAATCCCAGTCTGTGACGTATTCCTCGTTGGCATCCTATGTCCATCAATCTTTTGATGTTCAATTGCACTTCAGATCTTAGTTCTCCTTCTACTTTAATGTTTTCAGAGATGTAATTTCTGATTGCAGCCAATTCATCGTCATTCCATTCGTTGACTTTCTTGTCTTCGCTGATACCGGCAGCTTTAAGAATTTCAGAAGCAGTGCTTCTTCCGATTCCGTAGATGTAAGTTAAACCGATAACGCCTCTTTTGTTTTTTGGTAAATCAATACCTGAAATTCTCGCCATAATTTAATTTTAGCCTTGTCTTTGTTTAAATTTTGGGTTCTTCTTGTTGATTACGAAAAGTACACCTTTTCTGCGTACAATTTTGCAATCAGCACTTCTTTTTTTAATTGATGCTCTAACTTTCATTTGTTCTATTTTAATGTTTCTTTAGGACAAATGGAATCTTGCGATTTCATTTTAAATGATTTTATAATTTCAAAATGCAAACGTCTCTAAAAGAAACGTTTGCTTTTAATATCTAAAAGTTATTCTTCCTTTTGTAAGATCATAAGGAGACATTTCCAATCTCACCTTATCTCCGGGAAGAAGTTTAATGTAATGCATTCTCATTTTACCGGAAATATGAGCAATAAGCACATGACCGTTTTCCAGCTCTACACGAAACATGGCGTTAGAAAGTGCTTCCACAATCACGCCATCTTGTTCAATATGTTTTTGTTTTGCCATTTATCTTATTAATAGTTTGATGTTCTCGATAATTTGGATTGCATCAAGCCATCGTAATGATGATTCAGAAGATATGTATTAATTTGCTGAACCGTATCAAGAATAACCCCAACCATGATTAACAGTGAAGTTCCTCCGAAAAATAGAGCAAAAGCATCCGTCTGAACAAAGCTTCCATGCACTATCGCCGGAAGGACTGCAAAGATAGACAAAAATATTGCACCCGGCAAAGTTATTTTTGATAAAATATCATCCAGATAATCAGCTGTTTCTTTTCCAGGTCTTACCTTTGGTACTAAGCCTCCATTTCTCTTTAAATCATCTGCCATTTGGTTTACCGGAATGGTAATAGCAGTATAGAAAAATGAAAAGATTATAATTAATAGGGCAAATAATACATTATATTGCCAGCTAAAAACGTTTTTGAAACCTGCAAGAAAAGTATTGGACTCATCTACTTTCGTTAATAAACCAGGTACGAACATCAATGCCTGTGCAAAGATAATTGGCATAACTCCAGCTGCATTAACTTTTAATGGAATCCATTGTCTTGCTCCCTGCATAAGGTTTCTATTTACACCACCTCTTGCTTGAGCTCTGCTAACATACTGAATAGGAATTTTTCTAACAGCAACAGATAATACTACTGCTAAAAGAACAACCAACATCCAGAATAATATTTCAATAAGAATCATGATCGATCCCATTCCTTCTTTTCCATTCTGTACAGCAACTTCTTGGATAAATGCTTCAGGCAATCTGGATAAGATACCAACCATGATAAGAATGGATATACCATTTCCTATTCCTTTGTCAGTAATCTTTTCTCCTAACCACATCGCAAATACCGAACCTGCAACCAAAATTACAATACTTGGTAGCCAGAACATGATAGAGTTTGGTTCTACATAATATGCAGATTGAAACTGAGTATATGGTAAAAACAATTGAGTAATAGATGTTAAATAAGAAGGTGCTTGTACTAAACAAACCCCGATAGTTAACCATCTTGTAATTTGATTCAATGTATTTCTACCTGACTCTCCATCTTTCTGAAGCTTCTGAAGATAAGGAATAGCCATCCCCATTAGCTGAACAATAATAGAAGCAGAAATATAAGGCATAATACCTAACGCCATTACAGAAGCATGACTGAAAGCTCCCCCTGTAAATGACGAAAGCAAGCCAAGGAGACCTGCTCCTTGCTTGTTACCGCCTTGATTTTTATAATGCTCTAATAGATCTCCTACTTCAGCAAGGTTAATCGCCGGAATAGAAACATGAGATGCGAATCTATACACGAGTATAATTCCAAGAGTATAAAGAATTTTATCTCTAAGTTCTTTAAGACTCCAAATATTTTTAAGTGTTTGTATAAATTCTTTCATTTAGTAAATATTATAGAGTAATTGCTTTTCCTCCTGCCTTAGAAATTAATTCTTCAGCAGATTTAGTGAATTTATCCGCAGAGATTGAAACCGCAGATTTCAATTCCCCTCTACCCATAACTTTCACTAATTCGTTTTTAGAAGCTAATCCATTTTCTACTAAAACTTCTTTAGTAATATCTCCTGTCAAGGATTTATTTTCTATTAAAGTTTGGATAGTATCCAGATTGATAGCTCTAAACTCTTTTCTGTTTACGTTTTTGAAACCGAATTTAGGTAATCTTCTTTGTAAAGGCATTTGACCTCCTTCGAAACCGATTTTTTCAGAATAACCAGCTCTTGATTTTTGACCTTTATGCCCTTTTGTTGAAGTACCTCCTTTACCACTACCTTGTCCTCTACCAATTCTTTTAGAGTTATGTGTAGATCCTGCAGCAGGTTTTATGTTATTTAAATTCATTTTTTATAAAGATTTGAGATTTAAAGATTGAGATTTGAGATTAAAGAGAAATTTCTCTAATCTCTTATCTCATTATCTATTGTCTATTTCTGAACTTCTACTAAATGACTCACTGCAGCTATCATACCTAAGATAGAAGGAGTAGCTTCGTGCTCTACAACTTGGTGAAGTTTCTTAAATCCTAATGCTTCAAGCGTTCTCTTTTGGGTTTTTGTTCTTCCAATAGCGCTTCTTACTTGCTTTACTTTAATTGTTGCCATTGTTTTAATATTAACCGTTAAACACTTTACTTAAAGAAACTCCTCTCATTCTTGCGATTTCTTCTGGTCTTCTGATATCCAATAACGCTTTGAAAGTAGCTTTCACCACGTTGTGAGGGTTAGAAGATCCTTTAGATTTTGAAAGGATATCGTGAATACCTGCAGATTCCAATACCGCTCTTACTGCACCACCGGCAATTAGCCCGGTACCATGAGAAGCTGGTCTTAAGAAGATATCTGCACCACCATATCTTGCAGTAGTCTGGTGAGGAATGGTGTGATTCATTACAGGAACTTTTACAAGGTTTTTCTTAGCATCTTCTACTGCCTTAGCAATAGCAGAAGCTACCTCTTTAGATTTTCCTAAACCGTAACCGATTACACCGTCTTCATTACCTACTACTACGATAGCAGAAAATCCGAAAGCTCTACCTCCTTTGGTTACTTTTGTTACTCTGTTTACAGCTACGAGACGATCTTTTAATTCTAATCCTCCCGGTTTTACTCTTTCTATATTATCTAGTCCTAACATATTTTCCGAAATTTTAATGATTAGAATTTAAGTCCACCTTCTCTCGCACCATCAGCAAGAGCTTTTACTCTACCGTGATATACGAATCCGTTTCTATCAAACACTATACTTTCAATTCCTGCAGCGATAGCTTTAGCAGCGATAGCTTTACCTACAGCAGCAGAAACCTCAGTTTTTGTACCCTTAGCATCTACACCTTTCTCTCTTGAAGAAGCAGAAGCTAAAGTTTTTCCACTGTTATCGTCGATTAACTGAGCGTAAATTTCCTTATTACTTTTATATACAGATAATCTTGGCAATTCAGAAGAACCAGAGATTTTCCCTCTTACTCTTCTTTTTATTCTATTTCTTTTTTCTAATTTACTTAATGCCATTTTCTTATAATTTATTAAGCAGATTTACCAGCTTTACGTCTAACATTTTCACCAACGAATCTTACACCTTTTCCTTTGTACGGCTCAGGTTTTCTGAATGAACGGATCTTTGCAGTTACCATTCCAAGAAGTTGCTTGTCGTGAGACGTTAAAGTAATAATTGGATTTTTACCTTTTTCAGTCAATGTATCAACTTTTACTTCACCTGGAAGTTCTAATACGATACCGTGAGAGAATCCTAAAGCCAACTCAAGTTTTTGTCCTGAGTGAGAAGCTCTGTATCCTACCCCTACTAATTCTAGTTTCTTTTCGAAACCTTCTGAAACACCAACAACCATGTTGTTGATGAGCGCTCTATATAAACCGTGAAGCGCTTTGTGTTGTTTAGAATCAGATGGTCTGCTCATAGTAAGCTCTCCATCTTTTTGTTCTAAAGTAATTCCTCCTGTAAGTTCTTGAGAAAGTTCTCCTTTCGAACCTTTTACAGTTACAACACCATCTTTTTCAGTGATTGTAACTCCTGAAGGAATTGTTATAATTGCTTTACCAATTCTTGACATTTTCCTTTGATTAAAAATTAATAAACATAGCAGATTACTTCACCGCCTACTTTTTCTTCTCTAGCTTTTTTATCTGTCATTACTCCTTTAGAAGTAGAGATAATAGCTACACCTAAACCGTTAAGTACTCTTGGAAGTTCAGCAGAACCTTTGTACTGTCTCAAACCTGGTCTAGAAGCTCTTTGGATAGACTTAATAGCAGGTTTGTTGGTTTGTTTGTCATACTTTAAAGCGATTTTAATCGTTCCTTGAACAGAGCTATCTTCAAACTTGTAGTTTAAGATATACCCTTGATCAAACAAGATTTTAGTAATCTCCTTTTTGATTTTCGATGCAGGAATTTCCACCACTTTGTGGCCTGCGCTTTGTGCGTTCCTTACTCTTGTTAGGAAATCTGAAATTGGATCTGTTACCATTTTTCTATTTTAAATTATTGGTTAATGGCAGTTAGTTTTGAAAACAGAAACAAGAGCTAAGAACAAAGAGCCAAGATTTGCATCTTTACTCTTTACTCTTTTTTCTTTTATCTGATAATCAACTTTTCTACCTCGATTATTCTAAATTGTTACCAACTGGCTTTTTTAACTCCCGGGATAAGACCTTGGTTTGCCATTTCACGGAAAGTTACTCTGGAAATACCGAAAGTTCTCATATATCCTCTTGGTCTACCTGTCAATTTACATCTGTTGTGTAATCTTACAGGAGAAGCATTTTTAGGTAATTTTTGAAGTGCTTCATAATCACCCGCTTCTTTTAAAGCTTTTCTTTTGTCAGCGTATTTAGCAACTAGTGCTTCTCTTTTGCGCTCACGCGCTTTCATTGATTCTTTAGCCATTTCTTAGTTCTTTTTAAATGGTAAACCGAAGTGAGTTAATAATGCTTTAGCTTCTTTATCTGTTTTCGCAGTTGTAACGAAAGTGATGTCCATCCCTTGGATTTTTTTCACTTTGTCGATTACGATTTCAGGGAAGATAATTTGCTCAGTAATACCTAAGTTATAATTACCTCTACCATCGAATCCGTCTGCTTTAATTCCAGAAAAATCTCTAATACGTGGTAATGCAGAAGAAGTAAGTCTGTCTAAGAATTCATACATTCTGTCAGCTCTTAAAGTAACTTTTGCACCAACTGGCATCCCTTTTCTTAGTTTGAAAGCTGCTTCATCTTTCTTAGAGATAGTACCTACAGCCTTTTGACCAGTGATGTTAGTTAATTCTTCTACAGCATAATCAATGATTTTTTTGTCTGCAGTAGCATCACCTAAACCTTGTGATACAACGATTTTTTCTAATTTAGGCACTTGCATTACAGATTTGTACCCAAATTCTTCCATCATTGCAGGAACAATTTTTTCTTTATATGCTTTTTTGGGTCTTGCTATATATTCCATATTGTTTCAATTATAAGGTTTCACCAGTAGTTTTAGCTACTCTTACTTTTTTATCTCCTTCTACTTTGTACCCAACTTTTGTAGCTTTACCGTTTTTATCGGTAAGTGCTACATTAGAGATATGTAGAGAAGCTTCTCTTTCTACAATTCCTCCTTGAGGATTAGAAGCAGATGGCTTAACGTGTTTTTTAACAATATTAACACCAGCTACAACCACTCTAGGATCTTTACCTTCTTTTCTTATCACTTCAAGAACTTCACCTTTACTACCTTTGTTTTTACCGGTAGTAACGATTACATTATCTCCTCTTTTTATTTTAACTTTTGTCATTTTTTCTTAAAATTTTAAAATTAAAGTACTTCAGGAGCTAATGAAATGATTTTCATATATTCTTTGTCTCTCAACTCACGAGCAACCGGTCCGAAAACACGGGTACCTCTCATTTCTCCTGCTGCGTTTAGCAATACACAAGCATTATCATCGAAAGAGATGTAAGATCCATCCTTTCTTCTTACTGCTTTTTTAGTTCTTACTACTACAGCTTTAGATACCTGACCTTTTTTAGCGTTTCCTGATGGTGTAGAATCTTTGATAGTAACTACGATTTTATCACCAACTGAAGCATATCTTCTTCTGGTTCCTCCCAGAACTCTGATAACTAATACTTCTTTAGCACCTGTGTTATCAGCAACTTTTAATCTTGATTCTGTTTGTAACATTACTTAGCTTTTTCAATGATTCTTACTAATCTCCATCTTTTATTCTTGCTTAAAGGTCTAGTTTCTTGGATAAGAACTGTATCTCCTTCGTTGCATTCGTTGTTTTCATCGTGTGCAGTATATTTTTTCGTTTTTAATACGAATTTACCGTACATCGGGTGTTTCATTCTCATCGTTTCACTAACAACAATGGTTTTTTCCATTTTATTGCTGGAAACAACTCCAATTCTTTCTTTTCTTAAATTTCTTTCCATTGTAAAATGAAATTATTGTTTGTTAGTTAATTCTGTATTTAATCTTGCGATCGTTTTTCTCAAATCTCTGATTTGGATCGGATTTTCAATAGGGCTAATTCTGTGAGCTAATTTCATTTTTGTATATTCAGCTTTAGCTTCAGCCAATTTGTTTTGAATATCTCCGGCGCTTAAATTTTTAATATCAGCTTTTTTCATTGTATTCAAAGATTATTGAGGTTTAACAAAATCGTTAGCAACTACAAATTTGGTAACTACAGGTAATTTTTGTGCAGCAAGCCTTAACGCTTCTTTTGCTACTTCGTAAGGAACACCTCCTATTTCGAACATTACTTTACCTGGTTTTACTACAGCTACCCAATATTCCACAGCACCTTTACCTTTACCCATCCTTACTTCGGCAGGTTTTTTAGTAATTGGCTTATCTGGGAAAATTTTGATCCATAGTTGACCTTCTCTTTTCATATATCTTGTAGCAGCGATACGCGCAGCTTCAATTTGTCTTGCCGTGATCCAAGCTCCTTCTACCGCTTTGATTCCGAAAGTTCCGTAAGCCAACTGATGTCCTCTGTTAGCATTACCTTTCATCTTCATCTTGTGAACTCGACGAAACTTAGTTCTTTTTGGTTGTAACATAATTTCTAAATTTTAGATTTTAGATTTTAGATTTTAGATTTTTTTATTTTAAAAAAGTAACGGTAATTTAAAATTCAAAATTTCTAATCTAAAATTTTTAATTATTATTGTTGTTATTGTTGCTTCTCTTAGGTCTTCTGTTATCTCTATCTCCTCTACCTCCACCTTGAGGTGCTTTTTTCTGTTGTCCTACTAAAGGAGAAAGTTCTCTTTTACCGTAAACTTCACCTTTCATAATCCAAACTTTTACACCTAATCTACCATAAGTAGTGTGAGCTTCAGCAATATGATAATCGATATCTGCTCTGAAAGTAGACAATGGAATTCTTCCTTCTTTGAAAGATTCGCTTCTTGCCATTTCAGCACCGTTCAATCTACCAGAGATTTGAACTTTGATACCTTCAGCACCCATTCTCATTGTACTTGCCATTGCCATTTTAACAGCTCTTCTGTAAGAAATTCTGTTTTCAATTTGCTTAGCAATACTATCAGCAACTAAAACTGCATCTAGTTCAGGTCTTTTGATTTCAAAGATGTTGATTTGGATATCTTTATCAGTAATCTTTTTCAACTCTTCTTTTAATTTATCAACTTCCTGACCTCCTTTACCGATGATAAGTCCCGGTCTAGCAGTAGTAATAGTAACTGTAACTAATTTTAAAGTTCTTTCAATATAAATTTTTGAAATACCACCTTTAGATAATCTCGCTTCAAGGTATCTTCTGATTTTGTAGTCTTCAGCGATTCTGTCTCCATAATCGTTTCCACCAAACCAGTTAGAATCCCATCCTCTGATGATACCTAATCTGTTACCAATTGGATTTGTCTTCTGTCCCATACCTTGATTAATTTTCTTTATTACCTAAGATTAATGTAACGTGGTTAGATCTTTTTCTGATTCTATACCCTCTACCTTGCGGAGCTGGTCTTAGTCTCTTCAATTGTCTTGCACTATCCACGAATATTTCTTTAACGATAAGGTTTGCTTCCTCAATGTCAGCTCCTTCGTTTTTCACTTGCCAGTTGGCAATAGCAGAAAGAAGTAATTTTTCTAATTTGTTAGATGCTTCTTTCTTAGAATATTTAAGGATATAAAGTGCTTTATCTACCTGCTCTCCTCTAATGATATCAGCAACTAATCTCATTTTTCTTGGAGAAGATGGGCAGTTGTTTAATGAAGCTTTAACAACGTCTTTGTTAGCTTCTTTTCTTGCGATTGCGCTATCTTGTTTTCTTGATCCCATGATTATCTGCTTCCTTTGTTTTTGTTACCACCATGACCTCTGAAAGATCTTGTTGGAGAAAATTCGCCTAACTTGTGACCAACCATGTTTTCTGTAACATATACAGGGATAAAAGATTTCCCGTTGTGTACAGCAATAGTTTGTCCTACGAAGTCCGGAGAGATCATAGATGCTCTAGACCAAGTTTTGATAACTGTCTTCTTACCAGACTCTATATTTGCCTGAACCTTCTTATCTAAAGTATGATGAATGAATGGTCCTTTTTTAAGTGATCTTGCCATAATTATTTTCTTTTAGATACGATGTAACGGTTAGACACTTTGTTTTTCTTTCTAGTTTTGTAACCTTTAGCCGGTTTACCATTTCTAGATCTTGGGTGACCTCCAGAAGAACGTCCTTCACCACCACCCATTGGGTGATCTACCGGGTTCATTACTACCGCTCTTGTTCTTGGTCTTCTACCTAACCATCTGCTTCTACCAGCTTTACCTGATACAGTTAATTGGTGATCAGAGTTAGAAACTGAACCAATCATTGCCATACATTCAGTAAGGATCATTCTTGATTCTCCTGAAGGCAATTTGATGATTGCATATTTTCCGTCTCTTGAAGTTAATTGAGCTGAAGAACCAGCGCTTCTTGCTAAAATAGCACCTTGACCAGGCTTCATTTCAACACAAGAAATTACAGTACCCAATGGAATATTTTTCAATTTCATTGCGTTACCTACGTTTGGTTCTACGCTGTCTCCTGAAACTACTTTCTGATCTACTTTGATACCATTTGGAGCGATGATGTATCTCTTCTCTCCATCTGCGTACTCTAATAAAGCGATAAATGCAGTTCTGTTTGGATCGTATTCTACAGATTTTACAGTTGCTTCAACGTTTGCTTTGTTTCTTTTGAAGTCAATAATTCTGTATTTCTTTTTGTGTCCACCTCCGGTGTAACGCATGGTCATTTTACCTGTTTGGTTACGTCCACCTGACTTTTTAATACCAACTGTAAGAGATTTCTCTGGTTTGTTAGTAGTAATTTCCTCAAAATTGTTAACAATTCTGAATCTCTGTCCCGGGGTGATAGGTTTTAATTTTCTAACAGACATTACTATTATTTATTATTGATAATTAATTTACAGCAAAAATATCGATAACCTCCCCTTCAGCAAGTTTGATTACCGCTTTTTTCAATTTGTTCGTCTTTCCTACTTGAAGACCTTTCTTTGTATATTTAGCAGAAACTTTAGGAGCATAAATCATTGTATTTACGTCTGCTACTTTTACACCGTAAGCTGCTTCTACAGCTTTTTTAATTTGGATTTTATTCGCCTTAGTGTCTACTAAGAAAGAATAAGAACCTCTTAAATCTGTAAGGTAATTAGCCTTTTCTGAAATTACTGGTTTAATAATAACTGACATGATTTATTTCTTTAAATTTTCCTGGAATTTTTCAACTGCACCTTCGAAGAATACGATCTCACCTGCATTTACTAAATCATAAGAACTGATTTCATTGAAGTTCATTACTTTAGTTTTAGGTAAGTTTCTTGAAGATAAATATACATTCTTATTAGCTTCAGGAAGAACGAATAAAGATTTTTTACCGTTAAGTTCCAATGCGTTCAATACACTGATGAAATCTTTAGTCTTAGGAGCATTAAGGCTCATATCTTCTAAAACTTTGATGCTATTATCTCTTAATTTCTGAGATAAAACAGATTTTTTAGCTAATCTCTTAAGAGCTTTATTTAATTTGAATCTGTAGTCTCTTGGTTTTGGTCCGAATACTCTACCTCCACCTCTGAAAACTGGAGATTTGATATCCCCGTATCTAGCAGAACCAGATCCTTTTTGCTTCTTAAGCTTTTTAGTAGAAGCAGTGATTTCGCTTCTTTCTTTTGCTTTATGAGTACCTTGTCTTTGAGCAGCAAGATACTGTTTAACTTCTAAGTAAACCGCGTGCTGATTTGGCTCAATTCCGAATACTGATTCGTCTAGAGTTACTTTTCTTCCGGTCTCTTTTCCTGATGTATTTAATACTACTAGTTCCATTTCTTGATAATTACATAAGAATTTTTAGCTCCCGGAACAGCACCTTTTACTACTAAAAGATTTTGTTCTTGATCCACTTTTAACACTTGAAGGTTTTGTACAGTTACCTGCTTACCTCCCATTCTTCCAGCCATTCTCATCCCTTTGAATACTCTTGAAGGGTCTGAACCAGCACCGATAGAACCTGGAGCTCTAAGTCTGTTGTGCTGTCCGTGAGTTGCCTGCATTACACCTCCAAATCCGTGTCTTTTAACAACACCTTGGAAACCTTTACCTTTAGAAGTACCTGTTACATCTACATACTCACCTTCTGCAAACATGTTTACCTCCACTAAATCCCCTACTTTTACTTCGTGTTCGAATTCATTTTTGAATTCCATCACTTTAGCTTTCGGAGTTGAACCAGCCTTTTTGAAATGACCAGCTAACGCTTTACCAACGTTCTTCTCACTCTTGTCATCGAAACCCAATTGAACAGCTACATAACCGTCAACTTCTAAGGTTCTGACTTGCAAAACCGGACATGGACCAGCCTGAATAACTGTACAAGGAATATTTTTTCCTTCTTCGTTAAACAAAGATGTCATACCGATTTTTTTACCAATAATACCTGACATTGTTTATATTATAATAAAATTTATCCTTTATTTATCACCATTTTAAAGAGGTTAAAGCAATTTCTACTTTTGATATAGGCATACTTCGCCCCTAAAATGAGTGTGCAAATTTATGGATAATTTTTAAACTGACAAATTTTCTTGTAAAATATTTTGATTTTTAGGCAATTAAAAAATCTTCCAAGTTTCCTTGGAAGATTTTCTTACCTATTTTTGAATAGATTAGTTTCTCTTGACTATTTGATTTTATCAACATCTAATTCATATCCTCCAAATTCACCTAATTCTTTATTTAAAGAATATTCACCTGCTTTAATAACATAAAAGCCATTTTCAGTATCCAATTCTAAATCTTCATCCACATAAAAAGTGGTATCAAATTCTCCTCCTAATGGTTTATCTAATGTAATATAAGCAGCATATCTTGATTCATCATCATTTTTTGTAGTAATTAAACCTGTATAAGCATATTCTTCTTTGTTTGCAGTTTTATCCCAAATTAAAACTACCCAAAATGCAGCCAATCTACAAATACCAAAACCACCATTGCAGTGTTTTGAAGCTCTCCCAAGATCAAATGCAAATCCGACTCCACCCCCACCTCTGTTAGTAGAAAAATCCTTACTTTTTTTATAACCTAAAGATGTAATATTACTTCTATCCAATTCTTTTTTTGGTGAAGAATTTTCATCAGCTCTATTACATGAAACAATCGTGAGAGCTGCAAACATTCCGATTGCTAATCCTTTTAATTTGTTTTTCATAAAGTATAAATATTTAATTGTTAAAAATAATTTATGCAAAACTATAATCCATATTCTTTTGAAAGAATACCATAAAAATGGTATTTTTGATTAATTTTAAATAGCAATCGTATTTTTGTCCATTTGACAAATAAATAATGAAAAACTTACTGAATTTATTTTTTATATTACTTATTGTTTCCTGCAATAAAGAAAAAGAACATCCTTATACTTTCTATTACTGGAAAACCAACTTATCTTTAAATAAAACAGAAGGCAGAGCTTTACAGCAAACAACAGTTCCCTATCTGTATACTCGCTTTTTCGATGTTGATAAAATCAATGGGAAATTCCAGTCGATTGCTGTTATTACAAAAGACAATAGTTTTCAAACTAATAAGCAGATTGTTCCGACTGTTTTTATAACCAATCAAACGTTCCTGAGCATTTCCGAAAACGAAATACTGTTTCTTGCAGAAAGCATTCATCATCTTATCAATAAAAAAAATTCAGAACTCCATCTGAAAACCAAGAATGAAATACAAATTGATTGCGACTGGACATCCGGAACAAAAGATGATTATTTTAAATTTTTGAAAGAATTAAAAAAGATTTCAGGAAAGGAAATCACCTGCACGCTCCGTCTCCATCAGGTAAAAGATAAAACTGAAACAGGAATTCCACCAGTAGAAAAAGTATATTTGATGTGCTACTCTACTTCTTCACCTTTAGAAAATTCAGATAAAAACTCTATTTTAGATGTTAGAACATTAAAAAATTATCTTTCTGAAATTGATAAATACCCCATCAAAAAAATAGATGTTGCTCTTCCGATTTATTCTTGGGGAATTATCACCAATCATCTTGGAAGACACAAACTCATCAATGCTATTTCCCAACAAGACTTAAATAACCCGAATTTTAAAAAGATTTCAGAAAATGAAGTAGAAATTCTAAAAGACGGATTCTATTTTGGCAACTATCTAAATAAAGGCTTCAGAATAAAGGTAGAAGAAATTTCTAATCATCAACTTAATGATGTTGTTGATTTTTTAGATAAAAAAATACATCATTATAGTATTGTATATTATCAATTAGATAGTAATTTTGTTAAAAACCAAAAATTTTAATCGATGAAAAAAATCATCCTTTCAGCTTCCATTTTATTTTTCGGGTTTCAAAATTCCAAAGCTTGTGCTTGGTACGATCCGGATTTTGAATATTTTGGACTTTTCACTCAGGAAATAATTCATAATAAAGAGTATGAACCTTTTCTACTTACCTATTCCAATGCTTTTTACGGAGATAGCGAAAAGAGAGATATTCCCGACGAAAATATAGAAGCATGGCAAAAGTATTTTAAAAATCAGCTAAATTACGATGAAATCAATGCTTTGGTAAAAATTATCGACATCAAACATCTCAATAATTTAAAGAAAGGAATTGTAAGCCATGATTTATTCAAAAAAACGAGCAAAGATTTTTACTCCAATTATAAAGAAGGGATAGATTATCTTATAGAAGCAAAATATTTGGAGCCATATATGAGATTTAGTGACGAAACTGTTTATAAAAATAATGACTATGACCATCCAATTACGCTGAAAAGTGCTTCTTCAATGAATTATGCCAAAACAGTTTCTGCACTTACTTCGCTATACACCGCCACAAAAAATCCGGAAATTAAGCTAAGATATGCTTATCAGTTAGTCCGTTTCAATCATTATACAAAGCACTACAAAGAAGCCATTCAAAGTTTTGACAAATTTGTAACGCCTGTGAAAGCAGATACTCCAATTTATTGGTACGCTCTTGACCAAAAAGCCGGCGCACAAAGAGGACTGAACATGAAAGACGAAGCCAACTGGAATTTTTTCCAAGTTTTTATGCATAGTCGAAACAAAAAAGAAAGTGCCTATTGTTCTATGTTTTTGGCGGAAGAAAAAGATTTCAATAAGTTGCTTTCAAAAATAAAAACACTGGAAGAAAAAAACATGGCGTATTTTCTTTTAGCTTACAATGATTACAGCAATCCGCTTCCTCAGATGCAAAAAATGTATGCCAATGATGCCGATTCTGAAATTTTGAAAGTATTAACAGCAAGAGCAATCAATGATTTGGAACGTAATTATCTGCCCATTTATCTCTATTGCAATAAAGATTGTGACAAAAAAGAGAAACGCCTGCCTATTTTTTCTCAAAGTATAGATTCAGAAGAGCAATCGAAAGACTATGCAAAAGAATTAGGAGCGTTTTTGGAAAAAGTAAGTCAAAACAGAAAAGATAGTTTTTGGCAAATAAGCAATGCGTATGTAAAATTTTTAAACAAAGATTATAAAGGAAGCCAACTTATTTTATCTCAGATCAAAACTTCTGATAAAGACTATCTTTCCGAAATTGAAAAGCTGAAAATGCTGAATGATATTGTTTCCCAACCTAAAATCACTTCCGCCTTTGAAGAAGAAATGATGAAAAAATACGGTGATTTCTTTGCTAATGATAAACAGAGAGGCAAATACGACTGGGAAACCTACCCAACTACCAAAGATTTTATTTTTGATATTCTTGCCAATCGGTATTTTCTGCAAGGTGAAGACGGAAAGTCATTTCTGATGAATAATACTTTATCTGATCTGCAATACAGCCCAAACTCTGCTTTGGTGAAAAGTGTAGAAGATTTTTATCGTAAAACCAATAAAAATTCTTTTGAAAAATTGATCGCTAAAAACCTGAATAATGTAGGAGACGTAGATTCTTTTTTCAATGTAATTTACGGAGACAGAGCCATGCGTTTAGCTGATTTTGAAAAAGCCAAAACCTATTATGAAAAAGCTCAAAATTTTACAGGAATACCAAGATCTGCCACTACTTACTGGGACGAGGCTACACAAACTGAAAAACCTTATGATTTTAAAAATAATTACAATGGTTTTAATAATATTTCGGAATTAGTTTTCGGGCATAACGTTTGGGAAAGTTTTGAAAGCAAACCCGAAGAAAGCATGAAGCCTGAAAACACTTCATTATTCCCTTTCATAAAACCAAAAATGAACAAGCTGGAATTAGCAAACGTCTTAATTCAGTTGAAAAAAATAGGGGAAGGCAATAACGAAAAAGCCGCAAAAGCCAATCAGTTAATCGGTAATCTACTTTACAATACTTCTATTTTAGGATATTTCCGTGAAATTTTTGTGATGGATATTGATAATTCTAATGGTCCTAAGTTTCACTTTTGGAATGAAAATTCTAATCCGTATCATTATTATTACAAAGATTTTGGAAGTAACAGCTATATAGAACCTGATAATTTTGATCTGGCTATCATTTATTATCAAAAGGCTTTAAATACAGCTAAAGATAAAGAACAAAAAGCCAGAATACTTTTCCAAATGGCAAGTGCGGAACAAGGAAAATACTACCAATGGGAAAATACCACCGATGATTCTTTGGATTGGAGCGATGCTAACTATTCTGAAAAAGAAAAAAACAGACAGAATCTTTGGGATAGAACAAAAAATGAAAAATACAGAACGTATTTCACGGAGCTAAAGAAAAATTATGCTCAAACACAAACTGCAAAAAGTCTGATGGGAAGTTGTTCTTATTTTAGCTATTTTATGAATAAATAACCCTTAAAAATAGTAAGAAATAAAAAATCCCGATTTTCAAGATTTTGAAAATCGGGATTTTATTTTAATTTATTTAATTTGAAGAAAATCCATCAATATTTTTTTCTGTAGTACTTGCCGTAACATACCAATTAAAACCATCAGAAATATATGTTCTACTACCCTTTTGCAAATCATAAGAAACATCACCTGTATACTCGCCAAAAGCATTTATATGAAAAATGCTTGCACCTCCATTCACACTTAAAGTAACCGGAGACAGTGTACTTGTCACAATAATTGTATACAACCTTCCTTTGGCTGTACTAGGATTAGGCAACATATATGTAGAATTAGTAGTAACAAATGCGTCTCCCATTACTATAGTATTTTGAAACGAGCCGAGACCGATTGTTGGAACAGCACTATCAGGATCTATTGCTACAGCCATGGAAGAAGTAGTAAATTGTGTAGTTGTAGAATTAGGATCAACCAATGGAGTCAAACTCAATTTTCCTCTATGCCACATTCCTGCATTCGCATCAGTAGATTGAATGGAATACTTTGAGGTTTGCGTTCCGGCTGTTAAAGATCCGATAAAAATACCCGTTGTATTGGTTATAGTACCTGTATTTATAATATTGCTCAGGTCTATACCTCTATAATTGGAAATATTCGCCGAGTTAGAATTTCTAATAAGCAATCCCGATGCAAAATTCGCAGCTCCAGAATCATTAGAAAAACCTGCAATCCCACCTGTAAGTGTTCCAATATTTGCAGCAGATCTACTTAAAATATTAATTGCTGATACTGTACCATTACTAGAATTTCTGTTTTCTGATACTGCAGTAAGAGCAAAAGTACCGGAATAACTATTCAAAGCCGGAGATCTGGATATTGCGTTTATTGCCAACACACTATTGTTCTTTGAAGTACCTGTATATGAAAAAGTACTTTGGAATAAACTCTGTGCATTATTTGCATTAGTAGTAGCGTTTTGTACAATTTGATCAGAAATAAAACCTGTAACATCATACATCTGAGATCCAACACTTTTTGCCGTAATAGCAGGTGTACTATTTAAATTGAAATGAATAGGAACTGTAGGAGATGCATCTCCAACTCCGATACTTCCATTTTCCAAAACAGTAAAAGTTTCTATACCTGAGGTATTATTGACTTCTAAAGATTTTGTTTCCGATGATTTTGTTACAATGTCAAGAGTAGCTGAAGGTGCATCTGTATTAATCCCAACTTGCGAATAAGAGATAATGGGTATGACAATAAATGCCACCACATTTAAGTTTAGCAAACTTTTTTTCATAAAAATATGTTTTTGTAAATTATTTTAGCATTACTTATGCTAATCTACTTATAGTAGATAAAAATTAAATTCTGAAAAATTATATAAAAAAAGGGGCAAAGCTGCTATTATGAGTAATCTCTTCCTTTTCATTTTCTTTCAGAAAAATATTCGCGCGAAAATACATGTAAAATTCAATTTACACAAATTATACATTAAATTTTAATATTTATAGAATAATTTTAAAAATAAAATATTTTTTTCAACAAAAAATACACTGAAGATAATTTAAAGATAATTTTAAAACATTGAATATTTCAAATAGATAAAACCTAAAAAGAAAAAATTTCCTAAAACAAAATA
>NZ_JBXUGL010000028.1:0-43477 GCF_057180505.1 Chryseobacterium sp. HNCC26DJ241 | reverse complement strand
TCCTACGGAATCTGTAGAATCAATCTTTACACTGTCTTCAGGTTTCATTTCTTTTTGAAGTTTTTCAGTTTCGTAAGGAAAATTTTCAAAAAGGCTCGAAAGTGCAAGTGCAGAATATACTTTTCTGGAATACTTATTTCCAATTGCGATAATGGTAACTTTTGACTTCAAAAGATGGGCAAAAACAGCATTGCTTCCATGCCACCATCCATTATGATAAGTCAGTTTTTCTCCATTGTCAAAAATTTTCATCCGGAAACCAAGACCATAATTATTAATTCCTGCCTTTTCATTACTGTAAGGTGTGAATACCATTTGCATAAAAGTTGGTTTTAGAAAATTTTTAGAAAACAGAGCTTTTGAAAAATGATATAGATCATTCGGAGTAGTGTAAACATTTTTATCTCCATAAATCAAATCCAAACGATCATAAGGATATAATCTATTACCTCCGTTATAAAAAGATTTTGCAGCTTTCAAAGTGTCAGATTCTTTAAAAATATAGGTATTATTCATTTTTAAAGGTCTAAAAACAATTTCTTGCATGGCTTCAGGAAAAGGAGTTTTGGTTACCTTTTCTACAATCAATGCCAATAGTGCATAGTTGGTATTGCAATACATAAATCCTGTATTGGTATCTCTTGCCAGTTCCGGTTTATATTGAATTAAAAGATTTAAAATATCCTGATTGGAGAGAAATTTTTTAGAAAGTTCCGCAGGAGCAGGCTGAATTTTATCAATGAAATATTCATATTTAGGAAGCCCGCTTCGTTGATTGAGAAGATACTGAACCTGCACTTGTGGATAGGGAAATTTTGGAAAAAATTTGGTGACAGGATCGGTGAGTTTCAATTTTCCGGCTTCTATCAATTTCATCACAGCCATTGCTGTAAGGGTTTTGGAAACAGAAGCAACATGAAGAGGTGTATTTTTAGTAATTGGTTCCTGAGCAAATTCCTGAGCAAAACCTCTGTAATTTTCAAACAAAATTTTGTCACCTTTTGCGACCAAAATCCCTCCACTCAGGTTTCCGCCTTCCCAAATTGTTTTGTAATAGTTATTCAGAAAAAGTTTTACCGAATCTTCATCCGAAAGCTCACTATCGCTTTTAGAAAAAACATCATCAAGATTTACATTTCCGTAATTCGGAAGTTTGGAATTTTCTTCCTGAGAAAATTTATCTGTGTTTTTGCAGGAAGAAGCAATGCATAAAAATGCCAGAAGCAATACGGTAAAAAATCTTTTCATTTCTTCAAATATCGGGCGAGCAATTTAGCCAATTTGAAACATAAAATAATAATACTGAAAAGAGATTAAGAATATTTTAACAAAATTTTGTCCACAATAATCTGTGCCAGTTTTTCTTTGCTTTGTACAGTCCATCCTGCGATATGCGGAGTAACGATTACTTTTTCGGAATTTAGCAAAAATTGAAGGTCAGAATCTTCTGTTTCCAGATGCTCAAAAGAAGATTTTTCATGTTCCAAAACGTCGAGCGCAGCTCCTTTTATTTTCCCGGATTTTATGGCTTCAACTAAGTTTTTCGTTTTTACATTTTTTCCTCTCGCTGTATTAATGAAATAAAAATTTTTCCCCATTTCGGAAATAAATTTTTCGTCAATCAAATGATAAGTTTCCGGTGTAATTGGAATGTGAAGACTTACAATATCGGCTTGTTTTTTTAATTCTTCCAAACTAACCTGTGTCGCAAATTCATCCGAAAGATCAGTAAGAATATCATGAAAAATTACAGTACAGCCAAATCCTGAAAGTCTTTTCGCAACAGCTTTTCCCATATTTCCGTAGCCGATAATTCCAAACGTTTTTCCGAGAAGTTCATCGCCTCTATTTTCTTCTCTTTTCCAGATTCCGTTTTTCACTTCGTTGGAAGCAATGAAAAGTCGGTTCATTAAAATTAATAGCATTCCCAAAACATGTTCTGCAACAGAATCACGGTTTCCTTCCGGAGAATTGATGAGTTCAATTCCTAATTCTTTTGCTTTTGGTACATCAATATTTTCCATTCCGGCTCCAACTCTTGCAATGAATTTTAGGTGAGAAGCATTTTCAAGAAAATTTTTGTCCAAAGGAATTCGGCTTCGGATAATAATTCCTTCGTAATTTTTTATTTTTTCTAAAACTTCATTATAGCCGGATTGATGGTCTTCTTCCACAATAAAACCTTTTGCAGAAAGTTGTTCGGCAATTAAAGGATGATTTTTATCAAGCTGAAGGATTTTCATTTTTTATCATTTTTACGACAAAAGAAGCAAAAGTTTTTATATGTATTGAAGTTCAAAATTCACAAAAGAGAATTACTATATTTTGCAAACTTTAGAGAAGCTAAATATATGACTTGTTTTGGTTTTTTGTGGTTAGCTATTGGCTAAGAAATGAACAATTTTTTCAATTCTACAGAATCCTGAGGTTTCATTCTTCCTGAAAGAATAAGGGAAAGTTCTTTTCTTCTTTGTGCAGCGGCAAAGCGTTCAATTTCAAGATCGGTTTCAGGTTCCATTTGCGGAATTGGAACAGGTTTGTTGAATTCGTCTACAGCAACAAATGTATAAATACCTTCATTGGTGTGGATTTTTTTTCCGGCAATAGGATCGTCCAGCCAAACGTCTACATAAATTTCCATAGAAGTAGAAAAAGCACGGGAAACTTTAGATTCCAAAACTACAATTCCACCTTCAGGAATCGGATGATTAAACGAAACGTGATTTACAGAAGCTGTAACCACTCTTCTTTCGCAATGTCTTGCTGCCGAAATAGAAGCGCAACGATCCATTTTTGCCAAAAGCTCACCCCCAAAAAGATTTCTAAGAGAATTGGTTTCGTTCGGAAGAACGATATTGGTCATTATCGTTAAAGATTCTATTGCTTTTTTTGTTCTCATTTGATTTGTAAAAATCCGATTATTTATGAATGATTTTTTGTGCAGGAGTTTTCAGAGAATCGTTTTTCAATGTATCTTGAATGGTCTTGTTTTCTAAAGAATCTACTGGTTTTTTACTTTCAATTCTGTGAGTGGAATTTTTAACGGAAAGATTACTTTTTTTTCCAAAAATCATTTCCTGCTTTGTAATTCCGAAATATAAAATTCCCAAAACCGGAACTGCTACAAGGAAAATCCACAAAATAGAAGAATTGAATTTGTAAGAACCTTTCGTCTCTATCATCTCATCGGAAATTCCGTTTTGAATATTCGATGCTTTGATTTCTGAAATTCGGATTTCTTCCAAACCATAAAAATCAGGATTTAATTCTTCTATTCTTTCTCCTTTGAAGTGAATCTGATCTTCCTGATTTCTAAAAGTTCCGATTCCTTCAAGTTCAAATTCCTGATTGGCTTCCAACTTACTTTTCCATTGATTGGTGTATTTTTTCAGCTCTAATTCTGCGTCAAATTCTGAGACTTTTTCTTTTTGAGAAAGATATGAGATAAAGCCATTGTCTTTTGCTGCATAATCTGTATAGAAAACGATTTCTTTTGCAGGAGGGAGAATGCTTTGTTCTTTGCTTATTTTCGCGCCTGTATTTTTAACACCAAAAACGCCAAAACCGGAAATCTCCGTTTTGGTATTCATTTTCAAGTATTCCAGAATGTGAAAATACAGATTCATATTGGCAGCAAATTTAGTTTTTTTATTCGTGATTTTAAAATAAAAAAGCTGTCCGTGAGACAGCTTTCAGAAAAATTTAATTTTAGTTTTTAGTAAGCAAATTTTACGCTTTCGGAAGACTTACTATCAGAAATATTCAGGATGTAATTTCCTTTTTTCTGAAGATTAAGTTCGATTGCGTTTCCGTCTGCTTTTACATTCATATTTTTAATCATTCTTCCACTAAAATCATAAATCGCTACATTCAGCATTCCTTTTTTAGCTGTGTACAGTTTTCCTTCAATTACAGAAGATTTTTTTGCTAAAGATGCTTCAGAAACTGCAAGTATAGGAAGCGTAGTTGGCCCTTGTACATAATAGTCTGCAGATTGTTTTGTAGCGCCATTTTGTAAATCTTTGAAAACAATCCCTACTTTTTGTACAGTAGTTCCGCCGGCTACAGTATTATTAGAATTTGTGAAAAGTTTCGTATTCAGATTTATTGTTCCTACATATGCACCAGCACCGGAATCCCAGTTCATGGTAACATTGGAATTGGTCCAAGCATCATCAAAAGAAACACCTTGTGTATTATCAGAAGTAAGAATCCAGCAATGTACATAAAATGTCGGAACTCCAAATCCCGGATCATAAAAAGTATAATCATTGGATGCACCATAAGTAATTTTAAAAACTCCGGGGCTAATCACCTGAGTGGTTAATTGTGCAGACATTGTAACACTGATTATCAGTGCCATCAATAAAGAATAAATTTTTCTCATTTCTATAAATTTTTTGAATTATACAGTTTACAAATATAATTAATTTTCAATATTTTTCATAAATTTTTCATTTATTTTAATTATCTGAATATTAAATTGATACCAAACATAAAATTAATTCCTGCTTGGGAAAAATAATAAGGATTTTTATTATAAACATATCCGTTATTTACATACTTTTTATCAAAAATATTATTGAGTAAAAATTTAAAAATAACATCTGTTTTTTTGAAATGAAAAGAATATTGTGCGTTCAGATCTGAAAGTAAATAGCTTGGCAATTTCAAATCTCTATTATTAGAGTTATCCAAAAACTGACTTCCGATATATTGATTTTGCCAACCAATACTAAAATTTTTGGTTGGATTGAAATTAATCAAAATGTTTCCAACAAAATCAGGAGAAAAGGAAATTGGTGTACGTCCTAAATTCTGTATTCCGTTTTCTGTTTCTTGCTTGAAATCCAGATTTTTATTGTCGCTAAAAGCAATGTTTCCAGAAATTTGCCATTGCTCTGAAACATTAGCCAAAGCTGCCAGTTCAAGTCCAAGTCTATAACTTTTACCGGAATTTCCTCGGATAAATGCTCCCACATTATTGATAGCTCCTGTCAATACTAATTGGTTCACATATTTCATATAATAAGCATTTGCAGAAAATTGTACTTTTCCGAATGTTTTTTCGATGCCTGCTTCAAAATCGTGTAATTTTTCTGCCTGAGTTTCAGGATTTACAAACAAGTCATCACGATTGGGTTCTCTGTGTGCATGTGCATAAGAGAGGAATATTTTTCCAGAATTAATTCGATAGCTGATTCCAAATTTTGGATTGAAAAAAAGCCAGTTTTTATCCAGATTAGCACCTTCATCGTCACCTTGCTGTAAAATTTTGGTGTTGTAATCAATATTTCTGAGTTGTAAATCTCCGAATAATTCAAAATCGTTAAGGCGATAAATCGCCTTCGCAAATCCGGAAATCTCATTTTTTAAAGAGCGATTTCTGTAATATTCATGCTCTTGAATTTCAGAGAAATAAACACCGGTTACATTTCCGAAATGTCTTCCATAATATTGATTGGCAACTGCTCCGAGATTCAGATCCAGATTTTCGAATTTCCCGTAAAGTGTGGAGAAAATTCCATAGAAATCATTGTCCAGCCATTTTTTACGAATAAAATCTGAATATTCTTCTCCGTTAAAATTTGGTAAATTATACCTTGAAAACGGATCTCCCTGCTTGTAATTTTCATAATAGCCTTTTCCTTTCGTGTAATGAAAAGTGGTTTCCAGATTCCATTTTTCATTAAAATTCTGATTCCATAAAAGATGATAATGATTCTGGCGATAATTATCCGTTTCATTATTATAAAAACCTACAATATTTTCCCAATTTTTATCATAGATCGCACCGGAATAGTTGAATTTCGGATTGGTTTCCCATGTTGCTTTATCAATTCCGTTCCAGGCTTGATACGTTTTTTCTTTTCCTCCAAAAGCGAGAAAACGAAGTTTGGTTTTATTTTCTTCAAATAACGCTGAAAAATTATAAGAATTCAAATCAGAAAAAGCGCGGTCAATATAGCCATCGGAATGTATTTTGGTGTAACGTCCCATTACTGAAAGACGGTTTTTCCAAAATTTTCCGGAACCAATTTCTGCGGAATATTTATAAGTATTAAAAGAGCCATAACTGTTGTCTGTTTTCGCATAAAATTCATTGGCAGGATCTTTGGAAATTACATTTACGCTGGCTCCAAAAGCAGAAACTCCATTAGAAGAAGTTCCGACTCCACGCTGAATAACAATTTGTGAAGCTGAACTTGTAAGATCCGGAACATTCACAAAAAAAGTTCCCTGACTTTCCGAATCATTGTACGGAATCCCGTTCATCATTACATTGATGGAATTTCCTCCAACTCCACGAATTCTGAAACCGGTATATCCAATTCCGTTTCCTGCATCAGAAGTAGAAACAATGGAAGTCTGGTTTTTTAATAAAATAGGCAAATCCTGTCCAAGATTTTTTTGATCCAAATCTTTCTGAACATTGATGATTTCTTTGACAACAGGTAATCTTTTGGTGAAATTCACTCCCTTTATTTCTTGGGTTTTTATGGAATCCAAGGAATTGCTTTGTGCAAGATAAAGCGAACTGATAAACAGTCCTGAAAAAATAAATCCTTTCATTCTTTTAAATTTTTAATTAAAATTTATTGGAACAAAAGGGGCGACTATATTTATAATTGATAAATTATGATTGATAATTGATTTGAAATATCATTTATCACTTATCATTCATCAATTATAATGAATGTTTCCCTAAACAGCATTACCTGTTCCAGGTTCATTGGGTATAATCTCAGCTTTTTACAGCACCCCTTTAATTTCTAATACAAAATTACAAAATATAATTAATATGCTTTATTTTTTGAATCTATAAAATAATAGTTTTTTCCATCTTTGGTCACTTCGAACATTCTGCCCATTTTCCAACTGTAGTTTCGCTTTATATCGCTGTATTCAAAAGGTATGATTATCCTGTTGTATATATCTATAATTCCGAATCTGTCATTTGATGAAGCAATAATCATCGGATTTTTAAGATCATCACCTTCCATTATATAAAGGTATTGATATTGCGGATAGATCTGATATTGTTTATAATCTTGAGGATTGTCAAATTTTGTGGCATCCACAATTCCGTAAAAGCCATGAAGAAAATAAGGCTGGAAAATCTGCTTTTTATGTACGATTGGGCATTTTCCTAAATCCTCACTTTTGAAGGTGTATACTTTTTCTCCGGCTTTATTTATTCTGTAATCCATATTTTCCGTTGAAACGGATGCGAAATCTTTGGTTCCGAATTTTCTGATTTTTTCATTGGGAGAATTCAGCAGATTGCAGTCTTCCCAAAAAAATGTTCCGAATTTGTATTCCGGTTGGATAATTGTTTTTCCTTTCTGATTTACATACCCCAGTTTTCCATCTATTCTTTGCGGAATAAGATCAGGGATAGAATCATTGATCTTAATCAAATCCTGATTGGTCGATTTTTTTGCCTGAATACTTTTATTGGTTTTTGCCTTTTTTACTGTTTTTTTAGTTTGAGCAAATGCAAATACAGATAGAATTATAAATACCAAATTCAATATTTTCTTCATATAGATCACTTTACAAAAGTATTGCCAAAATTAGAAACTAAAGATTTCTGAAAACAAAAAATAACAATATTATAAATATGATAATGTATATCATTTTTTTTCCAAAAAGTAGTTTTTTAGCTTTAGGAAATTTGGTTTTAATATCCTCTATCTGAAAAACGGAAAAAAGCAATGTATATGGAATCATTATTACAAAAAGAGGGTTGTAATGAAAGGCTTTTGGGACATTCAGATGCAGTAATTCATGAAACGCTCTTTGAGATCCACAACCGGGACAATCCAATCCTGTTAATGATTTAAATGGGCATCTTAAAAAAGAAGATTCTTTTGCAGGATCGAAAAGATAATAAAAAATTCCGATTCCCAATAATATGAGGAGAATTATAAAAAATTTAAAATAAGCAGCAAATCTCAATTTCTAAAGTAATTTCATTAATATTTTCTTTAGCGAAATTACAAAAAATAGATTTCTTTAATTGTTAATTTATATTTATTCTAAATGATTTTAACAATAAAACTTTTTAAAAATTTGTAATTTTGGAAATTCATAAAAATCATTTTTTAAAACTAAAACATATAATATGATCTTTGACCTTGACATGATTAAAAAAGTGTACGAGCGCTATCCTGAAAGAATTGCAGCAGCAAGAAAAGTGGTAGGAAAGCCTCTTACATTATCAGAAAAAATATTATATGCCCACCTTTGGGAGGGTAATGCTACACAAGCATATGAGAGAGGAAACTCTTATGTAGATTTTGCTCCGGACAGAGTAGCAATGCAAGATGCAACTGCACAAATGGCGCTTTTACAATTTATGCAAGCCGGGAAAGCAAAAGTGGCGGTTCCTTCCACAGCACACGCAGACCACCTTATTCAGGCAAAAGTAGGAGCGGATAAAGATTTACAGGAAGCTGTTAATAAAAACTCAGAAGTTTTTAATTTTTTGAGTTCTGTTTGTGATAAATATGGAATCGGTTTCTGGAAACCGGGAGCTGGTATTATCCATCAGGTAGTTTTGGAAAATTATGCTTTTCCTGGCGGAATGATGATCGGTACCGATTCTCATACAGTAAATGCAGGAGGTCTTGGAATGGTTGCTATTGGTGTTGGTGGTGCAGATGCAGTAGACGTAATGGCAGGAATGGCTTGGGAATTGAAAATGCCTAAATTGATCGGTGTAAAATTAACCGGTAAAATGAGCGGCTGGACTTCTGCAAAAGATGTTATCTTAAAAGTGGCAGGAATTCTTACCGTAAAAGGAGGAACAGGATGTATCGTAGAATATTTCGGAGAAGGTGCAGAATCTCTTTCAGCAACAGGAAAAGGAACGATTTGTAACATGGGTGCTGAAATTGGAGCTACCACTTCTACTTTTGGGTACGACGATTCCATGAGAAGATATTTAGCTGCTACAGGAAGACAAGATGTGGTAGATGCAGCAGATAAAGTAGCAGAACATTTAACAGGTGATGCTGAAGTATATGCAAATCCTGAACAATATTTTGATCAGGTAATTGAAATCAACCTTTCTGAATTGACTCCTCATTTAAATGGTCCTTTTACTCCGGATTTAGCAACTCCTGTTTCTGAATTCAGAGCTAAAGCTGAAGCAAACGGTTGGCCTCTTGAAGTTGAATGGGCTCTTATTGGTTCTTGTACCAATTCTTCTTATGAAGATCTTTCAAGAGCTGCTTCTATTGTAGAAGATGCTGTTGCAAAAGGTGTAAAACCAAAAGCAATTTTAGGAATCAACCCAGGTTCTGAACAAGTAAAATTTACAGCAGAAAGAGACGGATTCTTAGATTCTTTCAGAAAATTTGAAAACACCAGAATTTTCACCAATGCTTGTGGACCATGTATTGGACAATGGGACAGAGAAGGTGCAGAAAAACAAGAAAAAAATTCCATCATTCACTCTTTCAACAGAAACTTTGCAAAAAGAGCAGATGGAAACCCAAATACTCATGCTTTCGTAGCATCTCCGGAAATGGTAGCTGCAGTAGCAATTTCAGGGAGATTAGATTTTAATCCGATTACTGATACTTTAACTAACCAAAATGGTGAACAGGTAAAACTGGATGAACCAAAAGGATTTGAATTACCATCAAAAGGATTTGCGGTAGAAGACAATGGTTATCAAGCTCCTTCTGAAGACGGTTCTTCTGTTCAGGTAAATGTTAGTCCAACTTCAGACAGACTTCAGTTATTGGAAGAATTTCCTGCTTGGGACGGAAAAAATATTGAAAATGCTAAAGTTTTAATCAAAGCTTTCGGAAAATGTACTACTGACCACATTTCTATGGCGGGACCATGGCTAAAATACAGAGGTCACCTTGATAATATTTCAAATAACATGTTGATTGGAGCTGTAAATGCGTACAACATGGAAACAAACAGCGTTAAAAATCAATTAACTGGTGAATATGGTGAAGTTCCTGCTGTACAAAGAGCCTATAAAGCTGCCGGAATTCCTTCTATTGTTGTTGGAGACCAAAACTATGGTGAAGGTTCTTCAAGAGAACACGCTGCAATGGAACCAAGACATCTTGGCGTAAAAGCGGTTTTGGTAAAATCTTTTGCAAGAATCCACGAAACAAACCTTAAAAAGCAAGGAATGTTGGCTTTAACTTTTGCAAATGAGGCAGATTATGACAAAATTCAGGAAGATGATGTTGTAAACTTCTTAGATTTAGATCAGTTTGCTCCAGGAAAGCAATTAACTTTAGAGTTTGTTCATTCTAACGGAACTAAAGATATCGTTGTTGCAAATCACACTTATAACAACCAACAAATTGATTGGTTTAAAGCGGGTTCTGCACTAAACTTAATCAAACAACAAGAAAAGAATTAATTTTAAATTAATAAATCATAAAAAAGCAGTTTCATTTTGAAACTGCTTTTTTTGTTAAAAAACTTTACTTTTATATAATCACAAACTTAATAACTATGAAAACCATCTTTATCTTTTTTATTCTATTTTTCTTCGTAAGACTTATATCGTTATTCATATCTATCAGAAACGAAAAAAAATTAAAAAAGGAGAGTGCTGTTGAATATGGCAAGCTCAATTCTAATTTGCTTACTATTTTTCATATTCTTTTATATTTCAGCTCTCTTTATGAAGCACTGGTTAGTAAAGCCAAATTTAATTTATACTCAAAAATAGGAGTTGCACTTTTAATATTCTCCTTTATTATGCTTTTTTATGTAATATATGAATTGCGTGATATTTGGACGCTTAAACTTTACATTGCTCCTAATCATAAAATTGTTAAATCATTTTTATTTCGTATAGTGCGCCATCCCAACTATTTCCTGAATGTTATCCCAGAAATTATAGGAATTACTTTGTTGTGTAACGCATGGAAGAGCATGTTTTTTATACTTCCTATATATCTTGTTATCTTGATCATCCGAATTTATCAGGAAGAAAAAGCCATGAAAAACATGTTATAAATCATGTATTTTGTATAATTTTTTTGTAACAAACAATTTTTTCCTGCGTCTAACAAAGTAGTAAAAAATATTATGAAAAAAACTATTTTGGCTCTATCTTTTTTAAGTTCAGTAATTGTTTCTGCACAAGAAAAGCAAGATAATGATACAAAAGAAAAGAAAATAGAAGGTGTTACCATTACCAAAACAAAAAAAGCAGTAGAACAAAAAGCAGACAGAACTATTTTCGATTTTTCTGAACAGCCACATCTGAACAGCGGAACACTGATGGAAGGAGTGAAAAAACTTCCCGGTCTTATTGTTTCTGATGTTGCAGGAATGATGTATCAGGGAAAGCAGTTGGATGTTTTTCAGGATGGTCGTCCACTTGGAATTTATGGAGATCAGCTTACTTCTTATCTGGAAGGAATGCCCGCCAATTCTATTGATCGCATCGAAATTATCACAAAACCAGGAGCAGAATTTCCGGCAACTTCGGGAGGTGCAATTATCAATATCATCACCAATAAAAATGCAAAAAAATATCTTTCTGCAACGTATACGGGAAGATATGCGTTTACAAATTATGATAAATTCCGGAACAGAACCAGCAATTCCATTTTACTAAATGCTAAAAATCCGTTATTCGGATGGCAACTGAATGTGGGACAAAACTATGGTGAAAATTATAGACAAAGTGAAATTGATAAAATCACCGGAACATTTACAGATCGTACTCAGCGGAATTATTTTGTAAAAACTGCTCTTACATTTGATATTGGAAAAGATAGACTTTTAGCTAATTATGACCTGAATTTTACCAAAAATGATGCAAAAACTAACAGTTTCGGATTATTTGGAGAAGAAGTGAACCAAGTTCCGACCGTTTATAATTATACTACTTCAGATTTTGGGAAAACAAAAAATACACGTCATGATGCGAGTTTAACATATCAGGTAAAATTTGACGATAAAGCAAAAAAATTAGATTTTCAGGCAGGTTACAATCTTTACACGTCTAATTATAACCAAACAGGGAGCTATTTCGTAGAAAATAATTATATAAGAGATAATACACTCTTAACCAATTCCACACAAAAGACCGGAAATTTCAAAGTAGATTATTCGCAGCCGGTAAAAATATTAGACGAAGGAAAAATTTCCGTAGGTGGACTTTACGAAAAATTGATGTTTGATACTCAAGATGCGGGAATCAAAAATCTTGAATATGAAAGACAAACGGTAAGTATGTATACGGAAGCTCAGGCAAAATTCAAAAAAATGGATTTTACGGTTGGACTTCGTGGAGAAGGATATGATATTTACGGAAAAACAATTGATAATGAAACCAATACTTTAACTCAGGATTTAATTCCCTACAATGAATTTTGGCTTTTTCCGAATGCAAGTGTGCAGTATAATTTCATGAAACAGGTTTATTTTGCCCTGAATTATAATAGAAAAATTCAACTTCCTTCTGTTTCTTCCCTCAATCCGAATAATACTAACTATCAAAATGCGAATATCGGATTTAGTGGAAATCCGTTTTTGCAACCTACCATTTATGATAATTTTGAAGCAAAAATTTCGGCTTTTGATTATGCATTTATCGGATATAATTTAAGCGTGGCAAAAGATCAGAATGTACAAGTAGCCGATAAAAGTTACTTTTTTAAAGACAATCATTTCGTAAACGGACAGGAAGTGTACGGAGTTGCGAATGGATTTATCAACATTCCGTCTATGCGAATCCATAATTTTGATTTTGGAATTCCGATTCCTTTTATGATTTTTTATAAACCGATAAAAGATATCATGAAATTTGATTTCAATCCGGATAAAATCAATTTTCTGTATTTTTATACCGGTTATCAGCTTCATGAGCTTCCGAATAATAAAAATGACGGCTTTTGGAATTTTCACTTAATGGCGCAAGTTGTTTTGCCTTCAGATATAAAATTTGTAGCAACATATTCTACAATGTCAAAAGGAAATTGGTATTATTATAGAATGGAACATCCTTGGTATAAAAGTTTTGATATTACAGCTACCAAAAAATTTATGAAAGATCAGCTTACGGTTTCCGTTTTTGCAAATGACATTTTCAAAACCAACCGAAATGCTGTAACCACGCTTTATAATAATTCTAATATTTTCTTGGGAAATCGTTTTGATGCTCAGAATTTTGGAATTTCTTTCAATTATAAAATTCCTACGAAAAATAAGTTGGCAAAAGAAGATCCGAATTTGCTGAAAAATACTAAAGAAGAAAACGGAAACAGCCCAACTGCACCTTAATTTTTTATTCTTCGACTTTGCTTAGATTTAATAGACTATAAATGTCATATTGAGCAAAGTCGAAGCATCTTTATAATGCTTTAATCCTTATTCACACGCTTTCCAAACCGCATCATTTTGCGGAACAGGAGCTAAAACTTCAATTTTTTCTTTGGTTACCGGATGAATGAATTCTAATTTTCTGGCATGAAGATGGATTCCACCATCAAGATTGGAACGCGGTGAACCGTATTTTAAATCACCTTTTATAGGAACTCCAATTTTTGATAGTTGCGCTCGGATTTGGTGATGACGACCAGTTTCGAGATCAATTTCAAGAAGCAAGTAGTTATCTAAAGTTTTTAGGATTTTATAATTTAGGATAGATTCTTTTGCGTTGTTAGTTGGTTTAATGTAAACTACGGCTTTATTATTTTTTTCATTCTTCTTTAAATAATGAACCAGTCTTTGATTTTGCGGAATCCATTCTTTTGCAACTACTGCCCAATATGTTTTTTTGATCTCCCGGTTTTTTATCATTTGGGTTAAACGGGAAAGCGCTTTGGAAGTTTTAGCATAAATTACTAATCCGGAAGTGGGGCGGTCAATTCTGTGGACAAGACCCAAAAAAACATTTCCGGGTTTCTGATCCCTTATTTTTATTAAATTTTTAATAGATTCCAATAGAGATTCATCACCTGTTTTATCTCCCTGAACAAGCTGCCCTGCTTTTTTATTAATGATTAAGAGGTGGTTGTCTTCAAATACTATTTGAGACTGAATATCTGAACGTTGGTTACCTGTCATTTTTTAAATAATTCCAAGTTCCAAAAATACTGAAAAAACTATCGTTACAATAATTAGTACTATTGAATATAAGAAATCTTATTTTTTATCATTCTAAAAGATTATATGATAATAAATTTTTTTGGAAATACCATTTTTATGGTATTTTTTTTTGCCCATAATGGGCATAGGTTTGCACAAAATAGTTTTTTAATAGAATTAGGATAAAAGGTGGATTCCGAAAAACCTTCAATAGAGTAGGATTAACAAATACTTTATAAATTAATGAAAAAAAGATTTCTGTATTTTTTTTTACTATTTTATGCATTAGCAATTGCACAAAATAGTGAAGTCTGCATGACCCGCCTACATAATGGTTGGGCAGAGATGGTTTTCCCTGCCGATGGCACATGGGATACTACCGGATTAAAGTTTAGGGCATATAATATGAATGGCGGTATAGAGTCCGAACAAAGTATACCTGCAACCGGGTTGAAAGCGATTACCAAAAATGGTACAAGCTACTATTATGTAAAAGTTAATTACAGTACATGGGATTCCAATTGGAATCAGACATTTACCTATGAACTAAGCAGTGCCACCAATGCAGCTGTTACCAAAACTTTAGCACCTCTTCCACAAGACCAATGGGATGCAGCGAGTTTAAATCAAAGTTGCGCACCCAAGACAGATTTTTGTATCAACCGTTTGCATAATGGCTATACCGAAATAGTTATCCCGACAGATGGCTCATGGAATACCACAGGATTGAAGGTTAAATCGTATGCCCAGAACGGCGGTTTACTACTTGAACAAAGCATACCTACAAGTGAGCTGAAAATGATTACCAAAAATGGAACAAATTACTATTATGCAAAAGTTAATAGTAACGCATGGGGGTATTGGGATCAAACATTGACCTATGAATTGAGCAGTGCAACAAATGCACCTGTTACCAAAACTTTGGCAGCCCAGCCACAAGATCAATGGGATGCAGCGAGTTTAAATCAAAGTTGTGCACCCAAAACAGATGTCTGTATGACCCGTTTACACAACGGTTGGACAGAGATGGTTTTCCCTGCTGATGGTACATGGAATACCGCGGGATTAAAGTTTAAGGCTTACGCTCTGAATGGCAATTTACAAGTTGAGAATAATATAACTGCAAGTGAACTGAAAACAATTACCAAAAATGGGGCAAATTACTATTATATAAAAGTTAATTGTAGTCCATGGTGGGATCAGACATTGACCTATGAATTAAGCAGTGCTACCAACGTACCTATTACCAAAACTTTGGCAGCTTTGCCGCAAGATCAATGGGATGCAGCGAGTTTAAATCAAAGTTGTGCACCCAAAACAGATGTCTGTATGACCCGCCTACACAATGGTAATGCAGAGATGGTTTTCCCTGCTGATGGCACATGGAACATTAACAGTTTGAAATATCGAGTATATGCGCTCAATGGTAATTTACAGGTTGAGGGTAATATAGCGGCTAGTGAACTGAAAACCATAACTAAAAACGGTGCTAACTATTATTACATAAAAGTTGATTGCAGACCATGGTGGGATCAAACATTGACCTATGAATTGAGTAGTGCTACCAACGTACCTATTACCAAAACATTGGCGGCTTTACCGGAAGATCAATGGAATGACTTTACTAAACAAGAGCAATGTGCGGATAAGGCCAAGGGTATTTGTATGAATAGAAATGGCGCGAATTATACTATTTACATTCCTGTAAATCAGTGGTCGGGTAATAACGTGAGAGTTAAATTATTTCATGCAAATGGAGTCTTGCTATATGACCAACTTCATTCTAACCTTTCTACAGAAGGCATGGCTTATAAAATTTCTGCAAGTTATAATGCATACACAACTGATAATGTTACTGTGGAAGTATCAAATAATGTTGTACCGGCTATCCATATGTTTTTGACTCCTATCCAGCAACTATGTTATGGTAGTGGTGGATGTACAACATTGGTTACACCAACTTTCAACCAAGTAACTCCAATCTGTGTGGGAGGTACATTTACTTTACCTACAACTTCTAACAATAATATTACTGGAACATGGTCTCCCGCTATTAATAACCAAGCAACTACCGAATATACCTTTACACCAGATGCAGGACAATGTGCTACAACTGCAACTATGACCGTAACGGTAAACCCTAATGCTAGTTTGGTATTGACATCAGGCTCAAATGCACAAACAGTAGATACAACTACTCCTATTTCTTCTATCGTTTATACATTTGATGGAGCTACAGGAGCTACTGTAACTGGGCTTCCGGCAGGAGTAACAGCAGTAGTAAACGGAACAGATGTAACTATAAGCGGAACTCCTACTGTTTCTGGTACTTTCAATTATTCCGTTTCTACTACAGGAGGATGCGGACAGGTAAGTTTACAAGGAACTATTAATGTAAATACCTCTATAGACTGGACAAAAGCACCTAATAGCTATATTTTTACCGGAAAAGCATTTAATCCAGCTACAGGAAAATATGATGGTGCAGACGTAGATGGTCTTTATATCCCAGTAAAAAAAGCGTATGTTATGTGGAGAAACGGAAATTATATGAAAGGTACAGATATACCTGCCGGAACAATAACTGCGGATGTATTGTGGGAAGATAATATGGGATTGATAAAGTCTCAAGCAAATTATGCCTTAACAATTGTAGGAACTGGTGAAGAGGCAGAAATAAAAGTACCTATCAATAAAGTAAAAGAAGGAAATGCGGTTATCGCCTATAAAGTAAACGGAGAAGTTTATTGGTCTTGGCATATTTGGGTAACTGATGATCCAACAAATGGTTCTACCTATAAAAGTTATGATGATGTAAAAAGGGAATTGGCTAATGGAACCGTAGAAACTATTCCTAATACTGAATGGGGTTGGATGGACAGAAATCTTGGAGCTATTGGCAATTCTCTTAATGGGGATGGTTGGAATAGAAATGGAGGTCTCGTGTACCAATGGGGTAGAAAAGATCCTTTTCCATCATTGGAGAATAGTGATGCCAGTTATTATCAAATAACAGGTAGTTTAGGAAAAATTGTACATGACGAAGCAAAGCCAAGATTAAATTTTACAAACAGTCCTTTTAATGACTATAAAAACTTTAATAGTCTAATAACTTTTGTAAATAAGTCAGAAGCGAAAATTAAAGATAATATCGAAATTTCCATAAAAAAACCTTTAAGTCTGATTTATGTAAAAGATGATGCGTCTAATGGTATTAATCCCGTATTATCTACCTATGGTATCTCTGACTATGGTACGCACTATTACAATTGGTTTGGGCAGGTTGATGGATTACAAATCAACGAATTAAGTAAAGTTAATTTATGGTCAGATAATTCCAAAGGAGTACAAGCAACAGATATTACAGTTCCACAATCTTATAGAAATAAATCTTCATATGATCCATGTCCTAATGGATGGAGATTGCCTTCGATGTTAGTTGCTTCATTTTCAAAAGATGTAAGAATGGATTTTACCCCTTTTGGTCCTAAAACAAATAGCCCGCTTTCAGCTTTACATGTGTCATCTAAAGGTGTATCAAATGTTTTTCCGGGGTTGTCCAATTTAAAACCCTATCTTGCCGGTATAAAAGTATATCCACAATATGGTTTTGATATGACCAATGTGGCAGGCAACAACATAGGGATATTCCCAGGAACCGGTTGGATAGGACGAGGGTTAAGTAGTGATGGCACCTATCATGAGAAAGCATCCCATACAGACCAGCTCGAAACCTATCTGTGGACTGCAACCATGACTACCGTTAGTGGTTATTCATCAGTAGCCAGTGCATTAAGATTAATTCCGGCAGCAGATCAGATAGCAGCCAACTATCAACCGGATGCTCCTAATTATCCTAATGTATATGGCCTGTACGTTTATAATCCTGCCCATAGTTATGCAACGAACAACGCCCATGCATGTAGATGTATCAAAGATCCATTATTTGTAAAAAATAATTATGATTTTCCCACTACATTTTTTACTGAAACGGAAACATACTTAGTAGGATTAGATAATCCTAATAGTTACATGATTACAAAATCTACTGCAGACCAAGTAATCTCTATCCCTGTAAGTAAAGCCTTTTCTGTACAAAGTAATTATTTGGGCAATGCGCAGATTTTAAATCCTTCAAATTTTGATAATTTAAAAGCAAATGTCCTTTGGACAGATAATCAACTTTTAATACCGGAATTAACGATAGATAATCCGTCTTCCAAAGAGGCTAATATCAACGTTAAAATAAAGGCGAATACAGCCGGAAATGCAGTAGTTACCTTGCATAATGGTTCAATTAATAATCCGGTGTATTGGAGTTGGCATATTTGGGTAACCAATACTGCTGTAAATTCTGTAACCTATACAAATGATACGCCTATTGCTACAGATAATTATGTGAATTATACGCAGTATGGAACCATTATGAAAACAACCATCATGGATAGAAACTTGGGAGCCATAGATGTTATGCCAACCTCTTATGTTTATCCATATTCATCAGCCAGCCAGCTACAACTGAATAATTCACAAGGGTTACATTATCAATGGGGTAGAAAAGACCCGTTACCTACTTTTACTAAAGTAGCACCAATAGTTATTGATAATACTAATAAATTTAATGTATTTACCGGTAGTACCAATAACAATGGAACTGTAACATATTCAACTTTATCGGAAGCTACTTTTATTTCAAATAATGTAGTGAATTATGATGCTTATAAAAGCGCAGCTGATAAAATAGATGTAAGAATAGAAAAAATACTGGGTTATTCTGTAGCCAACCCGCTGAAGTTTATGATGCCAACGGTTAAATATCCTACACGTTCTGACATAGATTATATTCTTGGTTCCGACTGGTTATTTGATACTAACTATCATGGTTTATATGCAGAAAGATGGGGATTGGGAGGTAAAAAATCGGTATTTGATCCTTGTCCCAATGGCTGGAGAATTCCCGAGACTGGAACAACTCCTACAAAATCTTCACCTTGGAGCTTAAAAAACAACCCTGAATATATAACATATCAAGAAGGTGGTCAGACAAAAATCGGTCAAATTGTTGGCCCTTCTGAAACAGGTTATTACGGTTCAGTCATTTCTCATTTGCCATGGTCTACCTATACTAATGGTGATAGGACAGTAGGGTTTGTATTCAATAATAGTTTATACAATGTAGGGAATTACCCTAAAGGTCATATTAGAGGCAAAAGACTTGTAACAAATACAGAAGCATTAAATAGTATAATTGATCCTAACCTCGAATTTGGGGGAATATGGTATGCTAATTTACAGCAAAATCTTACAGGAAGAGCTACCTATATGAGTTTTGACAGACATTCCAGAATTCTTGTAAAATATACAGATATAGATCCTTATGCAGCAATGAATTGCAGATGTGTAAAACAAGAAGATAATGGTATACCAAGAGGTCCATTACCGGGTATTCCTGTTACCAATGCCGGAGTCCAAAAAGCGACGGATGTATTAACAACCACAAAGGTTGAAGAACTGGTGAAGCAGGATAAACTTACGGTTTTCCCTAATCCTGTTCAAGATCTTCTGTATATTGATGCAAAAGATAGTAAAGAGTATTATTATCAAGTCTACAATATGGCTGGTCAATTGGTAAAAGAAGGCAAGTTTGTAAACAAACAAACCGATCTTTCAGGATTGATTTCCGGAGCATATTTAGTAAGAATTAATGATTCTAATACAGTTGTAAAAATTATCAAAAAATAATTTTAAAACAACAAAAACCGCAAAAGAGAGGCTGTCCAATTTTGGACAGCCTTTTTTTTATCACCAAAAATGGTTATTCTAATGTAGAATTTAGGTTTAAATTATCGGCTTTTTACTTGTTTAAAAAGCCAGTTAGGAATTTCATTTAATAGTTCTTCACAAAAAATATTATTATGATATTTATCCTGATATTGCCAAAATGCAATTTTCCCTTTTGAAGAAAATTCGTTAAAAAATACAATGTTACTTTGTGAAGGATTTTCTGTATCCAAACTTCCATGAATGATCCAAATCGGGATTTTTGATATTTCATTTATCTTGTCAAATTCTGAAACTCCCGAAATATTAATTCCGGCAGCAAATAGATTTGGTCGTTTAGATAAAGCATTAGATGTTGTTGAACCTCCCATTGAAAATCCTATTGCATAAATTCTGTTTTCATCTATATTATATTCCTGTTTAAGAGAATCTATATGAGACAAAAGTACATCCAAATATTCATTTGATTCAGATACATTTACATTTCGTGTTTCATCAATATGATAATTAGAAGATCTTACCGGGAATTGTGGAGACAAAACATAAGCCGGATATTTTTTTCTATTTTCTGGAAGTAACCATAATTTGGATAAAACACCCATTTGCTTTTCATTATCATTTCCTATTGCTCCGGAACCATGAAATACAAGGATAAGAGGGTACTTTTTTTGAGGATCATTTTTTTCGGGACTAAGAAACCGATAATTTAACTTCAAATTTTTATCTGAAATTATTTTGGCTTTAAAATCAGAAAAATCAATTTTCTTGATGAAATTTACCTTTTCTTTAGATTTTAAGGAATCTTTATCTGTATGCATTTCCATAGTTCCGAAAACTACTTTTTGAGAATTGCAGTTTACTAACAGAATAAGAAAGGCTATAAAATAAATTGTTTTAATAGCTCTCTTTTTCATTCGGAAAATTTACATCCTTCACATCTTTTACATACTGTGCGACAGCTCCGGTAATTTCGGTATACAAATCCAAATATCGTCTTAAGAATTTTGGAGTAAAATCTTTATTCATTCCTACCATATCATGATACACTAAAACCTGCCCATCACAGTGAGATCCTGCTCCGATTCCAATTGTAGGGATAGAAATGCTTTCCGAAACTTTTTTAGCCAACTCGGAAGGAATTTTTTCTAAAACCAAAGCAAAACAACCTAGTTTTTCTAAAAGTTTGGCATCATTCATCAATTTTTCTGCTTCCGCTTCTTCCTTTGCTCTTACTTTGTAGGTTCCGAACTGGTAAATGGATTGTGGTGTTAGACCCAAATGTCCCATTACAGGAATTCCCGCATTGATGATTTTTTTGATGGACTTTGAAACCTCTTTTCCTCCTTCTAGTTTTATAGCATGAGCTTCAGATTCTTTCATAATTCTTACGGCAGATTCCAATGCTTTTTCAGGATTACTCTGATATGTTCCGAAAGGTAAATCTACTACTACCAAAGCTCTGTTCACCCCACGAACTACACTTTGCGCATGATAAATCATTTGATCTAAAGTAATGGGCAAAGTAGTTTCGTAGCCGGCCATTACATTAGAAGCTGAATCTCCCACCAAAATAGCATCTACACCACCTGCATCCACCATTTTTGCAGTAGTAAAATCATAGGCAGTAATCATCGAGATTTTTTCTTTGTCGAATTTCATTTTTCGCAAAGTTTCGGTGGTTACTTTTTTTATTTCGGAATGTACAGACATTGTTTTGGATAATAAGTTAAATGTTGTAAATGAGCAGTTTTCATTGAATACAACTAAATGATAACATGCCCCAATTTAATCAGTTTTTCGTGATTCAGGATTTTGAAGTTTCTGCCGTCTACTTCAATCAATTTGTCGGACTTGAATTCGGAAATCAAACGAATGGCACTTTCTGTAGCCGTTCCGATGAGGTTTGCAATTTCTTCTCTTGTGAGAGAAATTTTGATAAAACCTTCCGGATCAGTACCCAATTTTTGTTCTAATAAAAGTAAAACTTCTGCAAGTCTTTCTCGTACTGTTTTTTGTGCAAGAAAAGTAATGGTATTAGAAGATTCTCCCAGTTCATACGCAATTTTCTGAAGCATAGCATACGAAAGTTTGGGATCTACTTCTAAAAGATGAAGAAAAACTTCGGAAGACAAAAACGTAGCTTCCAAATCTGTCATAGCTTCGGCTTTGGCTTGGAAAGGCTCTCCACAAAGTAAAGAGCGATATCCGATCATATCATTTTCTTTTATAAAACGAAGGATTTGATCTTTTCCGTAAGCTCCGGATTTGGAGAGTTTTGCTGTTCCTTTTTTTATGAAATACACACCTTTGGGGAATTCGCCATCTTCAAAAATAATTTCTCCTTTCTGAAAGCTAAGGTTTTTTTTCGTGGCAGTAATCTGTTCATAGTCTTCCTTTTGAAGTCTTTTTTTTAGTTCTTCAATATCAAAGGCTTCAATCAGGTTTTTTTCTATAGCGATCTGCTTTTCTAAAGACATTAATATGACATTTGTTAGCAAAAATAGAGTTTTTTGATGCCAAAGGCAAATAATTTTGTTATAATTTTGCAAATCAGAAATGAATAGCAAAGTATCAGAAAATTGTTTCCACTGTGGGCAAAAAATCGACAAAGAGAATATTCTTTTTGATGAAAAATTATTTTGTTGTAATGGATGCAAATCGGTTTATGAAATCCTGAATATAAATAATTTAGGGAATTTTTATGAACTGAATAAGCAATCCGGAATCAGACCCGATGAAAATACTTCGCAATTCGATTATCTGGATACGCCGGAAATTTTTGAGAGAGTTACAGATTTTTCCGAAGGCAATACATCTTTGGTTACATTTAAAATTCCGGTAATTCATTGCTCTTCATGTATCTGGCTTTTAGAAAGCCTTCATACATTGAACAAGAATATCAAATATTCTCAGGTACATTTTACAAGAAAAACACTTCAGATTTCTTTCAACCACAATGAAATGAAATTGAGCGAACTTGCAAAATTTCTTACCAATCTTGGCTACAAACCCGTCATTAATCTTGAAACTGCGGATAAAAAAGAAGAATATCTGGATAAGTCGCTGCTTATAAAACTGGCAGTAGCCGGTTTTGCTTTCGGAAACGGTATGTTTTTTAGCTTTCCGGAATACATTGGTGGTGAAGATTTTTGGATGCTGAAATACAAACACTTATTCCGTTTTCTGATGTTTTTGCTCGCAACTCCGGTTGTTTTTTATTCTGCATCAGATTATTTCAAATCGGCATGGTTTGGTCTCAAAAACAAAATCGTGAATATTGACGTTCCTATTGTTCTGGGAATTTTGGTTTTGTACGGAAGAAGCATTTATGAAGTGCTTACAGATTACGGACCAGGGTATTTTGATACTTTGTGTGGACTTTTGTTTTTCATGCTTTTGGGAAAAACTTTTCAGAAAAGAACATATAGTGCACTTTCTTATGACCGGGATTATAAATCTTTTTACCCGATTGCAGTAACAAAATTGGAAACCGGAGGAAAACAACAGAATATTCTACTTTCAGAGCTTAAAATAGGAGACAGAATTTTAGTTCGAAATCAGGAAATTATTCCGGTAGATTCCGTTTTGATAAATGGTGACGGAAATATTGATAACAGCTTCATTACCGGAGAAAGTGCTACCGTTCAAAAAAATCCGGGAGACAAGATTTTTGCAGGTGGGAAACAAATTGGTTCTGTTCTGGAACTGGAAGTGATCAAAAATGTAGATCAAAGTTATCTTACACAACTTTGGAACAAGGAAGCCTTCAAAAAATACGAAACCGGACTTGATACACTCACAAATCACATCAGTAAATATTTCACATTCATTATTTTAGGGATTACTTTGCTTTCCGCAATTTATTGGGCAAGAATAGATACTGAAAAAATGTTCCAGGTAGTTTCGGCTATTCTTATTGTGGCTTGTCCATGCGCTTTGGCGCTTTCTGCTCCATTTACTCTTGGGCATATAATGAGAATTTTGGGCAGGAATAAATTTTATGTAAAGGATACTTTGACGATTGAAAAATTAGCCAAAATTGATACGTTGGTTTTTGATAAAACAGGAACTATCACATACAATAAAAAGGCTCAAATTAGTTTTATAGGAACTGATATTCAGGAATTTGATTTGAAAAATATTAAGTCTTTACTGAAAAATTCCAACCATCCATTGTCAAAATCCTTGTACGAATTTCTTCCTTTGGAAGATGAGTATTTACTAATTGAAAATTTTAAGGAAATTTCCGGAAAAGGGTATGAAGCTGATGTGAGAAGCAATCATTATCAAATTGGTTCTGCAAAATTTGTGGGAGAAAACGCAGAAAATCTGGAGACCGCAGTCTACATCAAAAAGAATGAGACCTTTCTTGGAAAATATGTTTTCAAAAATGAATATCGTGAGAATTTAGGAGAAATGTTTAGACAACTTAATGATTATCAAATTGATATATTAAGTGGCGATAATTCTTCGGAAGAACATTTTCTCAAAGAAAAAGCTCCGAATGTTTCACAAATGCGTTTCAATCAAAGTCCTGAAAACAAACTTGAATTTATACAGGAGCTACAAAATAAAAACCAAAAAGTTGCCATGTTCGGAGATGGGCTGAATGATGCAGGTGCACTGAAACAAAGCAATGTAGGAATTGCTGTTGCGGATGATACCAATACATTTACTCCTTCTTCAGACGTTATTATGAACGGAGAAAAACTCACTAAAATCAAAAATTATCTTGATCTGACTAAAGATGCGATGACTATCGTAAAAATCACTTTTGTCATTAGCTTTTTGTATAATATTGTGGGATTGTCATTTGCTGTTACAGGGAATCTTTCTCCACTGAAAGCTGCGATTTTGATGCCTATCAGTTCAATTACAGTGGTAGCATTTACATCTCTTGCAACTTGGGTTCGTTCTCGGAAATATTTTTGATTGGTAGAGTGTATTGTTATTTAGAAGCGTTTTAAATTAACATAAATTAACATTAGCTGACTAAAATCATTATTTTTCACTAAATTTGGGCGCTCATAAGTTCATAATTTTGCAATAGATATGGATATACTTTATCTTATGATATTATGCAGCGTTTCTTTAGCTGTAGTTTTCCTTATCATTTTCATTGTGAATGCAAAAAAAGGACAATTTGAAGATGATGAGTCACCTGCTGTAAGGATATTATTGGATGATGAGACAAAAGATGAAGAATGCACAAATAAAGAGGATGAAAAGTGAACAAAAAGTTTTAAAAGTTAAAAGATAATCAGTTATATGGAAACACAAAAGTTTAGTTATGACAACAGTATTGTGCGAGCGTTTCTCATAGCTACAGTTGTATTTGGAATTGTAGGTTTTTTATTGGGGCTTACTGCGGCATTAATGCTTTTTTATCCTGAACTTCCAGAATTTTTCTTTGGTACGGATGATACAACGATCAAAAGTTTGTCTTCCGGTAACATGGAAGGACTAATTAATACTCAAGGTGCATTTGGTTTCGGACGTATCAGAATGCTGCATACAAGTGCTGTGATTTTTGCATTTGTTTGTAATTATGTTTACGCAGGGATTTATTATTCTCTGCAAAGACTTTTAAAGACAAGAATGTACAGCGATGCACTTTCTTGGATTCATTTCTGGACATGGCAGCTTATGATTGTTTCTGTGGTGATTACTTTTCTAATGGGAATCAGCACTTCAAAAGAATATGCAGAGCATGAGTGGCCAATAGATATTTTGATCGCTTTTTCTTGGTTGTTATTTGGTATTAATATGTTTGGAACAATTGCTAAAAGAAGAGTTAGACATTTATATGTTGCGATTTGGTTCTATATCGGAACGTGGATTGCAGTATTGATGCTTCACCTTTTTAATAATCTTGAAGTTCCATTGTCTTTCACAGGATGGAAATCGTATTCTGTATATGCTGGAGTAAAAGACGCTTTAGTACAATGGTGGTACGGACATAATGCAGTAGCATTCGTACTTACAACTCCGGTTTTAGGATTAATGTATTATTATCTTCCAAAAGCTGCAGACAGACCTGTATTTTCATATAAACTTTCCATTATCCACTTTTGGTCCCTGATTTTTGTTTATATCTGGGCGGGACCTCACCACTTGCAGTATACTGCTTTACCAGCTTGGGCTCAAGCTTTGGGAACTGGATTTTCCATAATGCTTATTGCTCCGTCTTGGGGAGGTATGTTGAATGGGCTCTTAACATTAAGAGGAGCTTGGGATAAAGTGCGTGAAAATCCTATTTTGAAATTCTTTGTTGTTGCAGTTACTTGTTATGGAATGGCAACTTTTGAAGGGCCACTTTTAGCAACTAAAACGTTAAATAAAATTGGACACTTTACAGACTGGGTTATTGGTCACGTACATTTAGGAGCTCTTGGATGGAATGGCTTTATTGGATTTGGTGTAATCTATTATTTGGTTCCGATTCTTTGGAGAACTAAACTGTGGTCAACAAAATTAGCAAACTGGCATTTTTGGTTGGGAACTTTAGGAATTATTTTCTATGCGGTACCTATGTATATTTCCGGATTTACTCAAGGTCTTATGTGGAAGCAATTTAATCCTGACGGAACTTTGCTTTGGAAAAACTGGTTGGATACAGTAACAGCAATTATACCATATTATCAAATGAGATTCTTTGGAGGATTATTATATCTTTCTGGTGCAATTTTGATGGTGGTTAATTTAATAGCTACTGCAAGACAAGGATCATTCCAGAAAAATGTTCCTGCAGAAGCTCCTGCATTAGCGAATATAAGTAATGCCAGAAAAGAAGGAGAAGGTTTACATCTATGGTTAGAAAGAATGCCTGTGATTTTGTCCATTTTATCTTTTATTACGATAGGAATCGGAGGGTTTTTAGAAATCGTACCAACACTTACCATTAAAGATAATGTTCCTACTATTTCTGCTGTAAAGCCTTATTCACCTTTAGAGCTTGAAGGAAGAGATCTATATATTCGTGAAGGATGTAATGCATGTCATTCTCAAATGGTAAGACCGTTCCGTGATGAAGTTATTCGTTTCAATGGTAAAAACGGACAATATTCTAAAGCTGGTGAATTCGTATATGACCATCCTTTCTTATGGGGTTCTAAAAGAACAGGGCCTGATTTGCAAAGAGAAGGAGGGAAAAATCCAAGTTCATGGCACTTTAAGCATCTGTATAATCCAAGATCTACATCTGCAGGTTCTATTATGCCGCGTTATCCTTGGTTGATCCGAAATACTTTGGACAGATCAAAAATGAAGGATAAGATGCTCCTTATGAAAAACTCTTTTGAAGTTCCGTACACTCCGGCTGAAATTGACTCCGCAGATTCTTGGGCAAATAACCAGTCTGCCAAAATTGTGAAAGATATTTTCTCAGAAGCAGCTGATGTTAAAAAGAATTTTGAAGATGAGAAAAAAGCAAAAGGTGCAGAGTTTATTCCTTTAGAAAAAAGAGAAATTACTGCAGTTATTGCTTACTTGCAAAGATTGGGAACGGATATTAAAACAACTGAAGTAAAAACAGCAAGTAACAACTAAGATCATAAAATAATGATTCCCCAAAGTTTTAAAGATATATTATCCAACGGCGACAATGTAGGTCTTTACCAAACAATAGCCATGATATTATTTATTCTTTTATTTTTGGGAATTGTATGGTTCGTTTTCAGTAGGCCTAAAAAATATTATAAAGAACAGGAAAATGCACCATTAAATGATGACGAGAATAAAGAAAATGACGAAAGCAACACATTAAACAACTAAACTATTATGAGACAAAGAACACCGGTTTTCGTAAATATTTTAATCATACTGGCACTTTTAACTATTTTTTTCTATTTGTTTGTACAGAGTTGGGCTTTTATTTCCAATCCGTATTTCTGGGGAACAGTAGGAATAAGTTTAGTAATGGCTTTTATACATGGATCTATTGGTGATCTTATTGAAAACAATAAATTCAAAAAACTTACCGAGACTGAAAAGCAGGAATATCTTGCAGAAAAAAAAGTTCCTTATTTTAAAAGGTTATACAGAAGTGCTTTCAAGCAACAGTCTTCTTCCGAGGAAAAAGATATTCTTATCGATCACGGTTTCGACGGAATTATGGAACTTGATAATCAGCTTCCGAAATGGTGGCTTGGTCTTTTCTGGTTTGGTGTAGCGTTTTGTATTGTATATGTGTCTTCTTATTTTCTTACCGATTTTGCTCATCCTTTGAAAGAGTACGATCAGGAATATAAAGAACAAATTGCCGCTATCGAAATTTATAATGAAAATGCTCCTAAAGTTACCTTAGAAACAGCAGTATATTCTGCGGATAATATTCCGGAAGGTCAAGAATTATTTAAAACGAACTGTGCTTCATGTCATGGAGCGGATGGTCGTGGTGGTATTGGTCCTAATTTAACAGATGATTTTTGGATCAATCAACCGGAAAAAACGTTATTTAAAAATGTTTTCCACATGGATTGGTATGGTTCAAAAAATAACCCGACCATGAGAGCATTTGGTGAAGGTGGTGAAGTTTCAGGAAAAGAAATTGAAAAAATTGCCGCTTATGTATACCATATTAATCAGGAAATTCCGGATGTAACTCCTGCACAAGGAGGTGCGGCTCCGCAAGGAACTAAAGCCAACTGGGAGAAATAATAAATTAAAAACAAAATTCATGAAACATAATTCGCTGTTTGAGAATCAACTTTAAGCAGGGAATTATGTTTTTTTATTTATACCATTCTATAAAATGTCTGAATCAGAAGTAGAATACAGAGGTGGACAAGGCCAGGTTTTGGATCCGGAAACTTTCAGGGATTCTGTAGGAACTATGGAGCAATCCGGAAAAAGAAAATGGGTATATCCTCGTAAACCGAAGGGAAAATATACAAATTACAGAACCATAGTTGCTATACTTTTATTGATAATACTTTTCGGAGTTCCGTTTTTGAAGATCAATGGAAATCCTGTTTTGTTGTTTAATGTAATTGATCGTAGTTTTTTCATTTTGGGGCAGCCTTTTTATCCTCAAGATTTTTTTATCCTTACTTTGGGAGCTATAGCTTCATTAATATTTATTATTCTTTTTACCGTTGCATACGGGAGAATTTTCTGCGGATGGATTTGCCCGCAAACTATTTTCTTGGAAATGATTTTTAGAAAAATAGAATATGCTATTGAAGGCGACCGGAATAAACAAATGAAACTTGACCGACAAGAGTGGAATGCAGAGAAAATATGGAAAAGAGGATTGAAATGGACTATATATCTTATTATTTCTCTTATAATAACGCATTTTATGATTATGTATATTGTCGGATATGAGGAAGTTTTTAGAATTATAAAAGAAGGCCCTCTTGCTAATCCTACTAATTTTATGGTAATGGTTCTCTTTACAGCAGCATTTTATTTTGTATTTGCTTGGTTCAGAGAGCAGGTTTGTACATTGGTTTGTCCTTATGGAAGATTGCAGGGAGTTTTAATAGATAAAGAAACCATCAATGTTTTTTACGATTTTAAAAGAGGAGAAAACAGATCAAAATGGAGAAAAGGAGAGGATAGAAAAGCAGCAGGAAAAGGAGATTGTATAGATTGTAACCAGTGTGTTATCGTTTGTCCGACAGGAATAGATATCAGAAATGGATTGCAAATGGAATGTGTAAACTGTACTGCTTGTATGGATGCTTGTGATGAAGTAATGGAAAAAGTAGGTCTTCCAAAAGGATTGATTCGCTATGCTTCAGAAGCTGAAATTGAAAATCAAACGAAATTCAAGTTTACAGCTAGAATGAAAGCCTATGCAGCTTTTCTTGCACTTTTGGTAGGATTTTTAGGTTTCCTATTGTATAACAGGGGTACAATGGAAGCCAAATTTATAAAACCGGCTGGAAGTACATTTTTTGTGAAGGATGGAAGAATTGTGAATACTTTTAATTACACACTTCTTAATAAATCCAATGAAAACATTGCACTTACATTTAAGGTACTTGATCCGAAAAACGGAAAAATTACATACAGCAATGAAAGTATCATAAAAGCAAAAAAAGATGATATTTCTAAAGGAACTATTAATATCAGTTTCCCGGAAAGTGAAATCAAACTTTCTAAGCAAAATATTACCATTGGAGTTTTTGATAAAAGTGGTAAAATGATTGACTCTTACGAAACTTATTTTGAAGGACCTTTTAAAATGCAATTTTAAATATGAAGATTTCTTGGGGACATGGTGTTGTAATTGCGCTTGCCGCTTTTATCCTGTTTATTTTGGGAATGATTTTTCTGTTTCCGAACGGGCAGAAAAATTCCGAACTTATTTCTAAAAATTATTACGAAGAGGAATTACAATATCAGGAGGTAATTGATGCTAAAAATCGTACAGATAAATTAGCAGAAAAACCTGCAATACTTTTAAATAATTCGGGAATTAAAATAGATTTTCCAAAAAATTTTAATAATCAGAATACGAAATTTAGTTTTTACCTTTTCAGAACAGACGATCAAAATCTGGATATTAAAAAAGATTTTTCCTTGTCTCCTGATAATTCGTACCTGATTCCTGAAAAAGTGATAGCAAAAGGGAGTTATACTTTGAAACTAAAATGGGTATCGAAGAATATAAAATATCAACGAGATTTTGACATTCAATGGAAATAGCGCTTGTAATATCAGCTTTAGGATTGGGGTTTGCTTCCGGTTTTCATTGTATCGGAATGTGCGGTCCTATTGCTCTTTCTTTAGGATTGACGAAAAAACAAGCAGTTAATTATTATTTCCAAAATCTTACCTATCAGTTTGGAAGGATTTTTACCTATACTTTTTTAGGAGCTTTATTAGGAATTGTAGGAGAGGGTTTTGAGATCAGTGGTTTTCAAAATATCCTTACTATTATTTCGGGTATTCTTCTCATTATAATGGCAATATTTTCTTTTGGTGGGAAAGATTTTGCTTCGAAAATCCCCTTTTTATCCAAATTTTTATATTCTGTTAAATTGAATTTGGGTAAATTTCTACAAAAAGCGGACTACATATCAAGATTTCTTACAGGAATTATGAATGGATTTCTTCCTTGCGGAATGGTATATATGGCTTTGACGGCATCTCTTGCAGCAGGAGGAATCTGGCAAAGTTCACTTTTTATGATGCTTTTTGGTTTGGGTACACTTCCGTTTATGTTTGCTGTGGTTTTGGCTGGAAATCTTATGAATCAGGCTTTCAGAACAAAAATTTTAAAAATAATTCCCGTACTGATGATTATTTTAGGAGGTCTTTTTATTTTGAGAGGGTTGGAATTGGGGATTCCTTATCTTTCTCCTCCTTCTTCTGCAATGCAGGTGCACAATCCTTCTGATATGCAAGATCATAATTGTCATTAATCTATTATTTTGCTACTGTTTTCAAAACAAGTTGTTATTTGATTTCAAAGGGGAAATAAATTCTTAAATTTGCTAAAAAAATTTTATGAAGAGATTTTTTTTACTTTTCATAGTTTCATTATTATTGTTTTCATGCGCAAGGGTAGGTTCGCCGGTTGGTGGGAATAAAGATTCTATTCCGCCTTTACTTGTGGGCTCTAATATAGATACTACAAGAGTGAATGTTTCCCAAAATTTGAAAGAATTAAGACTTGATTTTGATGAATATGTAATGCTGAACAATGTCAGCAAAAATCTTATTATTTCTCCCCCCATTAAAAAAATTAAAAAAATACTTCCTTCAAATCTTGCCAATAAGTATATTTTGATTCAATGGACAGATACTTTGCAGGCAAATACAACTTATAATTTCAATTTCGGAAATGCTATAAAAGATAATAATGAAGGCAATATACTTCCCTATTTTAATTTTGCATTTTCTACAGGCGAGAAAATCGACGATCTATATATAAGTGGCGAAATAAAAAATAAACTAAAATCCAATACAACAAAATCCTCAACTTCAGGACAATCTTCGTCATCAAGCAATGAAAAAAGTTTGGTAATCGGATTGTATAAGGCTTCAGATTCGATCAATTATAAGCAAAAGCCATATTATATTACAATGGCAGATGCAGATGGATATTATGAGCTGAATTATCTATCACCCGGAATTTACAAGGTTTTAGCTTTTGAAGATACAAATGGCAATTCTATTTTTGATGACGGAGTTGAAAATGTGGGCTTCCTTAAAGATAATATTACTTTAGAGAAAAGTATTTCTGGGCTTAATGTTGATCTTTTTCCATCTAAACCTAAATTTAAATACACGGAATTAAAAGAAAATCCGGGAGGTGTTCTTATGTTGTTTCAGGGAAATCCTAATGATGTGAAAGCATTATCTTTAAATGAAAATCTCAAAAATTACAAAGTAACTCATGCACCAAAATCGGATTCCGTATTTATTTGGTTTGATGCAAAAAAAGATAATATAGGTATTGAAAAAAGCGATCAGCTAAAATTCAGCTATGATACTGAAATTAAAAAAGATACAGTTTCTATTTTCTACAGAATGAATCAGAAAAATGAAATGCAGCTTACAAACAATAGAGGAAATCTTCTTCCCCCCAAAAATAACTTTGAGATCAGCTCGAGCTATATTTTGGATAAGATAAATACTGATCGATGGTCTTTAGTTTCGGATAGTATCAGCCAACCGTTTACTGCCAAAATATCTGAAACTAATCCCTTTAAGATTATTGTGAACGCGGAATTCAAAGAAGGCAAAAAATATTCTTTAACGGTTCCAAAAGAAACGGTCTTCTCATATTTTGATAAAAATGCCAAATCTTATCGTTTTGATTTTGAATCGGATAAATCTGAAAACTATGGCAGTATAAAGTTAAAACTTACCAATACGCCTCAGCAAAAATTCTGGATTCAGCTTTTAAATGATAAAGACGAAGTGGTGTATTCCAAATATACAAAGGACTCTGAAATTAAATTTGACGTAATAAAACCGGCTACATACTCCATAAAAATTTTGGTGGATAATAATGAAAACGGATTTTGGGATGCATCAGATTTTGAACATGGGATATATCCGGAAGATGTATATGATTTGGGCAAAAAAATTACAGCGAGACCTTTATGGGAAATTGTAGAAAACTGGAATCTGAAAGAAACCAAAAAACCTACGGAAACACTTCCAAAAGCTGAAGAAAAACCTACGGAAATCACTGAAATCAAAAATATTGAAACTCCTAAAAAATGAAAATTTTTAAAACAATTCTTTACTGGTTTTTAATTTTTATTGCCGTTATTCAGTTTATTCCGATAGATAGAACGAACAAACCGGTCAACAAAAAAGATAATTTTGTTGATATCCATCAAACCCCGGAAAACATAAAGGAAATTTTGAAAAATGCATGTTATGACTGTCATTCCAATGAGACCATCTATCCTAATTATGCCTACATTGCTCCTATTTCATGGTCAATTAAGCATCATGTAAATGAAGGTAGGGAACATCTGAATTTTTCAGAATGGAGAACTTTCAACAATGACCTGAAAAAAAATATGCTGGAGAATAGTGCGGCAGATTTAAAGCAAAAAAGAATGCCTTTGGCTGGTTATACCGTTTATCACCCAAAAGCAAAACTTTCCGCTGCGGAAACTGTTGTTTTGGCAGAATATTTAGAATCAATCCTGAAATCCGGTAGATATTAATTTTTCAGATATTCTCTGAAAAATTGCTTTTGCGAATCAAAAGCAATATCTTCAATATTGATGTTTTCTTTCTTGAGCCAGACAATTTCCGAAACCTCCGACTCTTCTAATGAAACATCAAACTTGTCTTCTACTTCGTATTTGAAAAAGAGATCCAAAGTATTATATGGGATGTTTTTATAAAGGTAAACATTGGGTAAACTTCCCAAATATTGGAGTTTTGTTTCATCTACGTTTAGTTTAAGCTCCTCATAAAGTTCTCTTGCACAGGTGTGTTCAGCAGATTCTTTCGGATCGGTGAAACCACCGGATAAATCTAATTTTCCTTTTTTCGGTTCCTGATTTCTACGGGTAAACATTATTTCGTCCTTATAAATAACAAGAACAGCAACTGCTCCAGCTACGTTGTGAAACATCACATAATCGCAACTGGAGCAGCTCCATTTTTTTTCTCCGTCCCATTTCAAAGTTTCATTCCCGCATTTCGGACAATACTTCAGATCAATCATACGGCTGCATTTCGCGGGTGATAGCTAAGTATAGCTTCACGCAATTCTTCATTTTTAAGGTGAGTATAAATTTCGGTAGTAGTAATGCTGGAATGCCCTAACATTTCTTGAATAAAACGCAGATCTGCCCCATTTTGCAACATATGTGTAGCAAAGGAGTGGCGGAAAGTGTGCGGCGAAATATTCTTGCTAATTCCGGCTTTGTCTGCCATTTCCTTAATAATCAGGAATACAATTACTCGGGACATTGCAGAACCGCGAGAATTCAGAAAAACAATATCTTCTGATTTTTTCTTGATATTGTTTTTAGGTCGTATCTGGTAGATATATTCTTTCAATATCTGCATAGTGAGCTCAGTTAATGGTACAAATCTCACTTTATTTCCTTTTCCTTCAACTTTCAGATAGCTTTCTTTGAAATTAATATTAGAAATCTTAAGATCAATAAGTTCTGAAACGCGAAGTCCGCATCCATAAAGCACTTCTATAATACAGTAATTTCTTTTGCCTAATTCTGTAGAAGTATCAATTGAATTAACGATTTTTTCTACATCATCAAAGCTTAAAGTATCAGGAAGATAAAGGCCAAGTTTTGGACCTTCCAGCAAAGCAGCCGGATTATCTTCTCGAATTTCTTCTTCTAAAAGGTATTTGAAAAATGCTTTGATGGAAGATATCCATCTTGCCTGTGAGCGTTCACTTAACTTCTTTTTGGAAAGTTTGTAAATGTAATCCTGAAGTTGCTCAAAGGTAATTTCCTCAGGAGAAATGTTTCCCAAATCTTCTTCTGCGTATTCTTTTAGTTTGCCTAAATCTCGTACATACGCTTCCAAAGTGTTGTCTGAAAAATTTCTTTCGAATTTTAGAAAATTCGCAAAATCATCGATTCTGTTTGTCCAATTCATCACGTGTTTTTTTAAAGGTTCATTTTCTATCTTATATCACTAGTTGTATTAATTCGTTTTCGGGTATTTTAAGTATTTCAATCTCATGATTTTTTAGAAATTTTATTCCATCATTATCTGAATAATCATCTATATATACAAGTCTTTTAATTCCTGATTGTAGAATCAGCTTGCTGCATTCTTTACATGGAGATAATGTCAGATATAGAGTTGCTCCTTTTGCGGATTGTGTGGAGCTTGCCAATTTTAATATTGCATTGGCTTCCGCATGGAGAACATACCAATGTGTTTTTCCATCATTATCTTCACAGCAATTTTCAAAACCTGAAGGCGTTCCGTTGTATCCGTCAGAAATAATCGTTCGGTCTTTAACAATGAGAGCTCCTACTTGCCTTCTTTTACAATAAGAAAGTTTGGCCCATTCCATCGCCATTTTCAAATATGCTATATCAAATTTACTAAATTTCATTCATTTTTCATTGAAACTGTGGCTTTCTTTTTTCCAAAAATGCATTTACCCCTTCTTTTTTGTCTTCTGTTTCAAACATTTCCCCGAAAAATTTTATTTCAGCTTCGTATCCTTTTTCTGTATCAGAGAGGTTTACAGCCTTAATAGCTTTTGCAATAGCCATAGGTGAGTTTTTAGAAATAGTCTCGGCAAGTTCTTTCGCTTTTGGCAAAAGTTCTTCCAAAGAGAAGACTTCATTTACTAATCCTATTTCTTTGGCTCGGTTTGCAGAAATCATTTTTGCTGAGAAAATTAACTCATTTGCAAGACCTTTCCCTACTAATTTTGGCAATCGCTGTGTTCCTCCATATCCTGGAATCAGACCTAATGTAACTTCAGGAAGACCTAATTTTGCATTTTCTGAAGCATAACGGATATGACAAGCCATTGCTAATTCCAATCCGCCACCTAATGCAAATCCATTTACAGCAGCAATTATCGGTTTATTAAGATTTTCAATTTTGTTAAAAAGTTTTTCTTGACCTGTTCTGGCAAGTTCTTCAGCTTTTTCCATTCCAAAATCGCTAAATTCTTTAATGTCAGCTCCCGCTACAAAAGACTTTTCTCCACTTCCTGTAATTACAATTACCCTTATTTTTTTATCAGATTCTAAGTCTTCAAGAGCTGCACTTAATTCTGATATTGTTTTGGAATTCAGTGCATTAAGACTTTGAGGTCTGTTTATTGTTATAATTGAAATTGCATTTTTTTTATCTAAAATGATATTTTCGTACGTCATTCTTACAGAGAAAGGTTAAAACTTAAATTATATGCAAATTAAGAAAAATTATATAAAAAGAAGTAGAAAAAGAAGCTTTTCTTTTTTTTAACATGTTTTTAATATATTTTTATGATTTTTTATGATTTTTTTGCTGTGTATTCTTTTTTTTGGTGAAAAAAATATTATTTGCTTCTGTATTGATTTACATATTTGATAAACGCTGTTTTTTACTATTTATCATTTGCGTTTTTATTTTTTTTGATTGATTTTAGCTAAAACATATTATATTTGCAATAGATAAAACTAATTAGAAGTGAATATCCAACAACTTGAATACTTAATTGCAGTTGATAAATACAAACATTTTGGTAAAGCTGCACAAGCATGTTTCATTACTCAGCCTACTCTGAGCGCAATGATACAAAAATTTGAAGACGAACTGGATGTGAAAATTTTTGACAGAACTACGCATCCTATCCGAACAACAGACGTAGGTTTGGAAATCATAAAAGAAGCAAAACAGGTTATTGATTCTGTAAACGAACTTAAAAATAAAGCAAGTCTTCTTAATAATGTTTTAGCAGGTACATTGAATTTGGGAATTATTCCAACAGTTTCTACATATATACTTCCGACAGAAATTTTTGATTTCTTACAGTTGAACCCCAAAATACAATTAAATGTAAAGGAAATGACAACGGAAAACATCATCCGTTCCATGAAAATGGGAGAATTGGATGCCGGAATTATTGCTACTCCTTTTGATGCAGCAGAAGAGTTTTATCACGATTTCCTTTTCAATGAAGAACTAATGTTATACTCTTCCGATTCAAATTCTGATACCAAGAATGATAGTTATATTGTTCCAGATGAGATAGACGCAAACAAAGTTTGGCTTTTGGAAGAAGGAAATTGTCTTCGCAAACAATTTGAAAATATTTGTCAGCTAAAAGAAAATCGTTTGAAGCCTCAAAATCTTGATTTTCATGCTTCCAATATTAATACTTTGGTTCAGATGGTGGATAGAATTGGTGGTATGACGATCATTCCTGAACTTGCCACAGATCAGTTTTCTAACGAGCAGAAAAAAAATGTGATTCGCTTCAGAAAACCATTTCCTTATCGGGAGATTACTTTGATCTATTATAAACCAACCTATAAGCAAAAGATACTTGATGAAATGTCTGTTTTTATCAAGCAATCTTTAAAAGAAAAATTGAATTACAATCAAAAACCGGAAGAATATATTAATGTTTCGCCACAGTAATTTTTTTTCGGAAAATTTATATTAAATTTGCCTCTGAATTTTAATGAGGAAAAATTTGACTGATTGCAACCTCCGTAAAAAATGCTAAAACAGACTTTTGGCTTGGTTCAGTCTCTTTTCCCTCTAAATAATTTGATTAAAATTATAGAACAATGCCATATTTATTTACCTCAGAATCTGTTTCCGAAGGACATCCGGATAAAGTAGCAGATCAAATTTCAGATGCATTAATTGATCACTTCTTAGCTTTTGACCCCACTTCCAAAGTAGCATGCGAAACTCTTGTGACAACAGGACAAGTTGTATTGGCAGGAGAAGTAAAATCAGATGCATATCTGGATGTACAAACAATAGCAAGAGATGTGATTAACGGAATTGGATACACCAAAGGAGAATATATGTTCAATGGAGATTCTTGTGGTGTCATTTCTGCTATTCATGAGCAATCTCCGGATATCAATCAAGGAGTAGATCGTGTAAAAGAAGATGCAGATTTTGAAACAAGGGCAAATCTTCAAGGAGCCGGAGATCAAGGAATGATGTTTGGATATGCAACCAACGAGACGGAAAATTATATGCCGCTTGCATTGGATTTGGCTCATTCTATTTTGAAAGAACTTTCTGCTTTGAGAAAAGAAAATTCTGCAATAAAATATTTGAGACCTGATGCAAAATCACAGGTTACAATCGAGTATTCTGATGATCATAAACCGGTAAGAATTGATTCTATCGTAGTTTCTACCCAGCATGACGAGTTTGGAAGTGAAGAGGAAATGCTTGCACAAATTAGAAGAGACATTATCGAAATTCTTATTCCAAGAGTAAAAGCAATTCAAAAGCCGGAAATTCAGAAGCTATTTGATGGTCAGATTACCTATCACATTAATCCGACAGGAAAATTTGTAATTGGTGGTCCTCATGGAGATACCGGACTTACAGGAAGAAAAATAATTGTAGATACTTATGGAGGTAAAGGTGCGCATGGAGGTGGTGCGTTTTCGGGAAAAGATCCTTCTAAAGTAGATAGAAGTGCAGCTTATGCTACCAGACATATTGCTAAAAATTTAGTAGCAGCAGGAATTGCAGACGAAGTTTTGGTACAAGTGTCTTATGCAATTGGAGTTGCGAAACCTTGCGGTCTTTATATCACAACCTATGGAACTTCTAAAGTGAATCTCAATGATGGAGAAATCGCCGAAAAAGTGAAGAAAATTTTTGATTTGAGACCTTTCGCTATCGAACAAAATCTAAAACTCAGAAATCCTATTTATCAGGAAACCGCATCTTACGGACATATGGGAAGAGATTATTATGTAGGCAGCAAATCGTTCAAAAAACCAAACGGAGAGCTGAAAACTATTGATAATCTTGAGTTTTTCACCTGGGAAAAATTGGATAAAGTGGAGGAAATTAAAAAAGAGTTTCAATTGTAATTTCTTTTTTACAATAAATAAACTGCTTTTCCTTCTGGTAAAGCAGTTTTTTATTCTTTGATTTTCATTTAACTTTGCTGAACGTAAAACAACTTAACATAATGAAAAGAATCTTCGTTCTCTTTCCGCTTTTTTTTCTGGTCTTTTTTCAGAAAGTGAATGCCCAAGTTGCCGTTCATAAGATGGTGAATGTTGGGTATGCATACCAAAATCAGAGTTTTGGAGAAGTAGGAGGAAGATTGTTTTTTTTGAATAATGATGATGTCATCTACAGATTGGGAGCTTCTGCAATGATAGGTTCGGTACATTCCAAATTTGCAATTCTTCCAAAAATTCAGGGAGATGTTCTTCTGAACTTTGAGAAAAATGTAGATTTTTATCATTCATATTATTTTCTGGCAGGTGCGGAAGTGACAACCAAATACATTGCTCCAAAAATCGGAGTTACATTATTTGGAATTGTAGATTTGTCAGGAGGTTATGGATTTTCTTTAGATAAACAAGGAATAAATGGGAAGGAATTGAAAGGTCTGAATATCAATTTCACATTAAATATCCCTCTTGTAGTAATAAATGATTTGTCTAAATAGAAAAAAAATGCTTTTTTTGCAAAAAAAATTAACAAAGTATTAACTTTTTTATTATTTTTACAGACTCAAAATTTTAGCTATCGAATAGATTTTTACTTTATTACTAACACAGCCTTTTTTTTCGGATTTTTAAATCTGGAGGAGTAGTCTGTGAATAAAGGGAAAATTTATGAATACGTACTCAGATAGCCAACTTATTACCACATACAAAAATGGCAACGAAAAGGCTCTTTCTATACTCATAGAAAGGCATCAGAAAGATTTATTTACCTTCATCTTTTACAAAATTATGGATGAAGATCTTGCTAATGATATTTTCCAGGAAACATTCATGAAAGTTATTATTACCTTCAAGGAAAACCGTTATAATGAAGAGGGAAAATTTATTATTTGGGCAAAACGTATTGCTCACAATCTTATTATAGATCATTTCAGATTAAAAGCTAAATTTAACAAGGTTTCGGAAACTTCATTCGAAAGCGAAGAATTTTCTATTTTCGACCTTATTGCAGAAAAAGAAGAGAATATAGAAGAAAGATTGATTACGCATCAGATAAATGAAGATTTGACTAAAATGTTAGATTACCTTCCTGAAAATCAGCAAGAAGTAATAAAGTTGCGGTTTTTTGATGGTCTCAGTTTCAAGGAAATTGCAGAGCATACGGATACCAGCATTAATACTACTTTGGGAAGAGTACGCTATGCCTTAATCAACCTCCGAAAAATTATGGAGGAAAATAATATTATTTTAACAAGATGATACAATATTTTTTTCAGAGCAACGTTTCAAAGAAAAAAGGAGTTGCCTATGAGAAAAAACAACACTCTTACTGTTAAAGTTTTGAAACCCAGAAAACAAACAATTGACTTTCTACTAAAATTTTCCAAAAGTATTGCAGTAGTAGAAGCTGCCGGGAAAAGTTATACGGTTTCTAAAAACTAAAAAAATTAATTTTGATTACCTTTGTGCCTTATGAAAAACATAAGGCATATTTTTTTTGATCTGGACAATACACTTTGGGATCACCGTAAAAACGCCTGGCTTACTTTGAAAGATATTTTTATTCGTGAGAATGTAAGAGAAAAGTATCAGCTTGATTTTGAAGAATTTCACAAAGAATATTTTACTATTAATGAAAATCTTTGGGCACAGATCCGAGATGGGAAAATAGATAAAGAATATCTGCGGAAACATCGTTTTTATGATTCTTTTCTTTTTTTTGGAATTGATGATGAGCCTCTATCTCAACGTTTTGAGCATAATTTTCTTGATGAAATTCTGAATTACAACGAATTGGTTTCCGGAACTTTGGAAATTTTGGAATATTTATCTAAAAAAAATTATGAATTGCACATATTGTCTAATGGTTTTCAGGAAGTAACGTATAAAAAAACCGAGTTTTCAGGAATCAAAAATTACTTTACAACCATTACCAGTGCCGATGAAATCAATATCCGAAAACCACAACCTGAAATTTACGAATACGCATTGCAAAAAGCAAAGGCTAAAAAAGAAGAGTCTATAATGATTGGCGATGACTGGATTGCAGATGTGGAAGGTGCAAAAGCTTTTGGCCTGGAAGCTGTATTTTTTGATGTTTTTAATGATGATCTTGAAGCAGAAAATATTATAACTATTAAAGCATTAACTGAGCTTAAGAATTTTCTATAAAAAAACCTGTACACGAGTACAGGTTTAAAATTATCAATCAATAAAAATTTATTTCTTTATCACCTTTTTAGTGATTTCCTTATGCTCTTCCGAAATTAAGGTAACAAGATATGCTCCTGATTTTAAATTTTGAAGATTAATCTTACTATTATTAATTTTTCCGGTATTAATTAGATCTCCATTAATAGAACTTATCTTATAAGAAGTAAAGTTTTTATCACTAACTGTAATGAAATCAGTTGCAGGATTTGGATAAATATCAATATCTTTTTTGGTTTCTGAAACACCAAAAGTCGGTAGCTCATACGTTACTTTTGAGTGAACGTCAATAGATTGCCATTTTGTAGGATTATTGGAATATACTTTTACCAAAATATAATATTTTCCGGGAGCTAAAGAATAATTGACCACTTCGGGGCTTCTTCCATTCCACCAACCAACCGCACCATCTACAGCATCCCAAATAGTAGCTGTTATTTGTGTAGCAGTTTCAGAATTATCATCATTTACTTTTACAAGACTTGTCCAGTTTCGCACATAAGACAAACTTCGAAGATTAAGTACAGCATTGATAGCATTAGCAGGAATTTCAAAAATTTTACTCTTGTAGTTATAATAACCAACATCCGGAGAACCTCCTTTTATCCAAAGGCTATGATCCGTATTATTAAGTAAAGCATTTGACCAATTGGCTTCCGCAGATCTTGTTGTTGTAGGTACAATCGTATTATCAGCCAAAACACATTTCCAATCCGGATCTTCAGTATTGATAGCCATCAATGAATTGTTGTCGTTCACACCACTGCTCAGATCAATAGTTTTAAGCTGAGAGTTTCCGTTTGCAAAAAATAGCAAACCTGTTAAAAAAAGTAATTTTGCTTTCATTTGTTTTTTTCTTTCTTCAAAAGTATAAAGTACTTTTTGGCTAAGTAATACAGAATTAGAATTCGTATTTTTTCTTCAGCCTTTCAGAAAAGAAAATTTTATATTGCTATTAGATTATATTTTTGAAAAATGATATTTTATTTTTTTATTAGCTCAGTTTTATGATAAATAGAATGATATGCTTTATATTTATTGCAAAGAGTTTAAATTGATATGTTATTGGTTATGAATGAGAATTTTAATTATTTGTAAATAAAAAATCCTTTCTTTTGGAAAGGATCTTAACTTATTCCTAAGCTTGTTCTTACTCTTTTCAGGGTTTCGGCTGCAATTTTTCTAGTCTTTTCTGCGCCTTCCTGCAATTTTGTTTCCAATTCTTCCAGATTGTTCATGTAATAATTGAAAAGCTCGCGTTCTTTTGAGTATTTGGATAAAATTAAATTCAGAAGTTCGGTTTTGGCATGTCCATATCCGAAATTTCCGGCAAGATATTTTTTTCTTAATTCTTCTGTTTGTGCAGGATCTGCAATCAGTTCATAAATAGCAAAAACTTTGTCGGTTTCAGGATCTTTTGGTTCTTCCAAAGATTTAGAATCGGTTTCGATTCCCATGATTTGTTTTTTCAGTTCTTTTTCAGGAAGAAAAATATTGATGATGTTTCCTCTGGATTTTGACATTTTAAATCCATCAGTTCCCGGAACATATTTTGTGTTTTCCTGAAGTTCTGCTCCCGGAAGCACAAAAACATCACCCATTTGACGATTGAATTTTTCTGCCACATCTCGCGTAATCTCCAAATGCTGTAACTGATCTTTTCCAACCGGAACAATTTCCGCATCGTATAAAAGAATATCTGCAGCCATTAACATTGGATAGGTGAAAAGTCCGGCATTTACATCTTGCAAACGATCCGCTTTATCTTTAAAAGAATGTGCCAATGTAAGTCTCTGATAAGGAAAAAAACAGGAAAGATACCACGAAAGCTCACACACTTCCGGAATATCACTCTGTCTGTAAAAGTATACTTTTTCGGTATCTAAACCACAAGCAAGCCATACTGCAGCAGTTTCGTAAGTGTTTTGCTTAAAAATTTCAGGATCTTTGATCTGTGTTAGAGCGTGCAGATCAGCAATAAAGAGAAAGGATTCGTTTTTTTGCTGTTCAGATAATTCAATTGCAGGAATAATAGCACCTAAAAGATTTCCCAAATGTGGAGTTCCTGTTGCTTGTATTCCGGTTAAAATTCGTGACATTAAAATTTTAGATTTTAGATTTTAGATTTTAGATTTTCCAAAATTCTATTGGCAAAAATAGGAAAGTTAAAAAACTTTACAAAGAGGCTTCACTTCAAAGTTACTTTATTTCAATCTTTTCACCTCCGAATTTTGGTTCTACACCAAACCACAAATCTAAATAACGTGAGTTCGACTTAAGCAGCGATTAATCTTTCCTCATCGATAACATCTACATTTGTA
>NZ_JBXUGL010000027.1:0-45251 GCF_057180505.1 Chryseobacterium sp. HNCC26DJ241 | reverse complement strand
TAAAAAAATTATAGTAGAATATTCACGTCTCCTTTTTAAGGACTCAAAGGAGTAAACCTGTTTTGTTTCGTTTTAACATTACAAAGGAACTTTTATCTCCTTTTTTTAAGCCACAACGACTGCATTGCCATTGCAATGGGATTGCAACGGATGTTTAATAACTTGATTATTAACACGTTATATCTGTAATGAATTTTTTATATATTTGATTGAGAAAAAAATTCAATCATGAGCATACAAGTACTGAGAGATAATGTTTATAAGAAATCCGAAGCGATATTAGTGGGCTATGATCAGATTGAGGATGCAGATTTTTCATCAATTCACAATAAAATTGTGGAAGCGTTTGGAACTGAACTCAAAACAGTATTTAATTCGTTCTTGTTAGAAATTGCAAATGAAACTCTTACTGATACTGAGAAGAGGAATATAATTAAGCGTTACAAGGACGGTTTTTCTTCAAGTTATTTTAAAAAAATATTTAAAGATGATCCTCAATTTCTCTACTCGGATAATTATAAAAAAGAGAGCATAAACAAATGCATGGTTAAAGATTTTCGTACTACCAGAAGTTTTTTGTTTGAAAGTAACAATGACCTGACTCCCAAATCATTTGATTTTTATTGTGTGTTTTTAGGTAAGCCGGGTTGGAATAGTTGGTTGGAGGACTTTAGCAGAGCCCCTTACAAACTCATAGTCAAGCCTAATCCTGAAGATAATAATTCTACGGTAATAATACATGAGGTAACAAACCCTAACAAAGAACTCAATGCCATACCTAAAATTGAAATTGAGAAATATGTTTTAAGAATAGGAATTATAGAAGAAATTTTTGATTTGATTCATAAGCAGGGAAAGAGAAAATTTTCAGTTACAGGAATATCTGGAGAGGGAAAAACTTTTTTAGTTAAACATTTTGTACAGCATTATTATGATTCATACAATCATATCATTTGGCTTGACTGTTCAAAAGGATTGCTTCATGCTTTTACTCATAGGAAAGGAATCGGACTTTTAAATAATTTGGGATTGGCAGATAAGCACCGATCTTTTGAAAAAGAAGAAATACAGGCCGAAGACCTCTTGCATTATATCACGAGTCGGTTACGAAATATAAACGGAACTAATTTGTTGGTGTTAGACAACGCCGATGAATCGGTCTATGATTATGAAGATGAAATCCACCTCAATGAAAATTGGAATATTATTGTTACTTCACAGGAAGTTCTGGATGAGTTTTATGATTTCCGTGTACCTGCTTTTTACAAGGAAGCTACGGAACTATTTTATAAGCATTATCATGGAAAAGAAGATACTGATATGCTTCTGCCATTACTATCAGCTATTGAATATCATACGTTAACAATAGAACTGCTGGCAAAAACAGCCCAGCAAATGAATTTAAGCATTATTGGGCTTGTCAGACGGTTTAGAGAAAAAGGAATTAATATAGTAGAAAAAACAAAGGTTAATACCAAACACAATAAAGAAAGAGGATTATCTATAGACAATGTTGAGAAGTATTTGGAAATTGTTTTTGAAACCTCGGAATTAAGCGATGAAGAATGTAAAATACTTCTGAATATTGCTTTATTACAAGAAGAATCAATTCCTATAGATTTGTTTCAGGAAGTTTACCTTAATAATTCGTATGAAGAAAAAACAATAGATATTTTTATTCATCATATTAACATCCTTACTGACAAAGGTTGGATTCAGAAAGATGATGGAGGAATACGGCTGCATGGTCTAGTAAAAAGTATTATTCTCAAAAGATATGTGAATAGACATGATTTTTTTTATTCAACAATTCAATATTTAGAAGGGCAGACAAAAAATGATTTAAAGAAGTTAGATTACCTTGTGTTATCTGAATCTATTCTGGAAAATATTACTGGAGACGATATAGATGTAACCAACTTAGAAAAAGCTATTTCCTCAAGATATATTAGTCTTGGATTATATGAAAAAGCGAAAAAAAACGAAATCAGCTATTTAAACAAATTAGAAAAATTAGAAAAAACACCAGAGATTAGTATTGAAATAATGACAACATTATATAATTTACTGACAATTTCTAAAGCCAAGAAAAACTCTGGAGATGTTATGTCCTATAGTATTAGCCTTTATTCAGCTTCAGTTCGTAATAGCTCTGAGCGGCTTTTTTCAATGACGGATTTTCTTGATTCTTTCTTTAGGGAAAATAAAATTGAAAATATATTGGAATTTGAAAATAAAACGGATGTAATAATTTATCTCATTGCAAACGATATGTTATTGTTTTCACGTTCAAATATTATTGCAATGCGTGGAACAGCAGGCGGACATCTAAATAAAAAAATTGGAGAGTTAGAAGAAATAATTAGAAGCAGACAAGAAATATTAGATATTTTAGAAGAAAACATTCCTGAAAGGATGATTCTTTCGTTAAGAGTTTATAGAAATTTATTATTGAATAATGCAATACTTTTTAGTGAAATTGCATCCTATTATATTACCTTGAAAGAATATGATAAAGCTAAAGAGTTTATTGGAAAAGAGTTGGAAATTAAGAATAGAATATTTAAAGAAGACGACCCCTCTTTCTCATTTGCCTATCATCAGCTTACCTTAATCTATCTTAAGAGTGAAGATCTAGAAAAAGCAAATTTTTATTTAGAAAAGAACAGAGAGATTTGCATCACATTACCAACAAACCATCCTAGTATTAGTTTATTCAAAAATGATTCTTCTGCACTTAACAAAATAGAATACAAAAAAGGGCTATCAGAAAAATTAGAAACAATTATACAATCTAAATTCGATATTCTGTATAAGAAAAATAAAAACGCCACACTGCTGACGAAATATTATAGTACTTTATATTCCATATATTTTGAATACAAAATATATGGAAAAGCAAATGAATATGTTATCAAAGGACTAAATATTCTATCAAATTCAAAAAAGATTGATTATTATCAATTGGTTGATTTAAATATAAAATCGGGATTGTGTTATTTCTACTTGAAAGGTTTTAATAGGGCTTTGAAATCATATGATAAAGCCAAGGCTTTATACATCGAAAATAATTTAAATAATGATGATCTAAATAAAAAATTAGACGATTTTAAAGAGCTCCTTACAAAATTTGCTGTTCGTTCAAACCACATTCCCATAATTGAGAATTTAATAAAAGCAGAATTACATACACTGGAAAATAAATATATTCTCGCTTATTCAGATTTATCTTCAAAAAATAATTTTTCAGAAATAATAAATAAAATCCTGTTGGTTTTATATGAATACAATCGCCAATTTTTGAAAAATTTTATTAAAGAAAATGAAAGTAATAGTAAAGAAGATTTTTTCTTTTTCAAAGTATATCATGAATACTCCAACAGTATAATTAAAAATAACACCAGTAATAATAGTGTTATTACGTATATGGCTGAAATACGATATAAAGTATTAGAAGATTTTTATCAAGCAATTGTCCATCTATTTTTAAAGTATGAAAAATGGAGATTTGTTATTGAATATTGCAATAGAAAATTATTTCTGAATCAAAAATATTTTGAAGAATCAAAAACCTCAAAATCTATTTTTCATACAATAGGTTATTGTTACTATAAGCTAAAAGATTATGATTTAGCTTTGGAAGCAATTCATAAGGCGGTTAATATCTACAGCAATCTTGCAGAAGATATTAACAATAATAATGAAACAATGGAACAAATAAAAATATACCTAAAAGATGCATTAAATTTGGAAAAAGATATAAAAGAGGAATTGAAAAATTATAGAAAATAACATTGTTCCTATAAAGTTTTTTCAGTAGCTAAAATACTATTGACTTTTACTAATAAATAATTAAAGTGGGATATTTCGTTAAAAACGAAGTGGTTACACTGACCGCCTCAGCGTCAGGAAAACAAAATCCCACTAAAAATGAAAATTAAAGTAAAAAGCGTTGAAGTTGCCAAAGCAATTCAAACGATTACCCAATTGGGAGCGATAGCAATGCTTCCTAAAAGAGAATCTGAAACCGAGGAGCTAACTCCTGAGGAAATGAAAAGCATTGAGATCATCGTGCCTTTGGTCAATGAAGACAATAAGCACGAAGATGGATTTACCAACATTATTTTGGGTGAGATTGACACTCAAGAATCTCACGGATCTTGGCTATTCTGCGATGGAAAGAATCTTCCGGTTATCGTAGAACCTGAATTGTTCAAGAGTATTATGGTGTTGCGTCTGTTTGCAGAAAATATGGACATCATTACTTCTGAAGAAGAATAGTAAAACTGAATTGGTGTGTTTTGACACATCAATTTTTGAAAACAAAAAATCTCCAACAAAAATTTTAAAACCCCTTGCAATTTTTAAAATTTCAGATATACACACCCATAAAAACGATTAAGATTTTCATTAACTTTGTACAAATCAATCACATGAACGAAAAAAAAGCACTTGAAAAATTACAGTCAATGGCGGAGGATTCCAAAGATAGCCTCAAAAGATTTTTGGCGAAGGAAATCCTGACCTATGACGAACCATTGGATTTCTTTGCTTTGGCGAATAAATTTGGAATGGATACCATTTACCATTACGATTACGAGGATTTAAGCGAGCAGGAAATAGAAGAATTTTACAACACCTACTCTAAAGAAATCCTTCAAATACAGCAGGAAAGTAAAGTTGAACTTCAAACCGACAGAGACCGCTCTTTGTTTGCCCTTGAAAAAACCGCCGAAAAAATCAGTAAAGATTTGGACTTGGAGCTGTAAAATTTTCGGGATCAACCAATAAAAGAATCTTGTGTTTTGGATTTTTTTAATCAAATAGCAGTAAAAGAAAGGAGAGCTTTAACGGCTCTCCTTTCTTTTAAAACAGGTTTACACTTCCCCCATCAAACAATTCCCATCTATCAAAAACATTCTCTCTAACTTCCCCGATGGTTTTGAAGAGAAAATGAAGTCTGGCTTCTTTAAAACGTCCGTCCTCATTCAGTCTTTTCATCACATTGAGCTTGCTGTTTTCTGTTTCAAACACGCAAAGAATACGAGAGCCGTGATTCAGCCCGAACATTTTACTCGGTTGTCCTACGGATAAAGCTTTCAGATGATGCAGAAGAGATTTGTGAACTCTGTGGGTGTCATTTCCGTTAAAAACTTCTACAGCATACAGTTCCTTTCTTTTGGGAGTTTGAATCATGCACAAGGCATCGGCAATCAGATGCTCATTCCTTGAAATGGTAATCGTCGATTCTGCTTTATAGCCTCTTTTCTTTGCCGAAGTACCTTTATCAAAATAGGCTAAAAAAATGAGCAACTCCCAATGATGATCGGAAGACTGCTCTTGTAGGGCGATATGGACATCGACAGTAGTTATTCTATGCACATAATCTTGTTGAAATAAAACGCCTTTTCCTTTTGGAAATCTTACATGATCATCAAAATGAAGGCGCTCTTTAATCAAACTTGCTCAGTAGCTTGTCAAATGATGGACGCTCTCCAGTCTTCAAAATCTAGGACTTGTGCCAAACGTAACGGAGCCAATCAATGATTTGTTCCAACTCCTGAGTTCCGAAATCTGTTTGTTGAGATTTGCCCTATCCGTCATTATTCCCAGACGAAGCATTTGTCATGAGGTTAAAAATTTATATCTCGCCAATTGGGTAAGAATTTTCTCTTGGGTTGGAGAAATGGTTCTGAAAAATAGTCTTTTGGTAATCATAGTTTCTTTGGGTAAAAAAAAATAAAGAGACGAAAATCCGTCTTGTATTTTTATAACAAGAACCAATTATAATTTAAACTCGGGTTTGCAATTCGTGGTGGACTCTCACTGGTTTTGGGACGAACTTGGTTTTTTGCTTACATGAAGCGTATCAGAAACAGAATCTTTTGTCGAGAAATCATCACTTACATTTTCCTTATCGTTAGTTTGCTTCGTTTGGTATGAATCAGAAGATATTGTTCTATAGAGTGTTGAATCATCCAATAGTATCTTTTTGATTTCCTTATAGCTCATCAAATATTTTTCCTTGCCCTGAGCTTGTCGAAGGGTTGATTTTTTAATCAGAAAATCCGGACTTCTCATCCTTTTGGCGGGATAATGATCGTATTTGAGATAAAACCAAAACGGGAAAAGACTTTGCAGTTGCTGTATGGGAACGCCCAAATCTCCAGCCTGTGCCTTGAGTGCTGAGATTCCATTGATTCACACCAGTTTTACGGCAGTATTATTGAGGACAGTTTCTTTTAACGATACTGGAAGTTGGTTCACGCTTTGGGTTCACACAATGAAATGAAGTTTAAATTTTCTCATTTCCGAAAACACCGTTTCCATACTTTCAGAAGCAAAATTGTGGAACTCATCCACAAATACATAGGTAGGTTTTCTGGTATATTGGGGTTCATACGTTCTTTGCAGGGCAATACTCACGAGTGTTGCCGAGATAAATCTTCCGAGCACCTTACTCGTATCGTTTCCTAATTTTCCTTTGCTGAGATTAAAAATAATCACTTTTCATTGTTTCATTAAACTTTTCAGATTGAATTGGCTTTTGCCGTTCATCATATGGTAAAAACTGTAATTGTTCTGCAGATGCTGTAATCTGGTATAGATTGCCAGTTTGGTGGGTGCATACTTTTTCTTGAGGAATGCGGTTTCAAAAAACTGGCGATACACCGAGAACGAAGATTTTTTCCCAAGTTCCACCCAATGCTCATTTTGGGTATCATCCATAAAGACTTGTAAATCCTGCAATCCACATTCTCCTTGTTCCAGTAATACCGAAAGACAGGGTTTTAAAATGGTTTCCATTTGGAGCGACAATCCTGCTTCTGCAATCAATTCCGAAAAGGTTTTGGCAAATTGTTGGGAAAGTAAGTCAATCATTGTCGGATCAGAAACCTTCTGTCGGAATGGGTTGATACAAGGGATTTTTCCTTTCTCCCGATGTGGATCGATGTAGACAATGCGTTCAGGTTTTAATTTATTCAAACGAAATTTTAGAATCTCTTCTGCTAAATCTCCGTGAGGATCTAGTAGGATTAAGCTGTACTGCTGTTTTCGATGCGACTGGTATTGCAGTGTATAAAACAATGATTTGAGGTACACTGATTTTCATGAACCTGTCCTACCTGTGATAAGAAGGTGTCTTCTTAACGATTCCACTGGAATTGGCAGAACAGGTTTGGGACTAAAAAATAAAATTTCAGGGACATTTTTAAATGATGGTACATTTTTTTGAGTTTCATTTTTCAATTTTTTATGGAATAAAGCGGAGGTGGTACATATCTTTTATTTTAAAAATTGCAAGTCCTTTTCAAAAACAGTCTAAAAATGTCAATATACTGACCCGTACCGTTATAACTACCTTTATGACTACCTTTTTGGCTACCTCTAAAGAAGGTGCGAAAAGCCCCATTATTGCAAGGAAATACGCTCGTTTTCGTTTGCAATAATACCCTCATTTCTCCTATTTCTATACTGTATTTTCTTTATCTCTAAAATAAAAAAGTGTAAAGTCAATATTGACCACATTCCCTTGCATCCGGAACAAAAATCCATAGAAGCACCATCGCCGGCAAGACCTACCAGAACATCAAAAATAAAAATGTAAAGAATTAAGAAGTGTAACAATGTATCAGTTTAACAATTTAACAATCAATCGAAAAGAAACTAAAAACCATCAACCAACAACAATCAACAGACAACCAATTATTAATCCTTTAAAATCTTAAAACAAAATGGAAAACAAAAACGAAATCAACAAAACCGTCAGCTTGGATTTGACGACTATCGACTCTAACATCTTCGCTATTATGGGAGCTTTCTCCAGACAGGCAAGACGTGAGAAGTGGACGCAACAGGAAATTGATGCCGTCCTCGAAGAAGCCAAAAGCGGAGACTACGATCATGCGATTGCTACCATCTGCGATTATTGTGACCCTGAAGACGACTTTAACTCTGAAAATGAAGAAGACTAATGGGAACAAGAAACTTAACCGTGGTGGTACACAACCAAGAAGTGAAAGTCGCCCAGTATGGGCAGTATGACGGATTTCCCGATTCATTGGGAATTAAGCTGTTAAAATTCTTTAGCAATCCTAAGAACACCGAAAACCTGAAAGAAATTCTACCCAAAGTTCGCCTTTGGAACGAAAAAGACCAAAAGCTACAGGACGAATTTCTGGAATCGATCGGTTGTACCAACGGAATACTTAACGACAAGCAGAAGGAAGAATTTAAAAAGAAGTATCCTTTCCGCTATCGTGAACGCTACGGAAAATTAACCGAAGGGCAAATCTTGGAAGTATTATTAGAGTTTCATCATCTTGATGAAATCGCAACCACCGATGCGTATGATTTTGCTTCCGACAGTTTGTTCTGTGAATGGGCGTATGTAATTGACTATGATAAAAATGCTTTTGAAGTCTACAAAGGTCTTAACACCTCGGGAATTTCAGAAGAAGACCGTTTCTTTCCTCTCTATGATGGAGAAAACGATTATTATCCTGTCAAAATCTTGGCTTCATTTCCTTTGGATCAACTTCCCGATGAAAACGAATTTTTGCTTCAATGCTCAAAGTAGTAAGCAGTAAGCAATATGCAGTAGGCTTTAAGCCCTAACTTCTAATGTCTAATCTCTAAAATCTTTAAAAAAAAATGAACAAAAACAAAAACCGCCTTTTGGTGCAGTGCTTTATGAAAATGCTTCAGCAAAGAATCGAAAGAGACAAAGTGGAAACTCTAAGTCCTGTATTCGGTAACATTCTAAGTAAGGAAGAACTTCAACACATTTTGAAGTGGCTGTACTTGGATAAAGTGCCTGAACACTACGATTTGAAAACGATGAGCAGACAAGATATATTGGAAGCCATCGGAGACGATATTCATATTCTGTCGTATTCCATCGAAAAATGGAAGAAAGAACTGAAAGAGAAAATCACGCCACAGAAAGTCTATGACGTTCTTTGTCAGCTCCAACTCGAAACCCATTATCTGATGACCAAAATATTGGCGGATTGGGATGAGTATGACCACAGCAATTTCAAGGCACTTTGCCGAAAGGCGGGAACTCCCGAACCGCTTTATGCCGTATTTGAATCTTCTGTGCTAGAAGAGGACAAATATATTTCTGTTCCTCTTTCCAAATATTATGCTACCGAGTGGGAAGCTGCATCTAAAAAATCGCTTCTCATTTCGGAAGAACAGTTTGAAGAACATCAGCTCCAGATCCTAAGCCTGTAATCTTTTATCCAATTATTTTATAAAACAAAAATGAAACAATCATATTTAGAATTTTACGACAATCTGGATAAAGCCAGAGACAGGGCTTTATGGCTGGAGTTTGAGTACAGAAATATTCCCAAACACTTTATGGTGTTTGACGGACCAGAAAATAATTTCGCTGTTGCCGATTTACAGACGGCAGAAGAAATGGACATCCACAGTCATCATTATTCCCTTCCCGAAACCTACGAACACCTTTCGTATGAGGAACTGAAGGAAATATCCCGTGATTCACAAATGCTCTCACATTGGGAAGATTTGCTCGGCAAGTTTTCTGTAATGGAAGGAGAATTATTGCGTTTTGTCCTGCAATATAAAGTTCCGCTCGAAAAAATCATCCGTCACGAGTTGGCAAACCGTGGTTTTGACCAAAATGGACAATGGATTGGCTTTAATGAAGCGGAAAAGTATTGGACGAAATAAATCAATGTAACAGTTTAGCAATGAGCCAATTTACCAATGCTGAATTTGTTGTATTGTACAATTCATCAAACATCATCAATCAATTATCATTTATTATGGAAATCGACCCTAAAAAAGTTCCAGTAATGAAGAACTATTGCAAAACCTGTCCATTTAAACCCAATTCAAAAGGAAAACGGCAGGATGAAAAACTAGCCAATGAAGTGGTTGCAAGAACGCTTTTTCAAGCCCACCAAATCTGCCATGGAACGGAAGGCGAAAACAGAGAGCCAACCCACCGCTGCAAAGGTGCTTTTGATCATAACCTCGAAATCTACAAAAGATTAGGTTGGGATGATTTGGTGGAATAATGAATTAAAATTCAAAAACGTAAAACAAAATGGAAAATAAAAAATTCGTAAAGCAAATCATGATTCTTGATGCCGAGATGCACCAAAATTATCTTGAAACTTTTGTGGAAGAACCTTTGAATTTTCAGGACTTTGTCAATTTTGAACTCGGAAATCTCTTTGATGAAGATCGGAAGATCGAGCAGATTATTCCGAATGAAAACGCAACCCAATTTGTCATCATTTATTCTATAAAGCTATGATGATAAAAGGAAACTATGTGTTTATCTATGTTCACTTTGTTATTCTCCAAAAGGCTCCGAAATTGGGAATGGATTACATTGTATGTGATCCAAAACCTTTTTATAAGACCTACAGAATGGCAAGAAACACCAGAAGAGCACTTATCGAAAACGGAAGTCTTTCCGAAGAAAACTCCAAAGTTGGCGGATTTCAAATCCTTGCGATTAACCTTAATTAAATTGCGTTAAGCATTAAGCAGTAGGCTTTAAGCTCTATTGTCTAATATCTAACCTCTAATATCTAAATTTATGAACGAAAACAAAACGGCATTGTTGAAAATATTTTCAACGGTGCTCAAAGACAGAGTTAAATCTGAACCTCAGTATCAATCCATCAGTACGGAAATGGTCAAACATTTTTCCCGAAAAGAATTGATCGAAATTATTACCCACAACTTCGAGGGCGAAGTTCCATCGGAATTCAACCTCGTAGAAATGGAAAATAATGAGCTCCTGCAGCTTATTGGAGATGATTTTAAAATTATTTCTTATGTGATGAGCAGGTGGAGCAAAGAAGTATCACAACTTCCAACGCTTCAAGAATGGATGCATTCTAAAGTCCATTCGTCTCCTGAAAAGGAAACGGAAGAAAATTCTGAATTAAAATCAGAAAACAAAGAAACAGAAACATTGGAGCATACTCCAATATCGGAAAAGGTTTCGGAACATCCAGATTCTATCTCTACAAAAGGAACTGACAAAAAAGTTTCGGAATCTCCGAAGCATTCGGATGTATCATCTGAAGACAAGAAACTGGAAGAAAAACCATCTTCCAAAAAATCTGAAAAGGCAAAGAATACTTAGCCTTTAACTATTAATATCTAACAATTAACCATTATCAATGGCTTGTTTTGACAGGCCATTTTCATTCGAAAAGTGAGATTCTTACATATTTTTATTTTGTAATTGCCTTAAAACAAAATGACAAAAGCAAACGAAGCCAGCCAAAACAAGCCTAAAGTACTGCTTAAAACTCCAATTAGTTATTATGGTGGTAAGCAGAATATGCTCAAACACATTATCCCATTAGTTCCTGAACATAAAATTTACATAGAACCGTTTTTCGGTGGCGGTTCACTATTTCGGGCGAAAGAACCCGCCAAATGTGAAGTGATTAACGATGTAAATATGAATCTGGTTAACTTTTATCAGGTATTGAAAAATAAAGGAAAACAACTCGAAACCAAAATAAAAGATACGCTCCACAGCAGGGAAACCTACAAAAAAGCCATGCTGATTTACGATTGTCCTCGATTATTTGCCGATGATCCTGTAATTAGAGCATGGGCAATGTACGTAGTAACCAATCAAGGCTTCCTGCATCGTGTCTGATCGTGGGGCTTCGACAAAGAAAAAAGATCCTCCCAAGTATTTAAAAATAAGGTGGATTTATTTGGAGCTAATCTAATTGATAGAATCCGCTATACGCAGATCGAGCAAAATGAAGCCTACAAAGTCATCCAGAGCAGAGACTCCGAAAATGCGTTTATCTATTGTGACCCTCCCTACATTAACACCAACTGTGCTCATTATTCCAAAATGTATTCTGAAGATGATTTTAAACGTGATTTAGAAGTTCTCGCAAACATCAAATGAAAATTTTTACTCTCCAATTATCCTTGAGAAATTCTCAATGCCTACATCAAAAAATACAACCGATATGTAAAAACATTTGACAAACCTTTGTCAGCCAGTCACAACAATAATGCGGGAAAATCAAGAAGGAAAACAGAGGTATTGGTGGCGAATTATCCGATTTAATAATGCAGCAATGTATCAATTTACCAATGTAGCAATGAATTGTACGGATGCAAAACTTCCAGCATCCAACTTCCAACTTCCCGCTTATGACCATTTAATTCCCTAAAACAAAAATGAAATGAACACTTCAAAACCCAAATATAATCATCCAAGAAAAAATACCACATTCCGTAAAATCAAACCAAGAATGAAACAGAGAGTCTTTAAAAATGAAGAAATACCCATTCATAAAATCAGAAAAGATTACGAAAAATTTAAAGTACAACCGAAAGCTCCAAGATTATCCACCTCCCCATAATCTGAAAGTCTTTTGAACTTTTGTTGGCGGCGGTGGCTCAACGATGGGATACAAACTCGCAGGATTCCATCATTTGTGAGGAGTAGAAATTGATCCCAAAATGGCGAAAATTTATCAAAACAATCACAAACCTACATATTTTTACCTCGAAGACATCAGAGATTTTAATCTTCGTACCAATCTTCCCGAAGAATTATACAACTTGGATATTCTGGACGGTTCTCCGCCTTGCAGTGCATTTTCAATGTCCGGTAAACGTGAAGAAACCCGATGAAAACAAAAAATGTTCAAAGAAGGGCAGAAAAAACAAGTCTTGGACGAATTGGTTCTAGTATTCTGCGATACTGTAGAAAAATTAAAACCAAAAGTGGTTATTATGGAAAATGTTCCGTGACTGATTGCGGGTAGAGCCAAGAAGTATGCAATTGAAGTATTTGAAAGGTTGGAAAATTTGTGATACGAAGTTCAGATTTTCAGACTCAATTCAGCAACGATGGGAGTTCCACAAGCCCGTGAACGCATCTTCTTTATTGCGAGGAGAAAGGATTTGGAACTTCCTGACTTGCAATTGGATTTTAGCGAACCTCCTGTGTATTTCGGAGAAATTGCCGATAAAAATTCAACAACACATCCTCATCTCCGACCTTCTATCGTAAAAAGGCGACCTTTTGTAGAATACGGCGACCAGAACATCAAGTTTGCGGATGCGAAATACAGAAATATCAATACTTTTAATGCATTCTTCAGTACGTATATTTTGTATGATAACATTGTTGCACCCACTTTGACTTCAAGCGGTGCGAATGTCTATTACAACGAAGTCCGCAATCTCAATGACACCGAATACATCCGCATCAGCAGTTTCCCCACCGATTTTGATTTCTGCAACACCTCCGTCCGTTTTGTTTGCGGAATGAGTGTTCCGCCATTAATGACAGCAAGGATTGCGGAGGAAATCAGAAAACAATGGTTTTGATAATGTACCAATATAACAATGTATCAATTTACCAATAGAGCAATATATCAATGAATTATATTGATGTACAAAGTAAAATGTAACAATTTCTAAATCTCTTAATTCTTAAATTTTTTAATTGATTAAAACAAAAAATAAAATGGATATGGAAAAAGAAATAATAAAAGTCAGAAAGATTCTCTGAAAAGAATTTGATGAGATTATTCCGGACGAAACCGTCAAACTGATGGTGTATTCCTTTAAAATGATGGCAAAAATCATCATCAGAAATCTTGAAAACGGTCATCATCCCATAAAATAAACGAAGAGTGGCTAAATCACTCTTTTTTCGTATTGATTATTACATGAAAATCATTATCATTTTACCGAACCAAAGATTTATATTATGTTTTATCATATTTTCTTATACCATGAGCAAAACAAAAAAGTTAAAAAAAACAGCTTCAACTTCCTGATTTTTTGTTACCCCAAAAACCGACGAAGAAAGATTTTGAACCAACAAACTCAAGGCAGTGATTTATGTAAGAGTATCCAGCGAAGGACAGGTCACCCAATGACACGGACTGGAATCACAGGAAACCATATGCAGAGAACGATGCCAAAGGCAACAGTGACTGGAAATTGAGGTTGTAAAAGTTTTCAGGGAAGAAGGAGTAAGCGGAAAGCTCATGGATCGTAAAGCGATGAATGAAGTCATTAAATTTTTAGAAATAGAAAATAAAAAGTATACCAAGATCCATTACTTCGTAGTGACCGATGCTGACCGTATCGCAAGACCCGATGATATTGCCGAAGCCTTTACAATGGAACAGAATATTGAAAGTTTAGGGGTCAAAATTGTAACAGTCAACAATAAAAGAGATACCGAAACCGATGAAGGAAAATTTCTTCATACTATTCAATATGCCATTGCAGGACTGGAACGCAGAAAAATACTAAGAAGAACCATGAATGGAAGACTCAGCAGTATGAAGAATGGATCACGACCTTTTCCAAAACCACCTTTGGGATACTTGAGAGAAAAACAATCTGGCAACAAATGATATTATGATGTTATTGATGAAATCAACTGACCTATTATTAGGGAAGGACTCGAATTGTACGCTTACAATCCTTTGTTCGGGCAAGCCCAATTGCATAGGTATTTAGCAGAAAAAGGTATTCAAGGTATCAAATCAAAAAAAATGCAGCATTTTTCGGTCATCGAACAAATGTTCAAAGAACACAGGTTGTATTTTTATGCAGGGTATATCTATTATCCCGACCGGGGAATCGATGAGCCTTTGAAAGGGAAACATGAAGGACTTATTTCACTCGATGTAGTAGAAAAAATACTGGAAAAAGAAGCCACCAAAATAAAAAGAGCAAGAGGATCCAGTATTAATCTTCATCAGGAAACCCATTTGCTTCATGGCATGGTTACCTGTAGCGGATGTGGAAAAAAACTGGGGTGTTATGCCAGCAGGGGAAACGGAGGAATATATTGCTACTATACGTGTAACAACAAATATTGCGAGGAAAGAATGAGCGTACCTAAAGAATTGATGGAAAAGCAGTTTGAAGAATATATCGACACCATGAAGTTACCAAAGCAGGTCTTCGATACCTTCAAATCTTACATTATAGAAGAGCGAAACGAAAATAAGAAATCGAAAATCACTGGTCTTCCCCAAATGCAGGGGCAACTTTTGTCCATAAAATCCAAGATGGAAAAGATAGAGGAAAAAATTCTTTCCATTGCCAACGAATGACTGACCAAAAAAATGGAAGCCGAATGGTCGTTACTGGAAACCTTACAGGAAGACCTTATTAGAAAGATTAATCATCAGAAAGAAGATGAAGACAGTATCGGAGAAACCTTATCCCAGATTGAATGTATTATCACGGATCCTGTCGGAATGCGAAAAAATAGCAATTATGAGATAAGACAGTTACTCTTTATGGTTCGGTTTGGTGGTGTTTTATATTATAAAAAAAATTCGAGTTACCGAACCAACGAAACCACAGGTCTGCATTACCTTTTCCAACTAAAATCAGGGGGTAATTCTACAATGGCAACACAAGGAGGTACAAAATGAAACCCGATAATCTTCTCAGAAGATGAGTTTGAGACGATCATTTCCGTGCTGTTGGCTCAAAGTAAATACATCCAGGCAATACATAATGTCTGCAAAATACGCGGATGGAAACTTTCACAATTTAAGCAATCTTAAAAATTGGAGAACTTTATTTTTATTATATGGTTTTGATTAGTTGTAAGCAAGAGATTTTAAAGAGTATAGGAATGAAACAAAAAGGAGAGCCATTAAAGCTCTCCATATTTTGATCTGTATTTCTGATTTTCCTTTTCGGATTTGTCGAGTAATTTTTCCATCAAAGCAATTTTATCTTCGTACAACTTTTTAATAAGATCAATTTCCTCAGTACTTGCTTCAATTATTATACTATTACTATTTCCACTTTTATCTCCTTCAATATTTCCAACACTATTAAAATACTTCTGACTATCGAAAGCGAGAATATCTTCGGGTTTCACTTCCAAAGCCTCAGCAATTTGAGCCAATTTTTCATCCGAAATTTTAGTTTCCCGTTCTATTTTACTGTATGCAGATTGGGAAATATCCAATTTTTCTGCCACAAATTCCTGTGTTAGATTTTTCAGCTCTCTGATGTTTTTTATTTTGTGTCCGAGTATCATAGTAATAAATTAGAACTGTTTTGGAATAAATTAGAAGTAAACAAAGGTAATAAAATCAGTGAGATGTATCGACTTTTGTACATAAAAATTTTGTGTGAACAAAGCAAAAATTCAAATTTATGATACAGAATAATTTTTTACGTTGCACCAAGCAAGCATTACTTATTGGTTTCCTCTTTATGTTCGGAAACTTTTTATTTTCTCAAAATCAAGCAGATCTGGACACCTCTTATCACAACGGCTTTCTCTCTGGAGATTGTTCCGTAGTTACTTCGGCAGTACAAACCGATGGTAAACTATTGGTAGGCGGAAACTTTACCAATTACAACGGAGCTATAGCCAATGGAATAGCCAGACTGAATGCTGATGGAACATTGGATGCTACATTTGTTCCCAACAACAATTCTGGTTGGAATTATGGAGCAGTATATACTATTGCTGTACAAGCCAATGGTAAAATTTTAATTGGTGTAAAAGGAGGAATTTGGAGAATGAATATCGATGGAACACCCGACACCACATTCGGAAGCAACGGATCTGGATTTGCTTCTTTTGCTACATCTACTACAAGCTATGTTTCCAGTATAGGAATCCAATCTGATGGAAAAATTGTTTTTGGTACGGCTTCAGGATATTTTGCTGATGCCGCTACCGTAAAAAGACTCAACAGCAATGGAACAATGGACACTTCTTTCCCTACTATTGACACCAGTTCGTGGGTACAATCCATCGTCATACAACCCAATGATAAAATTATTGTTGGGGGAACATTTAATTCATTTACCTATTCTCCAACACCTCCTAACTATACATATAATCATAACGGAATTATCCGCCTTAACGCAGACGGAACTCCCGACAACTCAAATATACTGCCCGATGTGGGAAGCGTTAATTCTATTTCTTTGCAAACAGATGGAAAAATAATAGTGGCAGGAAATGTAGGAACAACAACTCCCACTCAAAATATACTGAGAATCAATACCAATGGAAGTGTTGATACTTCTTTTACGATCGGAACAGGATTCAATAATGAAGTAAAATCAACCCAATTACTAGCTAGTGGCAAAATCTTAGCAGGCGGTTCTTTTACTTCTTATAACGGAGTTACGGTCAATCGAATTGCTTTGCTGAATGCAGACGGAACATTAGACACTTCCTTTTCCACAGGAGCAGGATTTAATAACAATGTATGGAATGTAAATCTACAGCCAGACGGAAAATTATTGGCTTTTGGCGGATACACTCAATTCAATAATCAGCAATCTACCAGAATTACCCGTTTACAGATGAATGGAAATTTAGATACTTCTTTTGTAACAGGATCGGGAATGATCAACAGAGGAACGGTGACTTGCTCTTATAAACAGGCGGATGGTAAAATGCTTATTGGAGGAGAATTTTATTATTTTGATAACGCTTCACATTCCAAACTAATACGACTCAATGTGGACGGAACTCTCGACACCTCCTTTATTTCGCCCTTAAATTCGGAATCTATTCCTTATACCATCAACCAACAAGCCGATGGAAAACTTTTGGTAGGAGGAAGTTTTTATATTAACAATCAGGACTATACACTCATCCGTCTCAATACAGACGGTACTTTAGATGCTACATTCACTTCAGCGTATGATAATTTAGTCAATGCCATTCTTGTATTAGCTGATGGTAAAATAATCGTAGGCGGAAATTCTGAAGATGGTTTCTCCGCAGTTTCGAGAGGAATAATGAAGTTAAACACCAATGGTTCAGAAGATACTTCTTTTGTTTGGGGAAGCGGATTTAACCTGTATTCGCAGGTTCGTGCTTTAAAGCTGACCTCTGATAACAAAATATTAGCAGGAGGAAGTTTTTCTTCTTACAATGGTCAAAACGCTGGAGGAATCATTCGGCTTAACATGGACGGAACACAAGACAACACCTTTAATAGCGGAAATATAGGATTGACGGGAACAGGACGGATTTACGATTTAGACATTCAATCCGATGGAAAAATTATAGCCGTAGGAAAATTCCGAACTTATAATGGAGCAACTGCAAATGGGATTGTTCGTTTACTTTCCAATGGAACGATTGATACCTCTTTTGTTACAGGGACAGGATTTCGTCCGCAACCCACCTCCCAATGGAGCAATGCTGTTTATGAAAATATTTACAGCGTGAAAATACAACCAGACCAGAAAATAATTGTTGGCGGAGATTTCATCCAATATAAAGGCATCAATCAATATGGACTCATCCGCTTAAACGCTGATGGTTCTAAGGACAGTAACTTTAATTCAGACACCCGTTTTCCTTTTGGAAGCATACTTAGAGCCGTAAATATCGACAGCACCAATAAAATTATTGCGGGAGGCGATTTTTCTTCCTACAATAATGTGGCAAGAACATCACTTATTCGATTACAAAGTTCAGGAGTGTTAGCAACTGGAGAATTTAAAAATGATATAACTTCCATTATTGTTTATCCCAACCCAACCTCTGAACTTGTAAACCTCGAATCCAAAAAAGGAACTATCAAAATTGCTCAGGTATTTGATATGAATGGGAAGTTAGTAAAAACTATAAGACCTCATTCAGATAAAGCTCAGTTTTCTGTTGAGGAACTTCCGAGTGGAATTTATCTTGTGAATATTCAGACGGATAAAGGAATTATAACATCAAAAATAATAAAAAAGTAATGAATTTTATTCCAGTCGTATCCCTCTAAGCAGTTCACATAATGAAATCTCAAGTACATAGCATATAGAGGCAACTGTAAAAATGGAAGGAGTTACTTTTCCTTTTTCGATTTTGTACATATATTGGCGGTCTTTACCAAGCAAAAGGGCAAGTTCGGTCTGCGAAAGTTTGTTTTTCTTTCGTGCCTTACGGATACGTTCTCCTACAACAATAGGGATTTTTTCCTTAAGTTCGAGGCTTTTATGTTCCTCCAGTTCTTGCATTACTGCAAAATGAAACATAAAGCACTACATTTTTGTAACCTTAAAATACTTCTTTTAAAAAAATTTGTTAGATTAGAAAAAAATTATATATTTGCAATGCAAGGGGAAGTTAAACAATTTGATTTAATACTTATACAGTACCAAAATACCGGCCTGAAACCCGATCTTCCCCTTTTTTACTTTAAACTATTGGCCTATGATGACGCGTAAAAGATTTCTTTTGCTTGGGTCTTTTGGAGTTATATCCACCCTAATCCCCAAAATACTATTTTCAAAAACACTTTTAACACCTAACGGAAATAATAATGATACTAAAGTATTATTAAAAAAGGCAAAAAAATATAGAAAGCAAAAAAAATACAATTTAGCAAAGAGTACTTATGAAGAAGTTCTCACAATAGACCCAGCAGAAGTTAGGGCCTATAATGGTATTAGAAAAATATTGCTTGATAAAAAAAATAAAGAATATGAAGTTATTCTTTTGTATCAACAAGCTTTAACTCATCTACCGAATAATTTTAGAATAAAGCATCGCCTATATAACGAATATTTTAAAGCATCGCTTGGGAATAAAAAGATTCTTCAAAAATTAAACATTTCGGGACGTGTACTTACTTATGTAAAAACAAAATATGAAGAATTACTAGCAGGGCATCCAGAAAAAAAGAATATACAAAATCAGCTTGATAAAATAAACAAATATGTCACGCTAAATGTAGATACGGGAAATCCTCGCAATAATAAATTATTAAAAGCATATCGTAAAGAGCAAAAAAAGAACTTTAAAAATAGATTCAACGGATTGAATTCACAGCAGGTCTCAAGCAAGTTATCTGTTTTAGAAGCTAAACCATTTTCTGAAGACAGAAAGCGGCATATTCGGGAAATGCAAAAAGTAAATGTTAAAGCATTGAGAAAAGAGAAAAAATACGCAGATGCTTTAAATTTATCTTCTTCTATACTTGCTAATAACAATCTTGACCCGCATTTTATTAAGCAATACAGAGATTTAGCAAAACAGCTTAAGCAATATGATAAATTATTGATTTTTGAAACAAAAAATCATGCTTCAAAAAAAACTTTTTGGTCTGCTACTTCTCTATTTGATGTACATTATAAAATAGCTGAATCTCAAAACCTGTCTGCTCCATCAATAATGGATTCTCTTGTACAGTTTATGACAGAGAAAATAAGTGACCCACAACAGCAGTTTGAATTAAATACAAGAAAAATAAAATTGGAGCTGTTGAAAACCAATTTGTCTCAAGCAAAAGATTTAATTATGAATCAATGTGGAAAAATGAAAGGAAGTTCTTCTGCCCATTCAATTGATAGGATGAATGTTATTATTGCTGAATATTGTAAAAAAGCAGGAGATTTAGACACAAAAAGTTCAATCGTAAAAATTGCACTAGACCCTAAATATTTTTTGGAAAATAATGATGAGTTAAAGAGATCTATTGCTTATCTGAATATGAGACGTTCTTATGAAAATCCAATTCATATTCAGAATTTACAAAAAAAACTAACGGGCTTATGAAATTAAAATTTATTTTTTTGCTATTAATCTTTTTCATTTTTAATAAGTTTTCTTCTCAAATTGCTATTACAGAGGTTTATTATGATACTCCTTATAATGAAAAATTAAAATTTGGGAATCAGACTAACGGTTATGTAGATGCTACAAAGCATCACAGGGGAGAATTCGTTGAAATTTATAACTATAGTGATAAAGATATTAATTTGAAAAATTGGTATCTAGGGGATAATGAGGGAATTTTTTGGTTTCCTGAAAAAACAATAAAATCTGGGCAATTTATGGTAATTGCATACAGTACATTGCCAGGCAATTCTACCCCATTTTCAGAATATTTTACTACAACTGCTGGTAAAGAAGATCAGATCATACTACAGGATAAGATACTGTTGAGAAATACAAAAGAACAACTGTATTTAGGATATACTTTAAATAACTCACACCTCCTTAATAAAAGTTCAGTGGGATGGCAATATCAAGGACAAGGGGTTATGCCTACAAACTTTATCCATAATATTTGGCAGACACCTAATTTATTTTATTCAATAAATTCTTTACAACTAACTTCTAGTAATACTTATATTGAATCAACCCCAAATCCATTAAACGCTACATATAAGCCTGCGATACAGAGCTATGATGATTTAGTAAAAAATGATTATCAAAATTATTATTCTTATTTGGATTGGACGGATAATGTAAATGCTCTTGTTAACAATATTTGTTCAATTTCAATTACAAAAATCGAGCAAACGCCGAATGGAACATATGCTAGTGGTAGTAAATGTTTCAGTTACGATATTGCGGGTAACAATATAAGCTCTAATAACTGTGGTGGTTCATCAACAGGGCCATCAACTGTTGAATATACAACTGATGAATTAGAGGCTATTAAAAATAGTATTGTTGTTTATCCAAATCCTGCTACTTCAAACAATAGTTATCTTGTAAATATTTCCTGGAGTGGTCCTTCTATTAATAAAATTAATAATTTAAAAGTTTTCAATTCTGCTGGAGGATTGGTTTATGGATTTACACCTACTAACGGTATCAATTCTACAAGTTTTTCACTTCAAGGTCAACTTCCGGGAGTGTTTGTTGCAAACTTTATTTTAAACACAGGTCAAGTTGTTTCTAAGAATATTTTAAAATGGTAACTGCTATGAAACTCTATATATCTTCACTTTTCTTTTTTTTATTACTTATATCTGTACCTGCTCAGAAACAGATTACAGAGATTTCATTACAATATGACACCTCTGGATACAGTACAAATATAGGTTCGAATGTTTCTAATAAAGTGGTTGATCCGCTTGCTCCAACAGTTAATGCTGAAATGAATGCCAATGAAACTGGAGCTTTGACGTATATGGTGCCAATAGAGGGACTAAAGGGCGTTAACAATTTTCAACCAAATTTTGCATTAGCATATAATAGCCAGAGTGGCTATGGTTCTGCTGGTTGGGGTTGGAATATCATAGGAATATCTATGATTACAAGAGGAGGTAAAAGCAAAAATGTTGATGGAATTACTCAAGGTGTTCAGTTTGATGGTAATGATCCTTTCTATCTTGATGGGCAACGTCTTATAAAATTATCAGATACTAATTTTGCAACCGAAAAATTTTCGAAGATTAAAATAACAAAACAATCTACAGGAGAGTTTTCATTTATCATACAATACACCGATGGGAAAATTGCCAAGTATAAAGAGTTAGTATCGGGTCAATATTACATCTCCAAATTTATCGACTCTTATAATAATGAAATTAATTACAACTATACGATTGAAGATAATTCACCTAGAATTACTTCAGTCACATATGGTGGAAGTAATAATCCATTTAGCATTACTTTTGAATATAAACTTCGAACTACACCTACTGAGGCCTACCGAAATGGAATTAAATTCGTGAGCAAATACGTTCTAGCATCTATTACAAGCAATTCAACTTATGACGGCGTATATAGAAAGTATTCGCTTGCTCATGATTATATTTATGGAAATTCTACTGAAAGATTGATAAATATAGATGTAGAAAACAAGAATGGAGATCAACTTAAGCCATTAAAATTTGACTACAATGTTGGCGTAATAAACGGTGTGGTAGAGAAATCAATCAAGTCAAATTCAGGACTTGCTCCAAATACAAAAGAATTAGGCGATATTGTAGCAGGTGACTTTTTTGGAAAGGGAGAGTTGTCAACTTGTTATATATCCAAAGATGTTGATGGTAATTTTTCCTTAATAAATTCCGTTAATGGAAAACTTCCAATTCAGGTTGGAGCAGGATCAAAATTGATGGTTGGTAAGGCACTTAATGCTCAAAACAAACTAAGTGAAAGGGATCAACTTATCATAGCTCAAACAGGTCTGTTTGCTAAAATTGAAATAATAGATTTACTAACAAATCAGAAAAGAATCCTTGACACAAACTTCCAAAGTAGTGGAACATGGACGTGTGATTGGTTTGGTACGGGGCAGTGTACTATAGATATGTCTAAAAGCAGTGATGACTTTATTACTGGTGATTTTAACAATGATGGTTTATTAGATGCTATTCATTTTACTCCGCAAACTGCTTTCTTCTCAAACGCAAGTATAAACTTATTTGAAATAGGAAAAACCATAGGTTCACAAACTGAAACGATTCCTTTAGCAAATACTAATAATCATTCTTTAATTTTTGACCAAATTTATCCTATAGAAATGGATGGAGATGGTATACCTGAGATTTTAACAATTCGGGATACATCTTATACAATTTTCAAGGTAGATTTTTTGAACAAAACATTCAGTATATTTAATAATCTGCAAAACATTCCTTTAAATGATTTTTATAATGAACTGCTTGCTAGTCCAAAAAGAAAAACACCATTAGTATTTGGTGATTTTAATGGAGATGGTCTAACTGATTTTATGACCCCAAAAAAGGTTTATTACATTGACGCAGATAATAACACTTCCTCTGTAGTAAAAAGAATGGAATCTGAACAACTTTTATGGTGGGAGTATATAGGCACAGGGAAAGGATTTAACATCACTGAAAAGAACTACACGGCACAAAAATTAGCCTATTTAATGCCATCACAAAGACATTATGCTAAGGCTTCTGGTTCTTTTTGGCAAAAACTGTGGTCTGGCCCAAACTATGTTTATGATTATACCGAATATGGTGCAACTTCAATTATACCAACCGATTTCAATAATGATGGTAAAACGGATTTAATGACTTTTAGTAAATTCGGAAGGGTTAAGTATAGTGATACACAAAAATTGAATCTTGCAACAATTGAAAATAAAGACATAATTATATTTGATGGAATCACTCCAAAGCCTAGCTTATATACAAATAAAATTTATTTTCATCAAAATAAAAGCAATTCACAAGGTGGTACTAATTTTAATCCTTTGCCCACAGTTGTTCCTTTAAATGCTGATTTAATTTCACCTCTTTCTATACCTCTTCAATCCACTGATTTTAATAGGCTTAACACTTATAAATCAAGCCTTATTATTTCAGATCCTTTAACAAGAAAAGATTTTTCTTTTACAGTTAATAACGATAAGTTCACAGAAGGATTAATTAAAAAAGTGGACAACGGATCTACAGTTCAACAACTGATAGAGTACAAACCTATGATGGTTGATGCTAATAGTAATACAGAGCTTTGTTATACTAAAAATTCGAATGCAGATGGATATAGTTACCCATACTACGTACATAAAAATAATGGTTCAACATTTCTGGTAAATAAAATTCACACTACTTTTTCAGGGAAAATCCTTACAAAAGAATACAGATATGAAAATGCAATTCAGCAATTAGATGGAAAAGGATTTTTAGGATTTCAAAAAACGTTCTCTAGTGATGCTTATGAATCCGTTTTTCAAAATGGAGTATACAAGATAAAATATCCTACCAAAGCTGTTTTCTGGACTATTCAAACCAAAGATCCGTTGAATGAAAATTCAATTATCAGTTCTACTTATGGAGGTCTTAAAAAATTTATTACAGAAACCAAAACTGTAAATAAAAGATTTGATAGAGGAAATAATCAATATTTAATTCTTTCTACCGAAGAAGAAACTAAAGATTTTTTAAGAAAAATTACAATTTCTAAGAAATATGATTACGATGAGAATGATGATCTGAAGCTCAAAACTTCTTATACAGATTATAATGGTATTGGTTCATCAGTTTCAAAATTATCTTATAAGCCTACAAGTAATAATGGTGATCATTATTACTATGGCGCAATTGAAAGTATAGAAGATACCACTTATAAAGACGGGTTATCTTTTACATCAAGAAAGACTTCTAATTATAATTCTAATGGTGCTGTCTCAGAAAGTTACCAGTATAGTAATGACGCAAATGCACCTCCCATTGTTACTTCGTATACGTATGATAATTTTGGAAATGTATTATCACAAACAGTTGCTACGCAAGGAATTACTGCACAGACAAGTACTTTTGAATATGATGCTACTAAACGTTTTGTTACCAAAACAATAACTCCTGATGGACTATTTTCAACAGCTGTAGTTAATCCATTAGGAAGGGTGTCAGAAGAAACATCATCTTTAGGATTAAAAACGTATTACGCTTACGATAATTGGGGAAACATTACACAAATAACTGATTACCTTGGAAAGAAAACAACAATTTCTAAATCTGTTGCTGCTGGAATTACAGATGGTATTTATAATCTCTCTAAAAAAAGAGAGGGTGGAGTTGAAAGCATTGTAACTTTTGACCAATTCGACCGAGAAATTCAAAGTAAGACCCAATCAATTAATGGTAAATGGTTAGTCACAAAAATAGAATATGATATCTTTGGAAGGAAAGTAAAATATTCTGAGCCATACTTTGAAGGCAATTCTATAAAATGGAATGAAATAAAATATGACGAACAGAGTCGTCCTGTAGAAAATATTACTTACACAGGAGTAACTGTTAAAACTTGTTACGAAGGATTAAAAGTGACCGTTGATGATGGTCAAAAAAAGACATCAAAAACACTTGATGCTATGGGACATACCATTAGACATCAAGACCATGGTGGTGTTATAGGATATTCTTATTATCCAAATGGTGTTTTAAAAGAAACAAACTACGAGGGTATAAAAACCACCTTTGAAATTGATGGCTGGGGAAATAAGAAAAAAATTGTAGATCCATCGGCAGGTACTTTCACTTATGAATATGATAATATTGGAAGATTAACTAGAGAAGATAACCCAAAGGGATATACACTTCTTACATATGATACACTTGGCAGACCACTTACAGAAAAGACCTATGGTAGTACTGCTGCAGAAAACACAAATATTGAAAAAACATATACATATAATGCCAATACCAAACTTCCAGAAAAAATAACAGGAACAAGTAATGGTAAGTCCTTTACCTATACTACACAATATGATCAATACTATCGTATCAAAGGAAAAGTTGAGCAAACACCAGAATTTACCTATACTTCTTCCACCACTTTTGATTCCTTTGGTCGTGCAGATGAAGTTACTATTAAAACGGTAATTGCCAATCCTTCCTATACCAGTTCTTCTACTTTAAAAAATATTTATGATGCCAATGGTATTTTGATTCAACAAAATGATGTTACCAATGGCAATATGATTTGGCACGTTTCAGATATTGATGCTAAAGGTAGAACAACATTGATGGAATATGGAAATGGTTACCAGCTTAGCAACACTTATAATACCAATACATATGGATTAGAAAAAATAAGCCATAATAGGAATGGTGTAAATATATTAGATATTGGTTATGACTTTGACATGAATAAAGGTGTGCTGAATAAGAGACATAACTTCACATTCAACAAAGAAGAAAAATTCACTTATGATGCATTAAATAGACTTCTTTCAGAGACAGTAAACAATGTTCTTACAAACGAATACACCTATGATAAAAGGGGCAGAATAACCTCTAACACAGAGCTAGGGAAATATAATTATAATAATACAGACTATAAACTTCAAAGCATAGACTTTAATGCAAATGGGCAAAATGTAAATACACAAAGAGGATTTGCTCAAATAACTTATAATGCATTCAAAAGTCCTTTGCAAATAATACTGGCGGGAAAAGAGAATCTGTCTTATGACTACAATATTCTTAAAACAAGATATTCTTCGGTATCATCTGTGTCGGGAGAAGCAAAATATTATTCATCGGATTTTGCTGTTGAGATTAAGAAGAAAGGTACAGTAACAGAGATTGTTACTTATCTCACAGGTGACCCTTATTCTGCAAATTATATAAAAAAGGAAATTCTTCAAAACAGTACGTTATCTTCAAAAAACAATTACTACCTTCATCGAGATAATATAGGAAGCATAGTTGCAATTACCAAAACCGATGGTTCTGTAGTTGAAAAACGTTTTTTTGACGCTTGGGGTAATCTGAAAGCATTGGTAAATGCTTCAGGACAAATGATTACTGATGCACAGCAGGTTATCAATTATAATTTCTTAGTTGATAGAGGTTACACCGGACATGAGCACCTTTGGAAAGTAGGACTTATCCACATGAATGCCAGGATTTATGATCCGATACTTAGAAAGTTTCTGAGTGCAGACAATCTGGTTCCTGATCCTTTCAATACACAATCATACGACAGGTATTCCTATGTACTAAATAATCCGCTTTTATTTTTGGACATTGATGGAAATGAGCCAATTACTATTACGGCTGTTGTAACAGCCATTGCAATCGCTGTGGGGATTGGGGTAGCAACTCATATTGTAATGAATGCCATTGCGGGAGTGCCTGTTTGGTACGGGCTTGGGAAAGCAGCTACTACTAGTGCTATAATGGGTGCTATTAGTTTAGGAATTGGTTCGGCAGCTGCTTCAGCTTTTGGCTCTGGATTTAGTTGGGGAAGTGCGGCTTTTCAAGCTGGAATGCATGCTATTACAGGTGGAATTATGTCTGCTCTCGAAACTGGAAATTTTGGCTCTGGTTTTTTAACAGGAGCAATATCTTCAATGATTGCAAGTGGGGTAAAAGGTTTAGGAACTTTAGGAGGTGCAGTAAGTGAAGCTGGTAAATACACAAACTTTGCGACTAGAAACCCAACAATAATTAAAGCAATTATGATTGTTGCAGGTGGGCTAAGTGGAGGGATTTCTTCGAGTATTGCTGGTGGAAATTTTTGGAGAGGAGTAAGGCAGGGAATTATAGTTAGTGGATTAAACCACGCACTACATGATTTTATAGAAGGATCTAAAAAATCTGATACAGCAACTAAAGAAGATAGAGATAGATATAAAGATACTAAAAAAGCCTTCAATAAATTTGTTAGAGAAGGTAAGCATTGTGATGCTGTTGATTTAGTTATTAGGACATTTAACTTGGATTCGGGAGTTGAAGGTCACTATTCTATTGATGTTGTAAATAAAGCAAGTGAAAATGGAGAGTTTGAGGCTTGGATGACTACCGACGGAGGAGCGTTTGAGAATCAAGTTATAGAAATTAACAAACCTGTTTTTAGTGCTAATTGGGGATTTGGAGGGATTGTTAGAAGTATATATCATGAATTTGTTCACGTTTTTCAAAAAAGTATGCTAGGGCTATATAGTGATAATAATGACCAGTTAAAATACTTAAGAGAATATTGGGCATATCAGGCTACAATAAACGCAAATCATTTGCCATCTGCAAGTAATGATATGATTTCATCTTGGAAGAATAGTGTTGATAAGTATTACAATCGAATGAATGATATGTATAAATTGCAAACTAAATTGCCTTTTTTAATTATTAGACCTTAAAAAATGAAAATAATTTTGTTTTTCTCAATATTCTTTGTGAATTTTTTTTACTGTCAAAGGTGCCAATTAGACTACTATTTCAAATCTACTAATGATAATGTAGAACTAGTTGTTAAAAATAAGGACTGTAAAAAAGTAAAGATTCCCAAAAAAATATCACCTATCTTTTTTCAATTGATAGAATTAAAAAAATATGATGCTATAACAGAATCATTTGTAGATAAGAAAAAATCTTTTAAAGATATAAATTGTCCTAAATGTAATAAAGAATTGATTATTTTAAAAAATGGCAATCTTTTCGTTTATAGTATTACAATGGATGATTTATTTAAATTTAATAATATAAATGAAAAAGGCAAGTATCGTGCCCGGATTTATCTTGATATAATAGAATTTCCAGAAGGGTGTGGAAGTTTTAAATCAGAGTGGATTAATTTTGAATTAAATTAAAGATAATTAATATGTTTACTCCTCACCGAATATTTAACCTCTTCAGTTTTAGTTCGAAAATACGATAAAAGGTATAAAATTTAACCACGCCCATTAGGCGTGGTTAAATTATTAACTTCTCTAAAAATCAATCACGGCATCCAAAGCATCATCAATATCTTTGCTAATGAAGTTGGCTTGGTAATTCACGGTGGTGGTTATAGAAGAGTGACGGTAGAGTTTCTGAAGCATTTGGACAGAAATTTTGTCTCCCGAGATATTCCCAAACGTATGCCTTGAGATGTGCATCGTGATATTCTTGTTTATTTTCGCCAGTTTGGCAATCCTTTTCAAATACTTATTCAAAGTTTTGTTCGCATTTCTAATTGCAGCTAACACCGCTTTAGAATCTTTCTCGTCAACGCCTTTTAGTTCTGGGAAAACATAACCGCCGTTCAAGGCTTTATAAGGTTCATAATACGCAAGAATGGTTAAAACCTTGTCAGGGATTTTCAAGGAAACTACTTTTTGGTTTTTGTTCATTCGGTATCGTAATCTTCCATCTTGAATATCCTCCCATTTAGTTTCCAATACATCGGCAACCCTGATTCCTGCCAAATAGAAGCTCAAGAGCCAAACATTTCGGGTGTGCCATTCTTTAGAACCGACTTTTAATTCCAATTGTTCAATAGCCAAAACTTCTTCTTGGGTTAAGCCAATCTTAATAGATTCTGGAAACTTGATTTGTATTTTATCTTTTCCAAACGGATAATTCTTGTTGTCAATAATTCCTTCTTTGATTGCTGAATTGTAGATAGTACGTATTACAATCAAGTGGTTTACAATCGTTCGGTCAGAAATTTCTCTTTCCGCTTTTAGATAAGATTGATACGCTTTCAATAATGGAACATCAATCTGCTCAATCGGAAATTTTTTGCATTTCAAAAATTCTCTAAAATGAGTCACTCTTGGCTTCTCTGCCGAGAGTTGGTTGTATTTTTTCAATTTTTCCAGATTTGAAAGATATTCTTCGGCAATAGCAAAGAAGTCGTTTCCCTTGTTGATGATTCTTTTTCGGATGGCTTTTACCGAAACATTCTTATCCGAAGCGTCCATTTCAATAAGTTTTCCTCCAGCCTCGGTAATTCTTTTGGTAATAAGGTTGTTAAGACGTACAGCATTAGGATGAGATTTTCTTACTTTTTTGTGTTTCTCGTCCCAGTCTTCCATCTTAATGTAATATCCCAAAGCAACAAAAGTAGATTTTCTCTCTTTAGTTATCCGAATATAGATAGGATATTCTCCTTTTGCATTCGGTTTTTTTCGTAAAATTGCGGTAATTGATGACATAAATTTTTAATTTTTTGAACAAAATAGCTTTCAAAATTCAGTAAAAACTCTACCTTTACAAAAGCGATTCTGTAGTATTATTACCGCTAAATTAGCTATAAAAAGAGGGACAGGCAAGTTAACCCTAGGGAGATTTAAGCTAAAGTTTTCAGACTATTCTCCAAAATATGGGTACAACATGGGTACAACAAATGGCGGTTTACGCTGGTTTATCTTGGTTTATTATGGAAGGCTAAAACGCCTGAATTAGCCCATTTTAGGGGATAGTAGCCCAAGATAAACCAAAGTTCATAGGACTTAAAATCCTGTGTCCGCAAGGACGTACGGGTTCAAGTCCCGTCTGGGGTACTAGCTGATTATCAGCGATTTAGCTCTCTTTTTAAGAGGGCTTTTTTTATGCCCAAAAATCTCGGGTACAACATAGGTACAACAAATCTCGGTTTACGTTGTATCATAAAATTTCATCTTGGTTTCAAAGAGCAACTTCTCGTTTTTCCTTTATTGGTAGTATTTTGCAATAATTTAAGGCTTCCAAAAAAGCTTATTCAAATATACTAAATTGTGTGTTTTGAATAATTGCTAAAAACTAAAAAAGTACAACATTTTGGTTTTTTGAAAGAAAAAATCCTTTATTCAAAATCCTTTGAAAGAAAAAATTGGGTTCAACAAAATAAAAAAGATCCTGTGACTTTTTAAAATTTGTTTTTGTCTAGTTAAAAATTTTACACTTTTTTTTCTAAATCTCTTTCAAATCATGACTACCATCGATAATCTTGTCATTTTATAATTCCTTTGTAATGTCAATAATTACTTCCCATTTATAGTTAGATAATATATTTATTATATCAAATAAACAGAATGTTTTTAATAAAGAACAATGTTTTGATGTTAAAAATATTTATTGAATATATTATAATATCTTTGTTATTATTTAATTAAGTTTTCTAATTTATAGAAACCTAAGATGCACAAAAATATTATATATTTAGAGAATAATGCTACTACTGTAGTTGATCAGCGTGTGATAGAAGCAATTAAACCATACTTTGATCAGTATTTTGGAAATGCATCTGGCTTATATCAATTTGGCAAGACTGCAAAATCAATTTTAGATTCAACAAGAACAGAAATAAGTCAGCTCATTGGGTGTAACAACAAAGACATTTACTTTACTTCTGGTGCAACTGAAAGCCTAAATTTGGCATTAAAAGGCTTAGCATTACATCCCAATAATAAAAAAAGACATTTTATTACTTGTCTTACAGAGCATAAAGCAGTTTTAGAAACTTGCCATTATCTAGAAAGTATTGGATATGAAATTGATTACCTCCCTGTAAATAATGATGGTATAGTAGACTTGGAATTGTTAAAGTCTCTAATAAAATCAGATACTTTGTTAGTATGTTTGATGTGGGTAAACAATGAAACAGGCGTTATTCATCCGATTAAGGAAATAGGTAAAATAACAAAAGAAGCTGACGTATATTTCGTGTGTGATGGTACACAGGGAGTAGGAAAAATACCTATAGACGTCATAACATCCAATATTGACATACTGTGCTTTTCTGGTCATAAGATGTATGCTCCTAAAGGCATTGGAGGATTATATATCAACCACTCAATTACAAAACAAAATAAAATACAACCATTAATTCATGGCGGAGGTCAAGAAAATGGATTAAGAAGCGGAACGCATAATGTACCATTGATAGCTGGATTAGGAAAGGCATTCGAAATTGCTGAAAAGGAAATGGAAATCAATCGTGTTCATATTGAAAACCTTCGAGATATTTTGGAAAAAGCATTATTAGAAATTGATGGGTCTTTTATAAATGGTAAAAATGCTTCAAGAATTTATAATACTATAAATATTTGTATTCCTAATTTCGATACTGAAGTTTTTATTGGTATGAATAAAGATATTGCTGTAAGTAACGGTTCTGCTTGTAATTCTGCTTTGGTTCAACCATCGCATGTTCTTTTAGCAATGAGACTTTCTAATGATAATGCTATGAGCAGTATCCGTATTTCTCTTGGAAAGGAGAATACAAAGGAAGATATCGAAATATTTCTAGAAAGAATTCATAACTTTATAGCAATCCGATAATTAAGTATTTCTTATGCCTAAAACTTTATTCGAATTACTATATCTCTGTAAAACTGAAGCCGACGTCGATGCACTTATCTCTGGGAATGCATACTTAAAAAATGCATTAAACTGGTTTCCAATTGGAGAAAATGAATCTAATTTCAGTATCATTGAAAATCAGCAATCTAATCCAATTGCAGCATTAGTTGAAAAAGTTACTAACTCTATTGATGCTACGTTGATGAAAAAATGCCTTGAATTAGGATTAGATCCTAAAAGTAAAGATGCACCGAAATCGATGGATGAAGCAATAGAAGTATTTTTCCCAAATAACAAAAATTGGGATTTGAATACATTTAGAAGAAAACAGGCTGAAGATATACAAATCATAGCAGATGGTCCAACTAAGCAAAGTTCTGTGATTATTTATGATAATGGAGAAGGACAGCATCCTAAAGATTTTGAGAAAACTTTTCTTTCTTTAATGCGAGGAAATAAAAATGAGATTCATTTTGTTCAAGGAAAATACAACATGGGTGGTAGTGGTGCAATTGTATTTTGTGGAACCAAAGGCTATCAATTAATTGGTTCTAAAAGATTTGATAATTCCGGTAATTTTGGTTTTACATTAGTGAGAGAACATCCTTTATCGAAAGATGAATTAGAAACTAAAAAAAATACATGGTATGAGTATTTAAAAATTGACGGAGAAATTCCTTCTTTTGATATTTCGGAATTGGATTTAAAGCTCCTTAACAGAAAATTTAAAACAGGCTCTATTATTAAAATGTATTCCTATCAGATGAAAGGAATTTCCGGATTCGCTCAAGATTTAAACCAAAGTTTGAATGAATTTCTCTTTAAACCTGTTTTACCAATATTCACTATTGATACCAAGGAACGTTATCCAAACAATAAGGTTTTAGAAACTACTGCCTATGGTCTTCAACGGCGTTTGGAGGAGGAAAAGGATTATGTTGAAGATTGGTTTTCTGAAGAATATGAAGATACTCTTTTCGGCAAAATGAAAGTTACGTGTTATGTTTTTAAGGCAAAGCAAGAAGGAAAAACAGTTAAAGAGACTAAAGCGGATATACAGCGTAGGTATTTTAAAAATAATATGTCCGTATTATTTTCAATGAACGGACAAGTTCATGGTCATTATACTTCCGAATTTATTACAAGAAGTTTAAAATATAATTTACTCAAAGATTATTTGCTCATCAATGTGGATTGTACAAAGATGAAGTATGAATTTAGAAAAGACCTTTTTATGGCTTCTCGAGATCGTTTGAAGAATGGAGCAAAAGCAGAAGAATTAAGGGATTATTTACGAAAAAAATTAACAAAATCTAAACTTGATGATATTAATAAGCGAAGAAGAGATTCTATCGGATTAGAAAGTGAAGATACTTCTGAACTGATAAAGAGCTTTGCGAAAAATTTATCCAAGGATAGCGAACTATTCAAGTTATTACAAAATACTCTTAAGCTCGAAGAAAAATCAAAAGAAAAACCGGAGAAAAAAGAGCATACAGGCAACAGACCACAAGAAAAACAACAAAAACCTTTTAAACCAGAACGTTTTCCTAGCTTTTTTAAATTACAACATAAAGCTAACAGTCCTATTCCTGTACCAATCGGAGGAGAAAAGACATTGCGGTTTGAGACTGATGTTGAAGATCATTATTTTGATCGTACTGATGAACCCGGCGACTTACAAGTGAGCATTTTAAGAGTAAAACGGACTGATAATAAAGGAGGGGACAAACAAGGGCGTGAAAAAGAGCCAGGAGAGTTATTAAACATTATTAAATCAAGTCCGGATAAAGGAACAATTAAAATTACGTTCAATCCAGACATAGAACTCAGACAAGGCGATGAAATAGAAATTGAAGCATCGTTGAAAGGTGCTGGTAACGATTTTTTCCAAGAGATTGTATTCCTCAAAATTGTCGATCCCGAAGAAAAAAAGCAACTTGCACCTAAAGAGGAAGAAGATTACAGCAGTATTGGATTACCTGAATTGGTAAGAGTTTCGAAAGAACAATGGGATGACTTGGAATCTCAAGGTATTTCTATGAACTATGACACTGTTATAAATCCTGTAGCTTCGGGAGATGTATTAGAAAAAATTTATGTCAATTTGGATAGTAATGTATTCTTGAATTACCGCAAGAAGCTAAAAAATGAGGAACAAATAATTGTAGCTCAAAAGAGATATATCGCTTCAGTTTATTTCCATTCTCTATTTCTATATATGATCACCAAAAAGAAAAATTACCGACTTTCTTTAGTGGCTGAAAATAATGATGAAGAAATAACTATCGATGATTACATTCGAGATGTTTTCGATAGTTATTACTCTGATTTCCTATTGAATTTTGGTATGGAACAACTGATGGGAAGTTTGGATGATTAAGCAGAGCACAAGTCTAATAGTTTATAGACTTTATCCGAATCAATCTGAGTAATAATTCTTTTAATTTTCTCTAGTAAATTTTCATTTTTAATACCATTATCCAAATCAAAAACAGATGAAAACTGATCTAAGATTTCATTTATATTTTTGTGTTTTGCTCTTTTGTTTTCGAAAAATGTTTTGATTTCACTGATTCCTTGAAATTTGAATTGCCGAAGTTTATATACTAGTAAACTTATTTTTTCAGTTACCTCTCTGTAGCTTTTTCTATATTGTGCATCTACAACGTTCTGTTGAAAATTTTCTAAAGTTTTTAACAATAACGTAACATCAGTTGCATATTGAGAATGTAAATCACTCAACATTTTTTTAATTTGCTGTTCTGTAAATTTTTCATCTAACCAATAAAGAAGTATAAGCAAGTCTACTGAGTCTTTAATATGTCCAATCTGTTGATAATCAAAAAATGGTGCAAAAAAATCTTTTGCAGGAATATCATCAGTGTAGAAAAAAATCTTTTTTTCATCGCATCTGCTTATATATAGTGCATGAGCAGTTGAACATAATTCTCCGTTTGGTCTTTTAGTATAATTAGTAAAACCTTTTACTCTCTCAAAAAAATCTGTTCCTAATTCTTTTAAAAGAGTATTATTATCATTTTTCTTGCCTCTAAAAAATGTTAATTTTTTCTCTATTCCTTTTTTTGTTTTTGCTATATCTTCTTTATTTGAATACTTCAAAGCTTCTCTAATATAAAGTCTTGCATATACATTACCTTTAATTTCATCGAAAACTACATCATTTATATAACAATCTAATCTTTCCAATTTTTTTAAAATAAAATCGTTTTCATCATCAATATGAATTAGATTTATTGCAGTACAGGCATCCAGTAAACAACAGATATTACCCATATATTAATCTTTATGCCAAATAATTTCAGGTTCGTATTCTTGATAAACCTCCATATTTATAGGGCATTTTTCATCCATATCTGAAAGCTCAAGTAATAAAGATAATGATTCATTAAACTGCCTAAGAGATACGCTACCTTGTTCCTGTATCAGTTTATCTATTACATTTTCCTCAAATGGAAAATATGGATTAGAATCAGCATCTACTCTAAATTCTTCTAAAAGCTCTATTAAATATTCTTTAAATGTATCAGGATTAGGAAGATCAAAAGAAATTCTTTCTTTAATTCTTGATCGTACACTTTCATACACATATTGTCCTAAATCTTCAGCAGATATAAGAGCTGATTGAGTTAAATTAAGAAATAATAAGAGATTATTGGGTGCATTATCTAGTATTTCCCTGAGAAAACTATTAGTTTTATCAATATTGGTATTATTTAATACAGCAATATCTTCGAATTCATCAATCCATATAATTACACAGGAATATTTTAATTTGTTGTAGGTTAAACAAGAAATCAATCCAGAAATTATTGCAGTATAGTCTGTGTCATCTTTCAAAGAACGAAGAATATTTAAGCTATTAAAGGATTTTAATTCTGTAGCCGATACATTTCCATATAAATATTTTTTTATTTCCGAATGTGAAATTTCAGGATTGAAAACAGCTTTTAACACATTCTGTATATGAATATTGGATCCTATAGATTCAATATAGCTTTGAATCTCTGTAACAATATCAGAAAAGATTGTTCTTAACTCTTCAATATTAAGCTTGTCGATTATTGATATGTAAATACTATAAATAGGTTCTCTGCCTTTGGGTAAGGAAATAACCATTGAGTAAGGAATTGACTTTCCCGCTTTAGTAGCAAGTTCTTCTAAAACATTTTTTTTATTGAAATATCTTGCAGCATGTGTTTTACCACTGCCATATTCTCCCCAATTTAATACCAAAGTTGAATTAGGGATTCTGATGCTTCGCTCAACTCGCTTTTCAAATTTCGCTTTAACATCTTTGAAACCAGCCCATACTAATTCTTCAGGATTAGTTGCAGGGGTTAAACGAAATGGATTTGTTTTTAATTTGTATGTTTCTTGAAAATCTGCCATTTTAATTTTTTTTTTGAATATAACCGTCTTGATATTGCTCTTGATATTTAAAGATAAACTTATCTTGCTCTTTTTCAGATAATCTTCCCAAAACAAACTGATATTCTACCTTTATTTTATCATTCAAATATAACTTATATTTAGTATAATTTGCTGCTTGAGATGCTGTTACTCTATTTGGCGCAAGAGTTTTAAATAAGTCAAAACTTTCATTTATATGTTGATATAACTTTTCTAAAATTATATCTATATCGGAGGGATTTGTAATATCTTCATTATTGTAACAATCATCATACAAATGAATCATAAACCTATCAAGAAATGCATCTGCTGATATTATTTTATTAGTGTTAATATCATTCCAAATGCTTAAATGCTTAAAAACTCTCAATCCAATATCAGTGATAGAAAATTGGTTGTTTGTTCCAGAAATAATACCTAAGTCTAACATCCAATTTAAACGAGGCATTAATATATGCTCTAAATAAACATCAGCTTTTTCCCATTTTTTTATCCTTGTCAATATTGTATCTATATTGCTTAACGCTTTCCTATCATCAAATACATTTAAATTCTTATAATCTTCTAAACATCCAATTAATTGTGTTTGGAAAGTTTTGACTAGATTAGAATAAGTTGTTTTTTCATCTATAAATATTAATTCTAAAAGATTACTAAAATAAAAAAAGTCGTTTCGTAAAATACACTCTAAAAAGTATAATCTATCAAAATTACTTAATTCAAATATATTTGTAGTATCCCCAAATTCTGTTTGCAAGTTTTGATATACCTTAAATAATTTACCTGTATAATATATATTATTAATTTTATTTAGAAAGCCTAAATCATTTGCGATATCTATATAGGGTTTTGCAGAAATGCCAGATTTTGTTTCGCTAATTAAACCTTTTTTAAATTGATTGTCTTTCAATAATTCTTGGTATTGTAAACAAAAATTTTCAAATTTTTTGTTTAGAGCAACTACAGGCACTTTTTTGTTTTCCTGAAGAAAGAAGGATAAAATTTTAAAATACCCTAAACGTCTAACTTTTGTATTAGTAGATAAAATAGGGACAATTTTATTATCTTTTATTGGCGTATTTTTATTAAAGAAAACTGTGTAAAAATTGGGGATACTTTCAGCGAAAGAACTGAATAATTTATTTATGTATATAGCTAATTCTTTATTCCAAAAAAAATCTTCAGTAATTTCTATCTTAAAACAATAATTAGATTCTGTACCACATAGCCCCCAATCGTCTCCTCCATCATCAAAGTAAATATCACTTTCTATGAGACATTTCGGATTAAATCTCTTAAGTTTTTTACTGAAATAATACATTTCATTTGTAATAGAACGCCTTTTTTCGTCATCTTCTCTCCAACCTAAATATTCTGATCCTACAATCCTATATGAGGTAAATGAGATATTCATTTTTAATAGCTCATCAATATCTTCATCTTTAATAATGGGGATATCAAATAGATCGTCATCGTCGAGATCATCATCATCTTCCCCCAAAACAGATGGTTCATTTTGAATAGAGTACTCGATATGAAAATCTCCAAAATCAAACGATAGTTTTTTTTGGTAAATAATAGCTCCTCGACTACAATTGTTCAAATAATATTGTAAAACCTCTCTCATTTATATAAAACAACTTGCACAACCTTCTCCTTCAGCATCTTCAAGAATATCTAAAAGATAAGGAGATTGTACTTTTGATTTTTTGCGTTCTTTACTTTTAATGTATTCTTCTTTTATTTTTTCTATACGTTCTGGCTGGACTAGCTCCGCTAAAGATTCATCTTGTATCCAAGTGTAACCCTCTTTCTCATATTCCATTGCTTTCAGGAACAAATCTGGATGTTGCTCATACAACCATATCCATTCAATTTTTTGTTGATAAAAGCAAAAAAAGCAACCAGAGCGGCTTCGGGCATAAGTAGACTTTTTACCATTTATTTCAAATTCTATCGCTTTGTAATATTCTGGAACACCTACACCAGATTCTTCTAAAATTTTAAATATATCATCCCTAACCAATATATCTTCATTATTAATCAGAGGAAATTCATCTTCTTTTGATATTGGATAATCTGTTATTTGTAAAAATTGGAATACAGCATTATTGTATTCTTTAATTCCTAAATCTAACAGACTATTCAATTTTTGTGTTTGACTGAAGTTAATTGAAACTTCTTCATTTATAACCTCAAAAATTCGCTCTCTCTTTTCTCCTAAATCTAATGTTTCATAATACTTTAAAACATTATGAATATTATTGTTTGAAAGAAATTTGGCACTAACATCTTCACTAAAAATGTTTTTTCTGAACGGAAATATAGACTGAATATTTGATTTTTTAGATATGTATCCCTCTCTGTTCTCATCCCCACGAATACCAACATAAGATATTACCAAATCATCACCCACGAATTTTTCAAAAGGTTCTAGTTTCAGTTTTTTAGTACACCATCTAGACATTGAGCTTGGTAAGAATCCCCTATACATTTTGATATAATGATCAAATGGATTTAATGAATCGTCAGACAAAACAGGTAGTTTTATAATCTCCTTACCAAGATAATTTTCAAGATTTTCAATCAAATTGTAAGTGTCATCAAGTTCTTTTCCTGTATCCGATGTATAATATTCAATATCTAGTTCAGGATAATTTTGCTTCATATATATAGCCAAAGCAGCACTATCCTTGCCTCCTGATATTCCTAATACGTGCCTAACTTTACTCATTATAATAAATCTTTTAAAACTGTTGTTATCGCTGCTAAATCAACACTTTTGTCCTTTGATAATATCTCTTTTATTTTTGCTTCGAGATTTTCGACATCTTTGCTTTTGCCTTTCGGCAGTCGAATTACTTTGTTTGTCATCCCTCCTTCAAAAGAGTTAATTTGAACATCTAAAGCTACTTCTTTTTTCTCATCAAATTTACTCTTTGAAATTCTATTCAAGCTATCCAAATCCAAAATCATATCAGTGAACTTATCATAAAGTAAAAGTTCGTCTTCATCTTTAAATTTTTCCAATGATTTACCTGTTAAAGATTGAGCTAATGAACTCAGCCAAGCTTTTTTATCTTCGATTTGAGAATCTATTCGTTGTACAAATGATTTTTGAGAATTCAGCAACAAATGACGATGTAGGCTCGTATATCTTTTTTGAAATTTGATTTTATATTCTTCAAATACTATTGGTTTATCAAAATAATTATCTTGTAGAAAAGATTCAAAACGGTTTACCAATTCATCGAAACAATTACGAATTTCTTTAATAGAATCTTGTAATTGAACAATAAAATGTTGTAATTCGGTTCTATCTCGTTGTATTTTTGCAACAGAGTAACCTAAAGCAGTAGGGAAATCTTCAAAGAAAGACTGTTCAGGATCTTTAGAATTCGCAATTGCATTTCGAATGGAGATACTTTTTTTCGATAAACGATTGGTTTGTTTTGAATATTCAGGCAAACCTCTATAAAAAACTAAAAATGGTTTTATTGTTTCAATAAAAGTTTGAACGTTTCCATTTTTGTTCAAATCAATATTCAAAAATTTACGATAACTATTAAAAATATCAAGTTTAACACCTTCTAACGCAAAAGCCTTCACTTCAAAATCTTCAGGTAGTTTTGATATTCTTTCTAAAATATCTTCATTTATTACAGGAGTATAAATACCCTCATTAAATAAGGCGTATTCATCCCTTTTAATAAATAAAAAAGTAGGAATCCAAAAATCTATAAAGCCTTGTTTTAGTTTAAAAGGCTTGTTACTCAGTATCTCAACAAATTCTAAAACACTTCTTTTTGAAATTTTAGCACTGTTTAAAAACTCAACGGAAGCCTCCCATAAATTATAAAATCTATTTTCATTATGTGGTTCAATCAAATTGGACGAATTATCGTCACATAATTTGATACCATTGTTCTCCAATAAAGATAGATATATTGTTTTCTCGGGCGGAAACTTATCTGTATCAAAACCAAGCTGAGGCATATCCCAATCATTAGCCAAAGCATTGAAATATTTTCTTTTTGCTGTATGTATAGATGTCGATATTTTATGTTTATTTACAAGTTCATTATTAAAATAAGGAGTTTTGTAATAAACCGTTTTACAAATCTCAGACAAAAAAGAGTTAAATTCCTTTTGTGACTTTAATTCTTTTTCTACACCATTGAAAATCCATATTACAGACGTTTTATTACCGAAAAAACTGTTGAGTATTTTATGGTTTAATAAGTTACGTTGGTGTACAATAATATTTTTAAGCTCTGAGACAGCAACTTTATCATCAATGTTTTCTTCAATTACCTTTCTTGTTTTTTCAATTTCAAAGAGTAAATCTTTAATCTCTTTAGAATTTAAATAATAGCAATACAGGATAGCTTCCTCATTTTTTGCAGAGATTTTTTTAATATCTTCAAGAATATTTTTTTCATTAAAAATTAAATTAATGAATCCATCAACATCTCCTTCAGGCTTTATAGAAATAGGTTGAGACGATATTTTATACTCAAATAAACGAGGGGTTCCTGTTTCAAACATTGCTCTTTTAGCAAGAACAGGGGGTAATGAATAATTTTTATTAAGTAAGGTTACTACATCTGTAATATCATCAATCTTGTTCCCCGCCTCATATAACGCTGTCGGAATGTCTAAGTCGGTTCCTTCAAAAAGAATATATCTGTTATTGTATTTTCGGTAAAAAATAATTTTTTTTGTTTCTAAATCATCAATTAACTTATCCGCATTCTTTATTCCTAAACTTTTTTCAGCATATTTCGTCAGAAAATCACGATTTATGTAGGAACCAGCCTGCGCATTAATTGATAAGAGACCGATTGTTTTGACCAATTTTTCATATTCTGGAAGATGTTTATCAAACAAAACTTCCACTTTTTCTAAAGAAGTTTTTATTGTTTTCCATGCATTGAAATCTTGATTATATCTTGAGTTAAGATCAGAAAAATAATTATATACCAAAAAATCATATACTTCAGCTATTGAATAAAAACCATCCCGTAATATACTGTGTTGGTATAAACCCGTGTGATCTGTTGATTCTAAGAAAGAAAATAATGATCGCTCATTTTGACCATATTTTTGTAAGGATAAAGTTAATACGTAAGAAGATATTGCATCTAATGGATATAGTTTTTTAGCTATTTCATTAATATAGTCCTCGTTTGCATTAAAAACCTGTGAAACTGTTAGTAATTCAACTAATTCATTAATTATTTTTTCTTTCTTGTTGGTCGATTGTTTTTCTTCTAGATGTTCAGCTGCGAGGAATAATAATTGCTCAATTGGTTCATTAAAGGTAATTTCCTTAAATCTCCCCTTTACTTTTGTCCATTCTTGTCTTTGTGAGAATTCTAAATGGATGGCATAGGCATCAAAATTTTGATGTACAGTTGTCAATAAAACAATATTATTATCCGAATTATTTACAAATTCAGCCAATTGCTGAATAAAATATAACTCTTTCTCGGGCTCATTTTGGGAAGCATACTCCAAAAACTTTCCAAACTCGTCTATTACAATAAAAAGAAGTGGATTCTTCTTGTCCAAATCATAGTAACGATTATATATTTCAGAGAAGATATTTTCTGTAATGTTTTTATCATCATTTATTCCAAGTAAATCAGCAAATGATTCCTTCAATGATTTATACTCACCTACTATTTTAATAAAATCTATTTTTGGCTTAGAAAGTAAATTCAATCCAAAATATGATTTATTTGATTTCAGTGTTTGTTCTACAGCCCATAAGAATGAACTTTTACCCGTTCCGTAAGATCCAATTATATTAAATGATCTTATGCCTTGTTTAAAATCATTACTGATCTGATTACTTATACGAATGGCATTAGGAGTAGGTATATACTTCAATTCCCTATCCGTATCACGAATAATATTAGTAGATGTAGTGAATTTATTTGCCATAATAATGATTTAAAACATCAAACTTGGTGGGTTTAGATGTGATTTGTAACTCTTTTATACCAGCGTGGTCACTTAATGTTATACCATACTTCTGGTATTTTGAGTTATTTGAAATAGATTCCAGTTTTTCCATTAATAAATTTTTGGTAATAGCAAAAACAGAACCCGCCTGATTCCTATCTTGAAACAAGATATTTAAACTTATTGAATTTTGAAAATCCTGTTTATCCAAAATAGTATATAAGATAATTTCCTCAGGTAGATTATTACGATTCTCATTAGTGATCGAATATAAACTGCTACTTTTCCTTTCTTCTTGTATAAGATTTAAGTCTGTCAATAATCCAGAAAAAGTATCTTCCTTATCTTTAACCTGCTCAGTAGTCCTGATATACATTCTTGTTAATACATCGAAATCTGTTCCGGCTGTCTTCTTGTTAAATTGAGTAAAACCAATTTCATTTGCTTTTCTTTCTGCAAATGCTAAGAAATTATCTTTTGTAAATTCTATTTTTTCCTTTCGTAAATCATTAAAAATTAAATCATATATTGATGCAAGCCCATGAGTCACTAAATGATAATGGAGTAGCCACAATGTAGCCTCATCCTCTAAATAAGGATCTTTACCTTCTACAGAAAAAATATAGTCAGCTAAATCTGTAGTATTTCCATCTTTATCTATCAATCTAAATGCCTTCATCCAAAAGTAGATTGCAGAAACCATATTTTTACCCACACCCAATAAAACAACCGCTTCACTATCCGTGAATTTATTCCCCTTTTTTACAAAATCATACCCTTTCTTTAGCCATAATTGTCTACAATGAAAAGTATCATGACCCGAGAAAGTAAGTTTATTTGATGTAATAGTCAATGTTTCAGACATTTTTATAATTTGTTCTAATTGTTAATACAAAGTAACAAAAATAAGATTATATTCTATTCAAATTAATATTTAACGAGTAGTTTTAACTTCTCAATATAACTTAACTGGAACTCAGAAAAAATATCTTGATACATTTTAAAGGAGGAGTTTTTAAGAGCTCTTTTTTCAAAATACGAAAAAGAGGCAGATAAAAAACCTGCCTCTTTCCTCATCTCAGAAACGAGATTGTGTTACACTATTTGGGATCAATACCCCCAGTAGTATTTAAAAACTTTTTTATCACAATCCGAAAACCCAACCCATGCTTGATCAGGATTAGAGTACGGACACATAACTGATGAAGTATCTATTTGCCACCATTTTGCACAATCAATACTGCTATCAACGTTAGTTCCATCCCATCCATTTGTATGAAGAAATCCAACTACGTGTCCTAACTCATGAGCAATAGCATATGCTCTTCCTGATGGAGTTAATTTAGCTCTATTAGGATCATTGTTATTATAATCCTTATTAATGATTAATAATTCTCCAAAGTATCCAGGAACTGTAGGACTACTTCCTCCAGCATAAGTAGTAGATGTAAAAGAGTTATCCGTTCCCATGTAGACATTCACGTAACCTCCAACAATATTAGTGTTAGTAGCGTCAACAGTTTTGAACTTCACTTTTAAACCGAGACCATTCCAATAAGAAACAGCAGATTGTAAGGCTGCTCGCCATTCATTAGGAACAGCTCCCGCTCCGCTAGTAAATATTCGGCAAGTAATTGTCCCTCCTGCTGACCCAAACATATTTTCATATCGTCTGTGTCGTGCTGATGTAGAATTATCAGATTGAGTTTGTTTCATCATGTTTTGGATAGCAACTCTATCCATAAGTTGAAAATCGGAAGAACCTTTCTCACTCATTACGTACATTTCCTGCAATGAAGTTTTATTGGTTTTTTCATCAATCAACTTATCTGTCGTATAAAATAAATCTTCTTTTGATCTATTTTGCCATTTTTGATATGTATCATTGGTAATAATACATTTCTCTTTCATAAACTCAATCTCTTTCTTTACCTGCGGGTCAGAGATCGCAAGACCTGAAGAAGATACGGTTTCTTGGTTAGACACTACATCATCATTGTTTGCACAAGACGATAAAAATAACACACTACATAATAATAGGGCGATTGCCCATAAAGAATTTCTTTTCATTTTAGAAAATTTAATTTAATAATTTAACTTTTGCCTATCACGATCGAAGGATATGGCGACTCCGTTTTGTTTCTTACTGTACTTCAGAAACAAAAATTTTTAGTTTTTTAAGGACTCATTTTTAATTTGGATTTTTGTTTTTTAATTTGTTGCAACCTTCCTACTATAAGAAACCCAAGTATAAAGTCAAGAGAAAACAAAGAGTTTTAGTTATTTTTACGATTGCTGAACTCATCAATCGTAAAAAAATCGGAGTAAGTTATAGAGAGTAGTCCATTTAAAAATGTGGTTTTCCCACGTTTTTTATTTTATTTTTACTCCATAAGCTGTTGAAAATTTCTAATCATCCAGCGACTGTTTATTCTCCCGAATAAAATTTTCGATGCTAGATTTTGAGTATAAAATTTTCCGAGCGTTGATTTTGTAAAATGTGATGTAGGAAAAATCACGGTATTTTTGGAGGGTACTTTTCGATGAAATTCCGAGCAATTTCATCGCCTCTTTTTCTC
>NZ_JBXUGL010000026.1:0-51971 GCF_057180505.1 Chryseobacterium sp. HNCC26DJ241 | reverse complement strand
CATCAAAGAAGTGGAAGTGTATGATGCAAGTGGAAGACTTGTGGTAAAACTTTCATCTGATGATAAAGAAGTTAGAATCCAGTCACATGTATTGGTAAATGGTATGTATGTTATAAAAACAAAACTTTCCGGTGATGCAATAATCACTAAAAAAATTAAAAAATAATTAAGTAACTATTATATTAAAGAGGTTGTCCAAAATTTGGCAACCTCTTTTTTATTTTGTAGAATCAATTTTTGAAATAGAAATTTTTTTTCTTCTAAGAGCTTTAAAAGCGAAAATAAAAGACTTATACTTTGCAAAATTTGCCACATAAAAAAAGACCGTCTTTTTTGAGACAGCCTCTAAATTTCATTAATTGTAGCCTCACCAGGAATCGAACCTGGATCTAAAGTTTAGGAAACTTCTATTCTATCCGTTGAACTATGAGGCCAAATCATTCAAAAAGATAAAATTACAGTATAAAATCGTTATTACAAAAAGAATCTGCTCTTTAGAAGCAGATTCAGTAGAAGAACATCTCATTTTTTTAGTTATACACTTATAAAAAAGCATAGCCGACAAAGCTATGCTTAAATTTTATCTAAATTTAAATAAGTTCTGAAATCAAAATAAAAGTAAATGGTTTCCACTTTTAAAACATTTCTTTTATAAAGATAGAAAATAAATAAATACAAAAGATGAATTTAATGTTAAAATTCACAAGTTATTCACAAAAAAATGTGGATAAAAAAAAATAATGAAAATTATAGACTTATGTCTTTTATAAAATTGAAAGATTGTTTTTCATTGTAATAGACATTCTCCTTGTCTACAAATCCGACGTGTCCTCCATAATCCGGAATTTCCAAAAACAGATTTTTGCTTTTTTGGGCGATTTCTATCGGGTAACAACTTTCTGAAAGAAAACTATCATTTTTTGCATTAATTAGCAGTGTCGGAATTTTGATATGAGGAAGAAACTGCAAAGAACTACTTTTTGTGTAATAATCTAAAGCATTTATAAAACCATTGGCTTTTGAAGTATAAAAATCATCATATTCTTTTAAGGTTCTAATTTTTTTGATTTCAAGTTTGGACAATTTTTCTGGAAATAAACGTTCTTTTTCGTTTAATTTCTTTTTTAAAGTAAGCAGAAAATCAGTAGAGTATAAGAAATTTCTTGGAGTTTGAAGAGATATCATGCAGCCTTCTAAATCTACCGGAGTAGAGACGGCGATCACGGCTTTTAATTCTATAGGCAAATTTTCTGTTTCTCCGGTATATTTTAGGGTAAGATTTCCGCCAAGACTGAATCCTTTTATGTAAATGTTTTTGTAAATATTTTTCTCAAGAATATGATTCAGAACGATTTTTACATCTTCTGTTCTTCCGGAATGGTAAGAAGAAAATATTCGGTTGGGTTCGCCGGAACAACCTCTGTAATTCACGGCGCAACAATCAATTCCGTTTTCATTGAAAATTTTTGCTGTTCCTAAAATATAAGGACGTTGTGCATTTCCTTCCAATCCGTGCAAAACAATAATACAGCTGTCCGTTTTTTTATGGGCAAAGCTCCATTCCAGATCCATGAAATCTCCATCGGAAAGTTCCAGTCTTTCCCTTATTTGTTTCACGCCTTCTACTTTCCGTATAAGAGCTGAATAAAGGGTAGAAATATCCGAATTTCTGAAAATTCTTTTTGGTAAATATTGCGATGAGACTAAAGGCATTTTACTTTAGTTTTTCCGCAATGAATTTTGCAGTATAAGATTTTTTATCTTTAATTAGATCTTCAGGAGTTCCTGCGAATATTACCTCGCCACCATGTTTTCCAGCTTCCGGCCCAATATCAATAATCCAGTCTGCGGATTTTATAATATCAGGTTGATGTTCAATTACAATTACCGAATGACCAAGTTCAATAAGAGCTTGTAAGGATTTTAATAATTTTTTGATATCATGGAAATGAAGACCTGTGGAAGGTTCATCAAAAATAAATAATGTTTTATCAGTAGTTACACCTTTCACAAGAAATGATGCCAGTTTTACACGCTGCGCTTCACCGCCGGAAAGAGTAGAAGAGCTTTGTCCCAATTGTAAATATCCTAAACCAACTTCTTGTAATGGTTTTAATTTGGTTACAATTTTTTCTTCTTTATTTTCTTTAAAAAATTCTATGGCACTATCCACAGTCATGTGCAGAATATCGGAAATATTTTTGTCGTCTACTTTTATTTCGAGAATTTCATTTTTGAAACGTTTTCCATGGCAAACTTCGCATTCCAGTTCAATATCAGCCATAAACTGCATGGAAACGGTAATAACACCTTCTCCTTTGCATTCGTCACATCTTCCTCCATCCACATTGAAGGAAAAATGTTTCGGTTTTAAGCCTAATAATTTTGCAGATTTTTGTTTGGAAAATAAATCACGAATATCATCGTATGCTTTCAGATACGTTACAGGATTGGAACGTGAAGATTTTCCGATAGGATTTTGATCGATCAGTTCAATATTTTTGATGAGTTTTTTCGGGAATTCCACACTGTCGTAGTCAGCTTTTTTTCCGCCCATTCCTAATTGAATCTGAATATCGGTTGTCAGAATTTCTTTCATCAAAGTCGATTTTCCCGAACCCGAAACTCCTGAAATTACCACCAGGTTTTCCAAAGGAATATCGACATCAATATTTTTCAGATTATTTTGTCTTGCTCCTTTTATACGGATCCATTCTTTTGCTTTTCTGCGATTTTCAGGAACTTCAATTTCCAACTTTCCTGTTAAATAATCCGAAGTTAATGTATTGGCGTTTTTCAGGTCTTCAAAATTTCCAGCAAAAACCAGTTCACCACCCAAATATCCAGCTTCTGGCCCGATATCGATAATGTAATCGGCGGCATTCATCACGTCTTCATCATGTTCCACCACAATCACTGTATTTCCTAAATCTCGTAATTGTTTCAAAACTTCGATCAAATTTTCCGTATCTCTGGAATGTAGACCAATAGAAGGTTCATCCAAAATATAAATTGAACCTACCAAAGAACTTCCCAAACTTGTTGCCAGATTAATTCTCTGGCTTTCACCTCCCGAAAGTGTATTGGAAGTTCGGTTCAAAGTTAGATATCCAAGTCCGACTTTTATTAAAAATTCAAGTCGAGAATTAATTTCGTAAACCAGTCTTTTTGCAACTTCGCTTTCGTATTCTGTAAGTTTCAGATTTTGGATCAAAGGTAAAAGTTCATCCAGCGGAAGCTCGATCATGGATTGGATATTGTGTCCGTCAATTTTTACCCATTCGGTTTCTTTACGCAATCGTAAACCTTCACATTCATAGCAGGTAGTTTTTCCACGATAGCGGGAAAGCATTACTCTGTATTGGATTTTGTAAAGATTTTCTTCCAGCATTTTGAAAAAATTATCAATACTTGGAAAACTTCTGGATTTATCTCCTTTCCAAAGGTAATTTTTCTGCTCTTTGGTTAATTGAAAATAAGGTTTATGGATTGGAAAATCTTTAGCTTTTTTAATGAAATCCTTTTTCCATTCGCTCATGCTTTCGCCTTTCCATGCAGAAACGGCATCTTCAAAAACGGAAAGATTCTTGTTGGGAATAACCAGATCTTCATCAATACCGATTACTTTTCCGTATCCTTCACAAACCGGACAAGCTCCATAAGGATTATTAAAACTAAAGAAATGAACATTTGGCTCCAGAAATTCAATTCCGTCAAGTTCAAATTTATTGGAAAACTCTCTTGTTTTTCCGGTTTCAGCATCTTTCAGAGAACAAACTCCATGTCCTTCATAAAAAGCCACCTGAATAGAATCGGCAAGACGTTGCAGAAAACTTTCGTCTTCTTCATACGAAAAACGGTCAATTACCAATTGGACATCCATTCCTTCCTCCGGAACAAAACCAAAACTCTCCAAATCTTCAATTCCGGCAATATTTCCGTTGATTTCCAGTCTTGTAAAACCGGAAACTTTAAGAGTGTTTAAAGTTTCTTTAAAATTATTATTATCGTAATATAGAGGTGCTCTTAAAAGAAACGAGGAATCTTTTTTAGAATTTTTGATAAAATCAACTACATCGGAAACGCTATCTTTTTTCACTTCTTCACCGGAAATAGGAGAGTATGTTCTTCCTATTCTTGCAAACAACAATTTCAAATAATCGTACACTTCTGTGGAAGTTCCTACGGTAGAACGCGGATTGGAAGAGATTACCTTTTGCTGAATGGCAATGGAAGGAGCCAATCCTTTTATATCATCCACTTTCGGTTTTTCTAATTTTCCCAAAAACTGACGAGCATAGGAACTTAGACTTTCCACATATCTTCTCTGTCCTTCCGCATAGATCGTATCAAAAGCGAGAGAAGATTTCCCACTTCCGGAGACTCCGGTGATAACAATTAGTTTGTTTTTAGGAATAATGACATCAATATGTTTCAGATTATTAAGATGTGCATTTTTGACGAAAATTTCTTTTTTGATATTGATTTCCTGTGTTGTAGCCATTGTGAAAATAAGACCTACAAAATTACTGAAAATTTGAAGAAAAAATAAATGATAAATTTTTTGTTTATTTAAAAAAATAAATTGTATCTTTATTTTGCAAATTTTAAAAAATTAATGAATAAAAAATTATTCAAAAATTTATTTGCGCGACTGATGAGAAAAAAGAAAAATATCAAAGTAATGGTCTGAATTTTCAGGCCATTTTTAATGAATGGAGATGTAATGTGAAAATGCAGCATTACTTTATAAAAACATTCTCTCTAAAGCCTTAATGTTAATAACTTTTCCGTAAAAATTAAAACAAAAAGAATGGGTTTAATTTCGGATATCTGCTTCAATTTTATATATTTGTAAAAATTAATTTAACAGATGAAATTTATTGTTTCTAGTGGTGAACTGCAGAAAGCACTGCAAACTGTAAGTGGTGTTATTTCAAGTTCACAATCAAGACCAATTTTAGAAAATTACCTTTTTGAATTAGAAGAAAATACTCTTAAAATAACAGCTTCCGATGGTGAAACCACATTGATCACTTCTTTGGAAGTAAAATCTGATGATACAGGAAAATTTGCAGTTCCGGCAAAAATATTTCAGGATTTTGTGAAAACGTATGGCGAACAGCCTTTGACACTTTCTGTAAAAGACAACGCAGAAGGAACGGGAAGTCTTTTGGAAATTTTAGACGAAAAAGACAGTTTTGCTGTAGCTTTGGATAATGCAGACGACTATCCTGAACTTCCTGAATTTGATGCTGCACAAAGTGTTGTAGTTCCTGCAGGCGTTCTTTCGGAAGCATTGACCAATACACTTTTTGCAACCAGCAATGATTCCCTTAGACCTGTAATGACGGGAGTTTTGTTCCAGTTTAAGGAAGATGAAACCAATTTTGTTTCCACAGATTCGCATCGTTTGGTGGTGTATAAAAGAACGGATTTGATTTCTGAACCCATGGAATTCATCATGCCGAAAAAACCGCTTTCTATTTTCAAAAATATTTTGGCTAATTCTTCCGATGAAGTAGTGATTGATTTCAACGAAAATATGGCGAAATTCACTTTTGGAAATAATATTTGGATCTGTAGATTGATTGATGGAAAATATCCGAATTATTCCGCAGTAATTCCGAAGGAAAATCCTAATATTCTTACTATTAATAGAAATCTTCTTTTAAGTGCTATTAGAAGAGCTTCCATTATGTCAAATAAATCGACGAATCAGGTTCGTTTCAAATTATCAGGAAATGTGCTTCATCTTCATGCGGAAGATACAGAATTTGCAAACAAAGCAGATATGCAGATTCCTTGTGATTATAACGGGGAAGATATCAATATCGGATTCAGTTCCAAATTTTTATCCGAAATGCTTTCTGTATTGGGTTCTGAAGATGTTACTCTGAAAATGTCACAACCAAACAGACCAGGAATTTTGGAACCTGTGGATGGTCTTGAAGCAGAAGAAAACTTGCTTATGCTTTCTATGCCGGTAATTGGAATGTAAATTTTTTGAAAATATAGATAAAAAGAGATTTGAAGTTTTTCAGATCTCTTTTTTTGTTAAGTTATATACAATACTATAATCGATTCTATTTTTTATTTTAACGGAATTAAAACTTTGGTGATATCCATATTCTTTAATATTTTTATTAAATCTAAAAAAGGTAATAAATATGATTAAGAAATTTATTTGTTTTTTTACTTTACAACTTTCACTGATATTATGTAATGCTCAAGATTGTTCTATATTTCTTGACCAGATGACAACTGCAATAGAAAATAACGAAATATCAGAAGCAACAAAATGTATGAAATATTTTGTTTCCTGTAAAGATGAAAAAGCTGAAGATTCTAAAATTTTACAAAATCTGAGAAATATTGCTTATATAACAAATTTCAATAATGATTTTGCTCTTTGTTCACTTACATCTGGTAAATTTGGAATTATTAGTAAAGATTTGTCTGAAATAAAAATCCTGAATTATGACTTTGTATGGTTGTTCTATGAAGGTTTGGCCAAAGTAAGAAAAAATGGAAAATATGGTTTCATAGAAATATCAGGAAAAGAAATTAAACCTCCTTTATATGATAATGCCACAAGATTCAAAGATGGTTTAATGATTGTGAAAAAAGATAACAAATGGGGTGTTTTAGATAAATCAGGCAAAGAAATTGTAAGACCAAAGTATGATGAGATTTCATATTTTTCAGAGGGTTTTGCGGTAATAGAGGACAACCATAAATACGGATATATTGATAAAAATGGAAATGAAATAATTTCTCCGAAGTATGATCAAGCATATGGTTTTTCTGAAGGTTTTGCTATTGTGAAGCAAAAAGAAAAATATGGATTTATCAATACAAAAGGGAAAAAAATTTCTGAAATAAAATATGATTGGGTCAATCCTTTTAATGAGGGACTTGCATTAGTAAAGCTAAATGGGAAATATGGCTTTATAGATAGTACGGGTGAAGAATTAGTACCTTTAGTTTATGATTCTGCTGCTAATTTTAATGAAGGTTTGTCTTTGGTAAAGCTCAAAAATAATTTTGGTTTTATAAATGAATCAGGCAATGTGGTTATTCCTATAAAGTATAATTATATTTCAAGTTATGATAATGGAAAAACTTATTTTGAAGGATTGGTACGCGTTCTGTTGAATGGTAAATATGGATTTTTAGATAGACAAGGAAAAGAAAAGATACCTTTCGTTTTTGCAAATGCTGAAAATTTTTCTGAGGGATTGGCTGCAGTTAGCAGTTTAGGATATGCAGATGGCGGTATTAAATTCGGGTTTATTGATAATTCCGGAAATGAAATAATACCACAAATCTATGATTCTGCAGGTCCTTTTAGTAATGGTAAATCTTTGGTTGGACTAAATAAGAAGTATGGCTTTATTGACAAGTCTGGGAAAATAGTAATAGAAATTAAATATGATTCTGCGAGTGTTTTTAAAGAAAATAGAGCTCGTGTAAATATGTATGGAAAGTGGGGATTCATTAATGAAAAAGGAACATTAGAAATTCCCTGTATTTATGATTTTTCTAAAGATTTTGAGGCAGACGGACTGGCAGAAGTAGAAATTAATGACAAGACTTTTTTAATAAATAAAGATGGTAAATGTGTAATTGGATGTGAGAATGCACCATCAGATCATCCAAAAAAATGATGATTTATATTTATGGTTTATAGTTTTTTCAAATTCTCAATTTTTCTATTCTTTAAAAAATCCTGATATTTGCGTACGCAAACGACTTTGGAATATCAAATTTCAAATTTCAAACATCAAATTAAAAAAATGAAAATTTCAAATAACTGGCTGAAAGACTATATCCAAACCGAACTGAAACCTGATAAAATAGGAGAATATCTTACAGACATAGGTCTGGAAGTGGAAGGAATCGAAAAATTTGAAAGTGTAAAAGGAAGCCTTGAAGGAATTGTAGTAGGAAAAGTAGTGACCTGCGAAAAACATCCAAATGCTGACAAACTAAAGAAAACGACCGTAGAAATTGGAAAAGGTAAAATCCTAAATATCGTTTGTGGAGCTCCGAATGTGGAAGCAGGACAAACTGTTCCTGTTGCTGTAGTTGGAACAAAGATATATGCAAAAGACGGAAGTTTTTTTGAAATCAAGGAAGCAAAAATCCGAGGCGAAGTTTCTCAAGGAATGATCTGTGCCGAAGATGAATTAGGTCTCAGTGACGATCATGGCGGAATTATGGTTTTGGATGCTGAAAAGTATGAAGTTGGGAAAAAATTTGCAGATTATTTTGAACTTGTAAACGATCAGGTTTTCGAAATTGGTTTGACGCCAAACAGAACCGATGCAATGTCGCATTATGGTGTTGCAAGAGATCTGAATGCATTTTTGATTTCCAATGATATGAAATCACAATTTACAAAAATTGCTTCAAAACCTATCGAAATTGAAGGACAACACGATTTCAAATTAGAAGTGGAAAACGATGAGCTTTGCCCAAGATATATAGGAGCTGTCATTGAAAATGTGGAAGTAAAAGAATCTCCGGAGTGGCTGAAAAACAGATTGAAAGCAATAGGTTTAAGTCCTATCAATAATGTTGTTGATATCACCAATTATATTTTGCATGGACTGGGACAGCCTTTGCATGCTTTTGATGCAGAAAAAATTTCAGGAAAAACCGTAAAAGTTGGAACTTTAAAAGAAGGGGCAAAATTCACGACTTTGGATGGAGTAGAAAGAACTTTGAACGGCTCTGAAATTATGATTAAAGACGGAGAAAACAAACCTATGTGTATTGCCGGAGTTTTCGGAGGTTCAGAATCCGGAGTTTCTGAAAATACGAAAACCATTTTCCTTGAAAGTGCGTATTTCAATCCGGTAGCTGTGAGAAAAGCTGCAAAATCTCACGGACTGAATACCGATGCTTCATTCCGTTTTGAAAGAGGTGTAGATCCGAATAATACCAGAACTTCCATCACTCATGCTATCAAAATGATTGAGGAAATTGCAGGTGGAAAATTGGTAGGTCAGATTCTGGAACATTATCCGAAAAAAGTAAAAGATCATTATATTATTCTTCGTTTTTCCAAAATAGAACAGATTTTAGGAACTAAAATTCACAGAGAAAAAGTGAAAGAAATTTTGAAATCTCTGGAAATCAGTATTCTGAATGAAATTCAAAATGGTTTGGAAATTTCTGTTCCTGCGTACAGAGCAGATGTTACGAGAGAAATAGACGTAATCGAAGAAATATTGAGAATTTACGGATATAATAAAATTGATGCTCCTCAGAAAATTTCATTTACACCTGTAAAGCTGAGTTTCAACGATCAGGATGAACTTGAAAATTCATGGGCGAGAACCTTGCAAAGCAATGGTTTCAGTGAAGTAATGAACAATTCCTTGACTTCGGTAAAAGACGAAACGGATGCCGTAAAACTTCTCAATCCTTTAAGTTCAGATTTAGCTTTTATGAGAAAATCTTTATTGGAAGGACTTTTAGAAAACACAGTATACAATATCAATAGAAAAAATCCTGATATTAAGTTTTTTGAATTAGGAAAAATTTACCATAAAAGAGAAAAGTACGAAGAAAGAAAACAATTGGCAATTGTAACTTCCGGAAGAGAGGTTTCCGAAAATTGGCTTCAGCCAAAATCTGCCACCGATTTCTTTTATTTGAAAGGATATGTGAAAGTTCTTTTAGAAAAAATAGGCATCGAATTGGAGGAAAAATCTTTGGAAGATGATCGTTTTTCTGATGCTTTGGAACTTTTGTCTAATGGAAAAACAGTTGCAAGAATTGGGAAAGTTTCTCCAAAACTTTTGAAAGAATATGATATTGACCAAGAAGTTTTCTATGCCGAAGTGGAGTTGGAAACTGCTCAAAAACTTCGTTCTCAGGAAAATCTGAAGTTTGTGGATATTCCGAAATTCAACAAAATCAGAAGAGATTTGGCGTTATTGTTGGATAAAAATGTAACCTATGCAGAATTATACCAAACCGCAAGGAAAAATAAATCTCCATATCTGAAGAATATCAGTCTTTTTGATGTATATGAAGGCAAAAACCTTCCTGAAGGAAAAAAATCCTATGCTTTGAGTTTTGAACTTCTGAATGAGGAAAAAACTTTAGAAGAAAAAGAAATTTCCGAAGTAATGAATGCTCTCATCAAATCTTTTGAGAAGGAATTTTCTGCGGAATTGCGTTAAAAGTCGAATTATATGCTTAAATTTGATTCCCTTCTAATTTTGAAAAATATGAAAAAACTTTTTTTAAGCATATTGGTAGCCGTAATTTTGACCTCTTGTTCATCAGTTGCTACTTCCAAACCTAAGGCAAGAAATTCGCAACCGTCTATTGTGGATACCAATTGGGCATTAAGTGATAATGTAAGAGGAACAGTTCCTACGCTTAAAATTGAAAGTGGAAAAATAAGTGGAAATGCGGGATGCAATAATTATTTTGGCGAAGTAATGCTTGAAGCTACTGCAGGAAATTTTGCAGCAAGTAAAGTAGCTTCTACCAAGAAAGCCTGTGATAATATGAGTGTAGAAAATAATTTTCTGCTAATGCTTTCACAAGCAAATAAATATATCGTAAACGGAAATGTCTTGGAACTGTACAAAGACAATCTACTGTTGATGAAATTCAATAAAACAGAATAAAGTAAAAAAGGAACTCTTTTGGAGTTCCTTTTTATATATGATTAGTCTTCGTCTTCTTCATCATATTTTGCGAGCTCTTCATCGCACCATTTGAAAGCAGCTTCTACTACTTTTGTAGCTTCATCGGCCATGGTTTCTTCATCATCGCCTTCCAAATCATCCAGCCATTCCACTTCTTCTTCTTCCACATTTAGGATAAAACGCGGATATTCAGTATGTACTACAAATAAATCTTCAGGAAATTCTGAATTGTCAGCTAATAAAAACTTCGGTAATTTCATTTTTCTAATGTTTAAACTTTATCAAAGATAATAATTTTATTGATATTTGTTCTTGTCAATTTTAATTTTTCGTAAAACTTTATGCTCAGTCAGGACGTTTTTTTTCAATGTATCTTCCGGTTTGAAAGTGAGCTTTAGATTAGGATTAATAGTGCTTATCAATTCTGCAACCTGTATTTTATCAAGATCTTCTTCTTCGGTGGTGTAAAATTTCAGGGGAATATTTTTCATATTTTCAGATTCCAAAAATTTATCCATTTGCTTTCTGTTTTCCAGATAATTTCCTTTGGAAAGCCATGTAAAAACGAATCCTACTACTAAACTCAGAACTGTAATTCCGTAGGTCAATTTTCCAAAAATCTGATAAAGTTTTTTAAAATAAACCATCCATATCGAAAGAATAAAAGGTGACAAAAGACGATAATCTAACGCATTCACCGAATAAAAGTATTGTATAAAATACGAACATACAATTCCAATCACTCCTATGAAAACAAGGCATTTTTCAGTTTCGGATAATTTATTTTTAATGAAAAGAAATGCCATTAAAAGAATATTGAGAACACCAATTCCATAAATTCCAATATTTAAGATTCCGCCACTGGGATTTGCCATGTGAATAAACGGATTGAAACTGGTGGCTAAACCTTGAAATAATTCTAATAAAAGTTTTGAAGTAGAATGCAAACCAATTTGTAAAACCTGTTTTACATAGTTTTCATTAAAATTGTCAATGAATAAAAACTTATATAAAACCACAAACAAAAATCCGATTAGCGAAGAAATAATAAATGGTTTTGAATACTTCTTTTTAAAGTTTAAAACTCCATAAACAAAACATCCTCCAATGAAAAATAGTGCGCTATACCGAATATTGTATAATAAAATTAAAATCAGACTGAGATAAAAAATTGCTTTGATTTTTTCTAGATTTCCAATAATAATTTCTCTTGAAATATATAGGAAAACAAATACAAAAGGGAGAATCAGAGATTCGCTCATTGTAAATGAATATATGGAAACATAACTGAACAAACCTCCGATCAAAATGGTTTCTTTCAGATAAAATTTCTTTTTCCATGCAAACCAAATGATAAATAAATAAGCCAGAATCCCAATAATTTTGCTTGCCCAGAATTCATCCAAACCAAAAATTGTAAAAAATTTTAAACTAAGCGGATATCCAAGCGGAGTAATGGTATTATCAATGACCGGGAAAACTTTTGATGTCCGCATAAATCGGATAGAATCCGGGCTCACTCTTCCTTTCTCATTCAGCAAAAAGCGTATAATGATCATTGCTAAAGTAATGATTATCAAGAAAATTTGAATAAATTTTTCTTTTTTTCGATTAGATCTTTGGAAAATCATAGTTACTTTTTTCGCATAAATGACATTAAATAAAAAACTTTGTCAAGATTCAAATTCTCTCGACAAAGTTAATTTTTTCATTAAATAAGTCCGTTTATTTCGAAAACATTTTAGAAACTTTCTCTGCTTTTTTAATTTCAGAATAATCATAAAAACCTTCTCCTGATTTTACACCTAATTTTCCTGCCATTACCATATTTACAAGTAACGGATTCGGGGCATATTTCGGATTTTTAAAGCCGTCATACATTACGTTTAAAATTGCTAAACAAACATCTAATCCTATAAAATCAGCCAATTGAAGTGGACCCATTGGATGAGCCATACCAAGTTTCATCACAGTATCTATTTCTTCCACACCTGCAACTCCGTTGTATAAAGTTTCAATGGATTCATTAATCATCGGCATCAAAATTCTGTTGGCAACAAATCCGGGATAATCGTTCACTTCCACAGGAACTTTTCCAAGAGTTTTAGACATTTCGTAAATGGTGTCAAAAGTTTCTTTAGAAGTAGAGTAGCCTTTGATGATTTCCACCAATTTCATAATCGGAACCGGATTCATAAAGTGCATTCCGATTACTTTGTCGGGACGTTTTGTAGCGGAAGCAATTTTTGTGATGGAAATAGAAGAAGTATTGGTTGCGAGGATACAGTTTTCCGGAGCTAATTGATCGATCTGAGCAAAAATTTTAAGTTTCAGATCCTGATTTTCGGTTGCGGCTTCTACTATTAGATCTGCCGTTTTTGCAACGTCTTCAATATTGGTAACGGTGGTAATATTTCCAAGAGTTTCGGCTTTTTGTTGTTCAGCTAGATTGCCTTTTGCGATTATTCTGTCCAGATTTATAGTGATGGTTTTTAAAGCTCTATCCAGATTTTCCTGTTTTACATCTACTAAATTTACTTTAAAACCTGTTTGTGCAAATGTGTGGGCAATTCCGTTTCCCATAGTTCCGGCACCGATAACAATGATGTTTTTCATTTATTTTTTTGAATTATAATTATAAGTTGATATTTTGCTGATTCTTGTTCGTGGCTTTTCTTGTAAGGTGATTATTTCATTTTGGGAGATAAAGGCTTCATCCATGATTACATTTCCTGAACTTTGTTCTTTCAGGTCATTTTGTTTCTTTATCACTTCTTTTAGTCCTTTTTGGAAATTACTCAAAGTCGTTTTTTTCAACTGATCTGTACCAATGTAAAAACGATGTTCTCCTTCTTTTCCGAGTCCGGATTCAAGTAAAATTTCAAATGTTTTGAGCTTATTTTTTTTCTGAAAATTAGCAATAAAATTCATAACAGGTTCATCAGAAGGTGTTCCGCAACATACACTGGAATAACTTATGGCTATATAATTTTTATTCTTTTGTGAGAAAATCAATATGCACGAAAAGATTCCTATAAGCAAAAATATTTTTTTCATTTTTTCAAAAAGTATTTGATTTCTAAATATACTACTTATTCAGAAAATATTAAACCATTTTTTATTTAAGCAAATAATAAATAGCTTAAGTTTTTGTAATGGAAACAATATGTTATAGTATACTTGAAGTATGATTTTAAATAAAATTTTATTTCATCCCCTCGAAAAGGATTGAAAGCAAAATGAGAAAATATAATTCAAATTAAGAAATCAATTTCATAATTTCCAAAGCTACTTTCAATGCTTCAGTTCCGTCTTCCAGAGAAACTTCAACGTTTTTGTTTTCGGTAATGGCATCAGCAAAAGAATTCAACTCATCCAGAATTGCATTATTCGGTTGGATATTAGGATATTCAAATAAGATCTGATTTTTTTCGCCGTCAGAATTTTCAATAATCATATCGAAAGGAGACGGATTTTCCGGAGCATCTTTCATTCGGATTACTTCGGCTTTCTTTTCCAGAAAATCTACAGAAATATAAGCATCCTGCTGGAAAAACCTTGATTTTCGCATTGCTTTCATGGAAATTCTGGAAGTTGTAAGATTGGCAACGCAGCCATTTTCAAATTCAATCCTTGCATTGGCAATGTCAGGAGTTTTGCTTACTACACAAACACCACTTGCGTGGATATTTTTTACTTTGGATTTTACAATGCTCAGCAAAATATCCAAATCATGGATCATCAAATCCAAAACCACGGAAACATCCGTTCCTCTCGGATTGAATTCTGCCAAACGATGAATCTCAATAAACATCGGATTCTGAATGTATTCTTTGGTCGCTATAAAAGCAGGATTGTATCGTTCAACGTGACCAACCTGTGCTTTTATTCCGTGTTCACGGCATTTGTATAAAATTTCCTCCGCTTGTTGTAGAGTTTGTGTTACCGGTTTTTCAATGAAAAAATGAAGACCTTTTTCTATGGCTTTTAGTGCATAATCGTAATGATAGACCGTTGGTGTTACGATATCAAGCATATCAATCTGATCGAGCAAATCATCGAAATTTTCAAAATATTTGTAACCGAACTCGGCTTCCAATTTTTTCCCATTTTCGGTATCTTTATCATGGAAACCTACAAAATCATATTTTTCAGACTGATTTAAAAGTTTTAAATGAATTTTCCCGAGGTGACCGGCACCTACCAAACCTGCTTTCAGCATAGAAATTTTAATTTTCGTAAAGATAATAAAAGATGTTCTATTTTAGAAATCGGAATTGCTGAAGATAAAAGAATAAAAAGCCCTGCAAATATATTTTGCAAGGCTAAGATTCATCTGTTTGTGGTTTATTTCTTGATCATTTTCTTAGATAGGGTTTCTTTTTTCGTGGTAATTTTTGCTACATAACTGCCTTTGGAAAAATGAGCAACATTAATAGTTATTGATTTTCCTTTATCATTTTGCGTTTTTGACAATAGTCTTCCGTTCATATCATACAAATCAACAGAAAGAATGTCTTCGTGAGATTGGATGGTTACAAAATCGTTTGCAGGATTAGGGTATATTTCTAGATTTTCAGTTTTTGTATTATCTTGTGTAGATAATGTCGGGTTTTGCATTCTGTAATAAAATCCACCAACAATCGGAGTTGGATTTGCAGAAGTGTAGGTAACATTTGCATTTACATTAATGGACTGTCGGATCAAAGAATTATTGGTATATACTTTTTCTTTGATAAAATATTTTCCCGGAGCAATCGGCAAATCTGTAACTAGAGGATTTCTGCTATTTAACCAACCTTTTGCACCATCCGACATGTAAGCCGTTTTGGCAATTTCAGTTTCGGTTACAGTTCCATCACCATTATCTTTTACCAAATATACCCAGTTTCTTACAAAAGCGAGGGCTCTTAAGTTGAGTTTTGCATCAGTAGCATCAGCAGGAATTGTAAAGAATTGGGTGATGTAATTGTAATATCCATCAAACGAAGTATCGTTCACTCCGGAAAGCCAAATACTTTTTTGTGTTCCATCTGCTAAAGTTGGAAATGACCAACCAGAATAGGCTTCTCTTGTTATAGGAGTTTCCAAAGTTCCGTCAGGACGCATATACAACCAATCGGTATCCTGAACAGAATTGGTAGACATAAAACTGCCGTCTGCATTAGTTCCGGTACTGAGGTCTAATTTTACTTCTGTAGTACTGCTTAAGTTATATTTTAGCAGAGAAAAACCATTTAGAACATACAAAGCGTTATTCTTTGTTTTTATTTTCTGAATATCATCCAAAATTCCTTCATCTGTAAATTGTGATTGTCCATTGATATTTTGTGAAGAAAATGGTGCAAGTGAAGAAATTGATTTTAAAGATTTTGTAAAATAAGAAGATCCACTATCAAAATGGTATTGCTTTTCTATAAAGAAATAATTGTTTTTTATTTTTAAAGGACTGTTATAGTAATATTGTGTTCCAGAACTTGAAGGAGATCCCGATGTAGAAGATCCAATCAAAGTACCTCCATTAGAAATTCCATTTTGATCATAACCTATCAGATAGTAGTTGTCATATACAATATTTGATACAGTCGTATAATCTTTTATTGTTTGTAAAGTACCATCAGTGTTTACAGAAAATTCAACAGAAGAAAGGGATTGATCATTATCATTGATAGCAAAAACAGTGAGATTGTTTTCGTTTTTCGTTAATGCAAAATTATTAGAATTATGAAGTATATAATCTGTATTGCTATTAGACGTAGAAATAATATTTGGAAGAGATTCATAAGAATTATTAGTCCCCCAATTCACAGAATATGAAGAATCTAAAACTCCTGCTGAGCTATATTTGCTACTAATATTGGAGTTATTATTTGTAACCAATATACTTCCATCATGCAATACGCCTAAAGTAATTCTGGTGGTGTTCTGTATTTCTAAAACTCCATTATTTGCAAAAGAGTTATCTAATGTGCCATCATATTTATATTTATAAACAAAAGTGTTTCCAGATTCTATTCCTTCATAACCTTCGTAGCTGTAGTAATATTTATTTCCATATACAATATAAAAACTGGTATCACTAGGATTTAGAAACATTTTGCATACTTGATTAGAAGAGATAGAATTAAGCATAAAAGCCCCACCCACAGAAAATGAGGTATCTAAAGTCCCATCCATATTAAGTTTTATTACTTTTGGGTTGGGAGCTTTATCAAAGAAAACATAAATTTTATTATCATTAGAAAATAAAAAATTTGATGAATTGGTTGAAAATGCAACCATACCATTATTTCCAAAGCTGGTATCTTTTTTCAGTGTTACTTGTGCGTTTGTTTGTACCAAGAAAATGGTACAAAACAAAACGAAAAAAATAAATTTTGTTTTCATAAATGCCTTTTCTGGTGTAAACTTAATATACTTTTTTCTTTAAATTGCATATGGATTAGAATTCGGGTATTTTCAATTAGAATTCGAAAATAAAAAGCAATATTGAAGATCTGAAAATGTTCAGTATTTTATAAAAATTTAAAAGCTAAATTCCTATTTTTGTAAGATGCAGGATTCATTTGTACATAAAGGAAAAAGAAAACAACTGATGGATTATCTTCGGGAGAAAATCGGAATTTCTGACGAAAATGTTCTGAAAGCAATGAATGAAATTCCCAGACATCTTTTTATCGAAAGTATTTTTGAAGATTTTGCGTATGAAGACCGCGCTTTTCCGATTGCTGCACATCAGACTATTTCACATCCTTCCACAGTTGCCGAACAAACAGAACTTCTGGAGGTGAAAGCAAAGGAAAAAATTCTGGAAATAGGAACGGGTTGTGGTTACCAAACTGCTGTTCTCATAGCTATGGATGCTATGGTTTATACAGTAGAAAGACAAAAAGATTTGTTTGATTTTTCACAGAAAAAACTTCGTGAGCTTCATTTGCGTCCACAATTTCAAAGTTTTGGGGATGGTTTTGCCGGACTGCCTACATTTGCTCCTTTTGATAAAATAATTGTGACTTGCGGAGCTGAAATACTCCCGATCGAATTATTGAATCAACTAAAAATAGGAGGGAAAATGGTAATTCCTTTAGGGAAAACTGATGAACAGATACTTTACAGATTTACAAAAATTTCTGAAAAAGAATTCGAAAAAGAAGAATTTGGAGCTTATAAATTTGTTCCAATGCTGAATAATACTAACAAATAGCTTTTTATGAAATGGTCTTTAATTTTTGTATTCATTTTCTTATTCAATTGTAAGAAAATCGAATGTAAAAAGTTAGAAATTTCTAAGAATACAGAGCTTCCTACATTTTATATATACGGAGAATTGGCTCCTTTTAATTATCTGAATGATGAAAATCCTGTCACAGAAAAGTACGGTTTCAAAATAAAAAGAATTGCAGATTGTGAGGTTTCTCCTGTTCAGCTTAAAGAATCCAATTCCCACAATAAAAAAGTAATGGATCTGATGCAAAAAAAATATGGTGCAAACTGGCAAGAAAAATTTGAAAAAGAATCCGGCTATAAATTGGCCATTCCATTACCTTAAAAAAGTCTATTTATGATAAATCCTGATATTTTAGATTATCACATTGTTCAAACCAATTCTGATAAATCAATTTGTGAGAAAATTTCATTTTTAATTGATAAAGAACTTTCCGATGCTGAAAATAAAATCTGGCACGGACATCCGGTTTGGTTTCTGGAAGGAAATCCGATTGTTGGGTATAGCAAACAAAAGAAAGGAATTCGGCTAATGTTTTGGAGCGGAAAATCTTTTGGTGAAGAAAAACTAAATGTAGAAGGAGAAAAATTTCAGGATGCATCTGTTTTTTATAATAATTTGAATGAAATTGATGAAGTTGATTTAAAAAGATGGCTCGAAAAATCTAGAGAAATTCAATGGGATTATAAAAATATTGTAAAACGGAAAGGAGAACTTATAAGATTGAAATGATGTACTTTTTATACTTTTAGAAGTACATAAATTTCAGTATATGATACCCGAAGAAAATATAAAAGAGCAGGATAGAAATTTAGAAAGAATGAATTATCCTAAAAGTGAAGATATTTTCAATCAGGAAGAACATATTGCTCTTGATGAAAATGGCGAACCTCTGGAAAACGATACCGAAAATGTTGATATGGAAATGAGCTTAGATGTTCCGGGTTCTGAACTTGATGATGATCAGGAAGCTATAGGTTCTGAAGATGAAGAAAATAATTATTGGAGTCTTGGAGGAGAGAATCACGAAAATTTAGAAGAATCAGAAAATGATTAATAAGAAAGCCGGAAAATTTCCGGCTTTTGTTTTTATAAAATTTTGAAAACTATCCCATAATATGATAACCTCCGTCTACATGTCGGATTTCGCCCGTAATTCTGGTTTCTTTGCGGAAAAGATGAACAATTTCATGGGCTAAATCTTCGGGAGTTGCATTTCCTAATGGGCTGATTTCGTGCGCTCTTTGTACATCTTCTGTTTTCAAAGTTGCGTTTCCTGCTTTGCTTCCCATATATGGTGAAAATCTGATGGAATTGGCACGAATTCCGTATTTTTTTCCCAATTCATAGGCAAGTTCCAAAGTCAGTCTTTCCAGAGCTGCTTTAGCAATACTGATGTTGATGTAAGGAAAAAACGAAACTCTTTCTGAAGCTATATAGCTGAGAGAAACTATTGAGGAACCGTTTTGTAAAACCCCATTTTTTAATAAAGCATGAGAAAGCGAAATCAGGGAAAATGCAGAAACATTCATGGTATCGCTAAATTCTTGCGGAGTAACTTCCAGCATTGGTTTTACCGATTTATTTCTAATGGTTTTATCCATAGCAATAGCATGAAGAAAGCCATTCAACTGGATATTTTTTTCTTTTAATTCTTCTGAAACAAAATCCAAACTTTCGGGCAAAGTAACATCTAGAGGTGCGGTATACACATTTTCGCCCAATACTTTTTTGCAGGCATTTTGAAAATCATCATAAGTTTTGTTTAGAAAATCTTCTGCTTTTGGTGAAATATTTCCGTGAAATGGGGTAACACCAAGACCGGTACAAACGACATTCCCGTTGTTTTCAAGAATTTTTTCAGCCGTTTTCATGGCAAGTGAATTTTCATCGGCAATACCTGTAATAAGAAAAGTTTGATTATTTAGCATATTTTTTTAGTTGATAGTTGATAGTGGTCGGTTGATGGTGATCTGTTAATTGGGTTTCAAATATTTAATTCTAAAAATCAATAACCAAATTAAACTTTGTAAAGTGCAGTTCCCCAAGTCCAACCGGAACCTACTGCTGCAAAAAGTAATAAATTTCCCGGTTTTATTTTTCCGCTTTTATAGGTTTCATCTAAAACAATCGGGATTGTTCCTCCGGAAGTATTTGCATATTTGTCCATATTGGTCATTACTTTTTCGAAAGGAATATTTGTTTTTCTGGCAGTTTCCTGCAAAATCCGAATGCTTGGCTGATGCGGAATTACCCAATCCACATTTTCACTGGTCAATTGATTGGCTTGTAGAATTTCTTCAATACCTTCCGGTAAAACCCGAGTTGCCGTTTCAAAAACTTCTTTTCCGTTCATTTGGAAGTAATGAAGCCTTTGCTTCAACGTTTCTTCAGAAGCGGGAATTTCGCAACCACCAGCCGGAATATTAAAATGATATTTTCCTCTTCCATCTGCATGAAGTTTAAAATCAAAAAAGCCTTTATCTTCAGTAGTTGCAGAAAGTAAAATTGCACCAGCTCCGTCTCCGAAAAACACAGAATCTTTTCTTTCCCAATCGGTAATGGAGGAAAATGTATCAGCACCGATTACCAAAACATTTTTATACATTCCGGTTTCTATAAATTGGCAGCCGATGGCAATTCCGTAAAGTCCACCGGAACAAACTGCAGAAATATCAAAAGCAACCGCCTGAAAAGCCTCTATTTTTTCCTGAACGAAACAAGCAGTAGAAGGAGCCTGTCTGTCTGGAGTGGAAGTAGCAACAATAATTAAATCCAAGTCTTTTGGAGAAATTTCTGTTCCTTCTAATGCTTTCAATGCAGCTTTGGAGGCAAGATCACTGGTTACTTCTCCATCCACAATTCTTCTTTCCTTGATTCCTAAATTTTTAAAAATCCACTCATCAGAAGAGCCTACTGCTTCAAAAAAATCATTTTTTAAAATTTTTGGTGGAACATAACTGCCTGTTCCTTTGATATAAGCTCTTATTTTTTTGGAAGAATTCAGCATCATTAAATCAATATTAGAAAGTGAGTGTTTGTTGAAAAATTAATCAAAGTTAGCAAGATTTATTAGAAAAATATTAAAAAAACAGATATTTTTTTGCGGTATTTTATAAATGCCACAATTTTAGTGGTTTAAATAGTAAATTGAAATCAATGTCACCCATATATCTTGAAAATTATAGGACGAAATAGTGATAAAATTATTAAATTCTATTGCCAGTATATCTACATTCTTATTTATAATGTTATAATTCCTTTGTCTACAATTTGCTTCATATTTTTTATTTTGAATATCTTTAAATCCACAAAAAAGCCATCAACTATCAACCAACAACTATCAACTAAGTAATGACTTTCCAACAACAAATCCAACAAGGAATTCCAACCGAATTACCTCAACCAAAACCATACGAACCACAGATTAACCACGCCCCAAAACGTAAAGAAATTCTCAACGAAGAAGAGAAAAAACTCGCTCTGAAAAACGCTCTTCGCTATTTCGAACCTAAATTTCACGCCGAATTATTACCGGAATTTAAAGAAGAATTAGAAAAATATGGTAGAATTTATATGTATCGTTTCCGTCCGGATTACGAAATATACGCAAGACCCATTTCCGAATATCCTGGAAAATCGTTGCAAGCAAAAGCCATTCAATTGATGATTCAGAATAATTTGAGTTATGCGGTTGCACAACATCCTCACGAACTCATTACTTATGGTGGAAATGGTGCAGTTTTCCAAAATTGGGCGCAATATCTTCTCACGATGAAATATCTAAGCGAAATGACAGACGAACAAACTTTGGTAATGTACTCTGGTCATCCAATGGGATTATTCCCGAGTCATAAAGATGCACCAAGAGTAGTTGTGACAAACGGAATGATGATCCCGAATTATTCTAAACCAGATGATTGGGAAAAATTCAATGCACTTGGAGTTTCACAGTACGGACAAATGACGGCGGGAAGTTATATGTACATTGGTCCACAAGGAATTGTTCACGGAACAACGATTACGGTTCTCAATGCTTTCAGAAAAATTAAAAAATCTCCAAAAGGCGGATTTTTTGTGACTTCCGGATTGGGCGGAATGAGTGGAGCACAACCAAAAGCTGGAAATATTGCAGGTTGCGTTACAGTTTGTGCAGAAGTGAATCCTAAAATTACCAAAATCAGACACGAACAAAAATGGATTGATGAAATCCACGAAAATTTGGATCAATTAGTTTCCAGAGTCCGAAAAGCGCAAGAAAATAACGAAACCGTTTCTTTGGCTTATCTCGGAAATGTGGTGGAAGTTTGGGAGAAATTTGATGAAGAAAATTTAAAAATTGATATAGGAAGCGATCAAACTTCACTTCACAATCCTTTTGCAGGAGGCTATTATCCTGTCGGAATTTCGTTTGAAGAATCCAATAAAATGATGGCGGAAAATCCGGAATTGTTCAAAGAAAAAGTCTATGAAAGTTTGAGAAGACACGCTGCTGCTGTAAACAAACATACTGCAAAAGGAACGTATTTTTTCGATTACGGAAATGCTTTTCTTTTGGAATGTTCCAGAGCGGGAGCCGATGTTTTGGCAGAAAATCCAACGTTGGGAAGAGAGTTTAAATTTCCTTCTTACGTTCAAGATATTATGGGACCGATGTGTTTCGATTACGGTTTCGGACCTTTCCGTTGGGTTTGTACCAGCGGAAAACCCGAAGATTTGCAAAAAACCGATGAATTAGCGTGTGAAGTTTTAGAAGAATTAATGAAAAATTCTCCTGCCGAAATTCAGCAGCAAATGCAGGATAACATTACTTGGATAAAAGGAGCTCAGGAAAATAATTTGGTAGTCGGTTCTCAGGCAAGAATTTTGTACGCCGATGCGGAAGGCAGAATGAAAATTGCAGAAGCCTTCAATAAAGCCATTAAAAACGGAGAAATAGAACCCGTAGTTTTGGGAAGAGATCATCACGATGTTTCGGGGACAGATTCTCCGTATCGTGAAACTTCCAATATTTATGACGGAAGCCGATTTACCGCAGATATGGCAATTCACAACGTGATTGGCGACAGTTTCCGAGGTGCAACTTGGGTTTCTATCCACAATGGAGGCGGTGTTGGTTGGGGCGAAGTCATCAATGGCGGTTTTGGGATGTTGCTGGATGGTTCTGAAGATGCCGACAGAAGATTAAAATCTATGCTTTTTTGGGATGTGAACAATGGAATTTCCCGAAGAAGCTGGGCAAGAAATGAAGGCGCAATTTTTGCCATTAAACGAGCGATGGAAGCAGAACCCAATCTGAAAGTTACGTTGCCGAATTTTGTTTCGGATGAATTGCTTGAATTGTAATAGATGACGCAAATTGAAATCATAAAACCTGCATCAACGCAGGTTTTTTCGTAGAAATTTATGTTAAAATCTTTAAACTATCATTTCGTTTAGCCATTCTTAAATATGAGAATCAATATCCATTTGTTGATGAAGAATGCGGATAATTTCTATTTTTTCTTCCTTTGGATTGATTTTGTAAAATATAAAATGAGATTTGATCCTAGAACGAAAATATCCTTTTCTAATATTGCTGTAATCTTTTCCTGATTTTGGATTTTCAGAAATATATTCTATTTCGTTCATTATCAAATCGAAATAATAATCAGCTTGTTGCAACGACCATTCTTCAAAAGTATAGAGCCAAATATTTTCTAAATCAATCTCAGCTTGTTTACTGATTTTGTATTTCATTATTCGGTAGAATATTTCTGATGCAGATTTTTTTTGAATGCTTCACGATTAAAATTTTCTGAAAATCCAGATTTTTCTCCTTTTTTAAGTTCTTTAATTAATTCGGATTTCTTGGTTTCTTCGTGTTCAAACAGTCGCAAAGCGGCTCTTACCACTTCACTTGCAGAGGAATATTTTCCGGTTTTTATTTGTGAATTAATAAAGTTCTCGAAATAATCGCCCAATAAAATCGAAGTATTCTTAGCCATCACTTTATGATTTAATTTCTAAAATCAAATATACCAAGTTTTGGTACTTGTTCCAAATTTATTTGGGTAATAATGTTTTACATTCGGGCAACATTTTCGTCATTATAAACTGAATATGAAAGTAAAGTTGCTGAATTTTGTGGATGAGGGATTGTTTTAGACCACTTTGTCAAAGTTTAAAATCTTTGACAAAGTTTTGAAATAGGAAAACCTGCTGTGAGGCAGGTTTTTTGCTGTAAGGAGGTTAATTATTATAAAATTAATTCTTATTTTATCCTTCTTGTGTATCATGAAAATCTGAATATCTTGCTTCCTCATCATAGTCAAGATTAGGAAACTTTTCATCGAATCTTGAATGTAAAACAATGTGCAATCTTTTGAAGAGAATTTCAAGAATTTCTTTTTGATCTTCTTCTTCAATAGGAACAGAAATTTTCACTATATGTTCTTTGAACTCTGTAGTTCTATTTTTATCAATGCAGTATAAAGAGATATAAGGATCTTGAACTCCATAAATCGAAATTCCTATAACTTTGAACCTTTCTTCATCAATTTTAAAAAACTTTCCAAAACTTTCAATATCATCGTTATATTTTGTTCCTAAATAGTCTGAAATATCTGCTGCTGAGCTTCCTATAAAATCGTTATATTGTACATTTGCTTTCATAATAATTATTTTAAAATTTTTAGATATGGGAAAACCTTTGTTAAAACAGGTTTTTTGTTTGCTTTATTATTAGATTAATCTTAAGTTTTGAATCAATTCTAAAATATGTTCACCTTTGAGTTGATTAACTAGTGTATGTTGAGCTTTATCTGCGATTTGATAAGTTGATGTCCAAATTGTTTGAAATCCATAAGTATTATGAATGTTTTCCACAGCTGCTACAGTTTCTCCTCTTGTTCTACAAGTACATATAATAATATCACAATTATATTTTGTTACTAAATCTACTAATCTATTTTTTAAATTTGTTCCTGGGTCTCCTTGACTTTCAATTCCTATAATAACTCCATTTATTTCTACAATTAAATTAAAATCATGTATAGTAGGAATCTTAGTAAGGACTGGATATATTGGAGTGTAATTCGGATATGCCAATAATAAAGAATTAGCAAATTGTCTAACACTTTCTGATTTTCCTTTTTCTCCTGAATTCCATACTGCGAGAATAGTTTTAAGTTTAGAATTCGCTGTAATTAGATTGTTGAAATTTTTCATATTATTTTAATTTAAAATTAAATCTATACATGACAAATATCACACCTAATTATTTGCATATAAGCTATCAGTCATTATGTCTTAAATCAATTAGATAAAATGACTTTTTGGCTTTGAATTATTCAAATGTCATATTTTTAGCATTTTACATTATTTTTTTTTCGTAATTTTCACATAAAAAGAATAATTTTATTATTTTGAAACCAAATCAATGAAAACTGCTCAATCCATTCCAAAACTCACAAACACTAATAAAATAAACCTCTGTACATCTCCGTTGATTTAAAACACTTTTGTTTATACCAACGGAGAAATTCTGAAGTCCCCTGCAAGTTGTGGGAAAACTTCAAAAAGTTTCTTTGGTTTAAAGTATGAGATAGAAAGGGAGTTTTTTAGCAATACAGGAATTATGTAAAAATTTATTCAGATTTTTCAGTTTTATATTCTACTTTTTTAGAGACTCTATTTTGGTCATAATCTATATAAATAAATCCATATTCATTTTCTATAGATTCGTAAACCCAATATTTTCTCGTGGATGGAAAAATCTCTAAAGTTTTAGAATTGGTTCTTACAGAGTCACCAATTAATTGCTCAATTTGTTTATCGGTTTTGTTTGTTAATATTTTGCTTTTAATTAAATCTTTTACCATTTCTTTTCGAGTTATGGTTAATGAAGTAGGTGTTTCCATTTTCCACTCGGAACTGTTAAATTTTCTTCCATTATCACAACCGTATATTAGAATCAGGAGGATTAAAGATTTTGTATTTTTTAGAAATTTCATCATTTGTAATTTTTTAATACTAAAGATTTTTCATTACCAACAAAAATAAGAAATCAAAAAATAAAGCAAAACTTCACAGAAAAAAGAAAAATTTTATTATCTCAAAACCAAATCAATGAAAACCACCCAACCATTCCAAAACTCACAAGCACTAATAAAATAAACCTCCGTACTTCTCCGTTGGTTTAAAACACTTCTGTTTATCTCTTCCGTAAAACTCTGGAAGTTACAAACTTGACCTCGAAAACGGAGGTATTAAAAATTTTGGAAAACCAATCTGTTAAATTTAATTGGATTTACCATATTTCAATATGAAATTTCAATTTTCTAAAAATGATAATAAATTGCTCATTTAATTTGAAAAAAAAATTATTTTTGCAAACAAAAAAAATATGAAACAAACTTTTACTTATTTTCTTACACTTTTTTCAACTTTCTTTTTCGCTCAAAATGATGGTATTTTAGATACAAGTTTTGGGACTTCGGGTTATCTTAAATATAATAGTGGAGCCTATGGAACATGCTTAGAACTAGACTCTAACCAAAACTTAATTGTCGGTACTTACAATTACAGTAAAGTATTTAAGTTTTACCGGTTTTCTCAAGCGGGTCAATTAGACACTAGTTTTGGAGTGAATGGAGTAGCTTCTATAACTCTTGGAGGTCAGGACGCACTTTTAAATGATGTGAAAATTCAGTCGGATAATAAGATAATAGCGGCAGGATATTGGAATGATGGTAGCAACAGATCAGATTTTATTATTATAAGATTAAATGCTGATGGTTCTTTAGATACCACTTTTAATAATACTGGAAAACTAACAGTTTCTTTTGCTACGGGAGAAGATGTTGCAGAGTCGATTGCGATACAGCCAGATGGTAAAATATTGGTGTCGGGTACTTCTTTTACAGGCTCCTACAATGATATTGCTGTAGTGAGAATTAATACAAATGGTACATTAGATACAACATTTAGTGGAGATGGTAAAGTTACAACGGATGTTTTAGGTAATAATGACTATGCAAAATCTATAGCTATTAGTAATAATGGTAAAATTGCTGTGGCGGGTTATAGTTATAGTTCAAATTCTGCAGACTTTGCCGTAGTTAAGTATAATACCGATGGTACATTAGACACAACATTTAGTGGAGATGGAAAACAAACTATTACATTAGGACCAAATAATGATAATGCCATTGGAGTTGCTTTTCAGAACGATAATAAAATAATTATTGGGGGCGCATATTTTAATTCATCGAATAGAGATGATTTTGCCATTGTAAGATTAAACGCAAATGGGACTTTAGATAATACCTTTAACGGAGATGGGATTTTTAGTGTTGGAATCGGAACTTCTGATGATACACCACAATCAATGAAATTGCAAAGCGATGGTAAAATATTATTGCTTGGAAGTGTTACGGCAGGTTCTTATCAAGATATAGGTTTAATAAGAGTTACTGCTTCTGGTTATTTGGATAATACTTTTGGTACAAACGGAATTGCAAGACAAGCTTATGCTAATGGTTGTATGATGTATGATATTGCATTAACAAGTAATGGTAAAATATATGTATGCGGTCATGAAGGTTTGGATGTACTAATGGCGCGTTTCAGTTTATCACCTACACTTTCAACTTTTGAAGATTTGTCTAAAAAACTTGAGTTCTATCCTAATCCAGTTACAGATGTTCTTAACTTTAATCAGAATATTCAAAAAGTAGAATTGTATTCAATAGATGGTAAGATTATCAGAACTGAAAATAATGTTAATAAATTAAATTTAAGTAATCTTCCCAAAGGTATTTATAACGTAAAAATGAATCTTAATGATCAAAAAGATGTGATTGTCAAAAAGATTATTAAGAAATAAGCATATAACAAAAATTAATATACTAAAACTCAGAAGCAATTTGCTTCTGATTTTTTTTGCAATAATTCCATTTTTAATGGAAAATGAAAACCTAAAATTTTAAAAAGACCTAAAACGAAAATTTTACAAAATTTATAGATCTTAAGATTATATCAAAAAAGTAAAATTAAGTATCATAATTTGATTATATTTGTATCAAATAATGATACTTATAAATATAATAAAATGATAGCAGAAATAGAAAAATATATCGAAATCCAAAATAATATAGATGAGATTTTGAAAAACTCTCCTTTCAAGATGTCTTATATTATTGAGAAATCTGGAATTAAGAAACCAACTTTTTTCAAAAAACTAAAAGAAAAAAGATTTACACCAGAAGAGCTTTTAGTAATTTCTAAAACAATCGAAATAAGAGAATGGAAAAATGAAACCAAAGAAGAAATTTTAGAATCTTTAAGACAAACCGAAGAAGATTTTAAAAACGGAAAAGGAATTCCTGGAGAAATTGTGTTGGAGAATATGAAAAAACGTATAGAAAACTATAAACTTAATGCGTTACGAAATATCTGAAAAAGCACAAAATGATCTTTTAAATATCGAAGCTTATCTTTTAGAAAAATGGAACATAGAAGTTTTGGTAGATTTCTTTGAAAAATTTCAGGATGCAATAAAGATTTTATTGGAAAAGAAAGCTATTTTTCAAAAATATGAGGATACACATTTTCATAAATTTCTTCTTACCAAACACAATTCCATTATTTATAGTTATATAGAAGATATTTTGTATATACATCGTATTCTCCAAAACTTTCAAGATCCCGATGAAAATTACAAATCTTTAAAAAAATAACACTCTTTTCCAACCTTCTCCAAAAAAAGCACATCTGGTATAAAAAAGAACTTATGAAAATTACCATCCCAAAACCTTGTCACGAAGATTGGAACAAGATGACTGCCGAAGAAAAAGGAAGATTTTGCGCCGTTTGTTCTAAAACCGTTAGAGATTTTACCCATTCTTCCGATGAGGAAATTATAGACACATTTGCTAAGGCTCCGGAAGAAAATATTTGTGGCAACTTTAATGAAACCCAACTCAACAGAAATTTGCAGTATTCTTATATCAATTCCCTTTTTGCAAAATTTGCGGTAGGTTTTGTACTCACAACAGGTGGAATTGTTTCTGTAAATGCACAACAACAATGTGACACCAAAAAAGATTCTAAAAAGGAAAATCAAATTAAGGGAAAAGTTGCTGCAAATTCTAATGGTTTAAAAGTAGATACCACAAAACAACATCAGATTATTCTTGGTGGAGTACAACCTTACAGAAATGTAGAAAAACCGTTATATGTATTAAATGGAAAAATCATTACCGAGGAAAAATTCAGAAAAATTGATCAAAATACAATAGATAAAATGGAAGTTTTGAAAGGAACTTCTGCAACAGCAATCTACGGCGAAAAAGGAAAGAACGGAGTACTATTGATTACTACCAAAAAGAAAGGAAAAAAATAAAAAATTCAAGTAATTAAAAAAATAATATAAAAGAACCGAAAAGAATATGTTATTTTTTATATTATTTAAAAAAAGTTATATATTTTCATTAATTTTTTATAACTAATAGTGTTTTAACTGTTTTTATTGTATTTTTAAAGGCTGTGTGGAATATTTTTCTTAAATTGCATAGAACTAATTACCACCACCATGAAACATAGTTTAACCATCTATGATGATCCTGTGTTTTATATACAAGGACTCTCAAATATTCTGTTGGATAATCAAATTTTTACTTCAGTATATCAATATAATTCTCATGATAGTTTTATTGAAAATTATAAAAAAAAACCTACTGATTATGTTATTCATGGTTCACATGAGCATAATGTCCATGATATTATTGATACCATTTTAGAAATATCAGATATTAATACTAAAGTAAAAGTTGTTGTTGTAGGAAATTATTTTGATCTGCATGATATTCGGAAACTTTTTGAAAAAGGAATTTATTGCTATTTAGATAAAGATACAAGTTTTGATGAATTTTTGGAAGCGATGAAATCTTTGAAATCCGGAGATATCTATATATGCAGTAGCGCCAAAGAAAGAATGATAGGATACATCAGTCATCAAGACCAACATCTTCAGCAAAATTCTGAATCTCTTACAAAAAGAGAACTGGAAGTAATGAAACTGATTTGTGAAGGATACAGCAGTAAAATGATTTCGGAAAAACTTTTTATCAGCATCAATACAGTGGAAACACACCGAAAAAAAATCCTGATGAAACTCAACGTAAAAAATTCCATTGGCATTGTAAAATATGCTGCTGAAAACAATATGCTGGAATAGTTTCCAGCATATTGTTTTTAAAATATTGTGTTTTTGGAATCACTCATAGTCCGGCATTTCGCCATTCTCAAAAAGATTAGCTCTGCTTGCATTTGTTGAAAGATTCAGGTTGATAACCATAATGTTTCTTTGTGAAATTCCATCATTAGAAGTATTAGTGAAAATAATTTGTGCATTATTTGGTGAAAATCTTGGATCAAGATCATTGGTTCCGTTTGGTTTTTCACTTTCAGTCGATACATCGCGAACAGTATCATCCGTAAGGTTATAAACAAAAATATGGGAATTCAATTGTCGGTAATTGCTGTCCTGATATCCGGAAACATCATGTGTATAGACTAGGTATTTATTATCCACAGAAAAATTGAGACCGCCTGATGCTCCTGTTACACCTGTCAGAATAGTTTTCAGGGTATTTCCTAAAAGATCAATAATGATAATTTTGGTATTATATCCGTTATAATCATTGGTTTTAAGGGCAATCATGCTTCCGTCGTAGCTCCAGTCACATTCTGAGATCAGACTTCCGTCTCCGGTTGTATAGAGCAATTCTTGTCCACTTCCATCTTTATTGATTTTGTAAAGTTTATCAAAATTTGGATAGATGAATTTTTCTCCGTTTGTACTCCAAGAATAATCCAATTCCAAATTATTGAAACCAGCCAATGGAATTCCCGTTACTTTAAAAACATTGGAACCATCAGGTTTAGCCGTAAAAATATGAGTATTACCACCTTCGGTTCGCAAGAAGGCGATCAGTCCCGCATTATTGTTTTTTCTCGGCCTCCAACTGTTGTATGAAGTATTGGTAAAATTGAAATGGTTGCCTCCTTCATCACTGGAAATGATAAAGAAATTTCCGTTTTCTTTTCTTACATAGTGGTAACGATTGTTAGGAACTGCATTCGTGGTAAATTTAAAAATTGGGCTGAAAACCTCATCATGAATTCCGTCATTTACAGAAACTTGCCAAAAATAGCTCACACCATAATTCAAATTTGTAAGTGTATAGGTTTTTTCTTCAAGATCATTTACTTCAAGAACATTCGTATTCAGATTATTTTTTACAATTAATCTGTATTTCAAAACATCCAAAGTATCAGGATCTGTGGCTTTCCACGAAAGCTGAACTGATAAAGGCTGATCGACTGCATTATCAATCGGACTGATAAGTTCCGGAATGCTTGGAGCGGTGTTTAGAGACTCATCATCTTCCATTTCGAAAACGATGCTTACGATCTGTCCGGAATTCTGAAGATTGGCTGCCTGAAAATTATTAAGATATCCCGAAAGTTCTGCTTTTACGGAATAATTTCCAACAGGAACATCGGTAATTTCAAAACTTCCGTCTGTACCGCTGAAAACAGTATTGGTAGTAGGTGCAGTGGTGATTTTTGCATTAGGAATCGGGCTATTCGTTCCTCTTCTTACTACTTTTCCTTTGATGGTTGCCGTCTGAACCTGATCTACAACCTCTTCTTTACACGAAAAAAACGCTAAAGAAAGCAGACTGATCAATAAAATTTTATATAGATTTTTCATGGTTATTAGTTGTATTAGTTATTTTTTTCCGAAATAAAAGTTGAACCCAAGACCGAATCTCATAATATTATCGTTTTGCTTACCACTGATCAGTCCGTCCAACTTGTCACGAAATCCAAAATCATATTGATAATAGGCTTTTACAGAAACACTTTTGCTAAAAAGATAATCCATACCTCCACCTAAATTGGCTTTATAAAAAGGTTTGTATTTTGAGAAAAGTACACCACCTCCTGCATACACAAAAGGAGTGAGCTTAAACTGAGGAAGAAACATATATTCCAGATTTAGTTCAGGGCCATAATAATTTCTTTCCACGATTCCTTTATTTTCAATTTTTACATTATTGAAACTTGGCTCAATGTTAAGATTTTTGGTGATCGAAAATTTAAGACCAAGTTTACTTCCAATATTATAAGCTGCATCTTTATAGTCCCCATTTATTTTTTGTGCTTCTGCATTTACAAAGACAGAAATGTTTTTCCGGATAGAATTTTCTACTTTATTTCCTAAAAGTCTTGTATTATTTTCCTTATTTTCAGCTTCATAATTATTAATGATCTTATTGTAGCTGGTATTGTTTGCATCAATGGCATTTCCCCATATTTTATCCTGAATTCCTTCAATAATTAAAGATTTTACGGCTTTTTCAATAGCTTCGGTTACCGCCAGTTGTACAGGTTCGTTCTGCGTAAATCCTACTTCGGATTCCATTAAACGTTCGGTATCAATATATTTAAATAAATTGCCGTTTATACTTGTCGAAAGAATGTTTTTGGAAGTATAAACGGTTTTCAGAATTTCGCCATTCAAAGTAGAGACAGCTCTTAAATATACGGTGATGCGATCTTGCCGATATTGTGTAGAGCCACCTATTCCGAAATACCGGGCTCCAATTCCGCCAGTCATTACATTGGTGTCATAAGAAATAATGCCGCCTTCCAACAAAATTCCGGCGTAGAGTAGTGGAGGTAGCATTTGTGCATTTTTGTCTGAATCTTTGGAATATTCTTGCCGAGTGGAACGGATTATTTGTCTTTCATTCAGAAGGTTTGCAATATTTTCCCTTTCGATAGGAATAAACCATTTGCTGTCTTCCAATGCTTTTATAAGGATGGTGGTGGTTCCTTGTGGAACAGCCGTACTCCAGTTGCTTCCCGTTTCTGAAGGTTTATATTGTCCTGTCTGATCCCGAAATTTGTAAACTCCCACTACTATTTTTTCTTTTGGTGGTGGAATTTCTTTTAATTCAGTTGTAAGATTGGTAACTTCTCCTAAAGTTGATTTTTGCCCATTTGCAGGAAGATTAAATAAAGTAGTACAGCTTTGGAGAAGGAAAAGCAGGAGCAGAGTAGTACCTGTTCTGGAATAGGTTAGAGTTCTCATGGCTTATAGTTTACGAATTATCGAGGAATAATTATTTGAGACTGTTCTCCAGTTTGTGTATCCAAAATATTGATGACCAAACCTTGCGAAGATTCTGTGATATCAAGAAATAAAGATCCGAACATATATTTTCCGGGAGAAATTGAGCCGCTGCCAAACTGATCCGAAAATAATTTATTGGAAAGCTGGTTCAGAAGCTGCCTGTTCAAACTTTGTGTAAAACTATCAAGAGAGTTGATGTCTTTTAATAAATTGCTAAAATTATTCTTTGCATCATCAAAAGGATTCTGAGCATTTGCTGAGCTTAAAAGCCACTGATAATTGAATGTATCTCCTCCAAATGCAGGATTTATTGGCTTATAAACCAATTGCTGAGCTTTGAAGCCAATACAGCTCATTAGAAGAAGGATAATAATTATAAAAGTTTTCATGGTTATCGTTTTTAGTATCTGAATTCGTTTTTGATCAAATTTTTTTTCGCATAATAATCGGAAAGCACTTTCATAGTAAAATTGGCCTGTTCTTTTAGAAAATCTTCATTGGGATTGGAAACAAAACTGTAAATTGTTTTGTCTTCTATTATTATAGAAATCTGGCTGCTTCTTCCGATAAGTGTGGGGAGTTCGTTTATGGTAATGGCATTTTCCGATTTTTCAGGCAGCTTAGAGTATTCCATATAGAAAATATCGTAAAAATCTTTTCCGATTTTTGTTTTGGTTTCATCTATGGTTAAGCCTTTTAGTTCGAAAATTTCATTTTCATTCACATTACTGATTTTATTTTCAAATTTTTTTGCATTTATTTCGAGGCTGTCTTTGGATAGTAGTTTTTGGGTCTGATCGTCTTTTATGTAAAGAAATACTTTTACGGCATCGTTTTTCTGGATATTGATGGTCATTTCCGAAAGTTTTTTGGTTTCATCAGGAGCAAGAGTGGCTTTTCCTGATTGTTTATTATTGGAAAGATTTCCGGAACCTCCTTTTTTTATGGAAACAAAAAGATAGCTGATTTCCTGATATGCCGAAGAATTGTTGGAGGCTGTAGCTTTAAGATTTAAATTACCTTCTATAAAACTACTTTCAATTTTGGATGATATTTTTTTGGTCTCTTCCTGTGCAGAAAAGGCTCCTGAAAACATCAATGTAAGAAATAATATGTAGCGGAGCGTTTTCATTTTTCATAAGGTTTAATAATTTCTCATAAATATGGTCATGTTATCACCTTTTACATTGATCTGAATTTTATCAGAAATGCTGTTGCTTCCCACAATATCAATAATGTTATTATTTCCTTCGGCTATGATGGTGGATTTTGATGGTCTTTTTTCAAATGAGTTATCAAAATTCAGAAAATTGTAATCCCCAATTTGCATAGCTGAAAGATCAGTTTTACCATTCAGATAGAGTTCTGCATAATTATTATTACCATATTGAAGAATATTTGAATCGGAATTTTTCTCAGAATCGGGAATAGAAATTGTTTGAGAAATAAGATTCAATGCATTATTGCTATTAATATTTTCAAATGAAATCTGCTGTGCAGAAAGTGATGAAATGCACATTAGCATCAATGATAAAAATATTTTAGCTAAAGTAGTCATGGTTAGTTTTATTAAAGTTAATCATATTTCGTGATTTGTTTATCACGGTATTCCGTTAGATTTTAAAATCACTGCTTTTCAGTATCAAATGAGTGAAACTCTTGTAAGGAATAAGTGAAATCACGGTATTCTTGTCTTTACAAACAAATTAGGAGAAACGCGGGGTTTCTCCTAGTTGTTATAAGTTAATGACTTGGAATTAATTACTTTGATAAGTAACCAAAGTGTTTCCATTACCAACTTGAGTTCCTAAATGGAAATGGCTGGTTCCACTTTGTTCAACATAAATGTAATTTGAATTTCCCCATTGTGTATCAATAGCAGTATTGTAATCACCAAACTGATATTGGAATAGGTAGTTGTCATTTCCAAATTGTAATCCGAAAGTTGTGTTATCATCACCAACTTGCCAAGAATCTGCATAGTTGTCAGAACCTACTTGTGTTTGAGATGCACTATTTCCATCACCGTCTTGTGTTTGCCAAATAAAGTTGTCAGTTCCAATTTGTAAAGCCATTGCATCATTATAGTTTCCAAATTGTTCTTGCCAAACAGTATTGTCTAATCCTATCTGCACAACACTACCTGTATTAAATGTTCCATCTTGTATTTGGTAAGAATAGTTTCCTGCTCCCCATTGTGTAGCAGTTTCATCATTGGAATCACCGTTTTGGATTTGGTCTATTTCATTATCAAATCCAAATTGAGTAGCTGAAGCACTATTAAGATCGCCAGTTTGTGATTGGTCTACATCATTTAATACGCCCATTTGTAGGGTAGTTGCAGTGTTCATATTTCCATACTGTTCAGTATTATTGAGGTTTGCAATCCCTACTTGATCAACGTCAATTGAGTTGGAATCACCTTGGCTTAATGCATAATTAGCATTGAAAACTCCATTTTGGTCTACAGTAGCATAGTTGGAATCACCATCTTGTGTTAGTACATTCAAGTTAGCAAGTCCGGTTTGGTTTACATACGCTTGGTTAAGGTTACCCATTTGTGTAGAAATGTCAACATTTGCTTGAGAAAATGCAAATCCGAAAGTCATAAGTGTAACAACACTTGTAAATAATTTTTTCATGATTAAAAAGTTTTTAATGGTTAGTGGTACAAATGTATAATGATATGTAACACAAAAAATCACCAATTATTAGTAATTTGAAAAAATCATTGTTTGCAGTTACTCCAATAGTGAATTAACCTTCACCCAAAATATTTAAAAGAAAAAAAACGGGTGATAAATACTTAATTAAGATCGTTATTTGCAATATCCTTCATCACCCATTCCATCTGAACATCTTTCTTTTCCAGTATCTGCGAAAGTGTTGGGATAATTTCCACATCGGGAATCACTCCTCTTTTTGTTTGGGTAAATTCAATATCAGGCTGAATCACCATTAAACCTATGGGAAGATCTATTCCGGAGTTTGGAAGTTTTTTTGTGGAATATCTACCTGCGACAGTTCCATCATTAGTTCCGCCTGTTTCTTCACCTACTAAGGTAGCACGCTTGTCTCCTTTCAATTTTGAAGAAATGATGGAAGATGCAGAAAAGCTACTCCCATTTATTAATACATAGATTTTTCCTTTGAAGGCTGTTTTTTTAGGTTTTCGGATGGTAAAAATATTATTGTTTTTTAAATATATTTTGTCATTTCTTTTCTTTGTAGAAAGTGCCGTCCCAATAAGATAGAAAGGATAGGAAACTACAGAAACAGGTTTCATAAGTCCGGGAAATTCACTGAAAAAATCTGCATGATACATGGAACTTCTATTGGTGACTTCAATATCGGTAATGAATTTGAAATTGTCCAATGCAAGATAAGAATACAGGTTATTAATCTCCGAGAGTGATCCTCCCAAATTATCCCTTACATCCAGAATCAAATATTTGCTATTATTTTTTTGAATTTTTGCAAAACTTCCTTTATAGAATTTGGAAGAATAGATTCCGGAAAATGTCTTGATTTTCATGTATGCAATGCTACTGTCTTTACCAAAAAACTGTAAATCACGATTATAAGATCGGATCACGGGATTATAGTCTTTATTTTTCCGACTATTATCTTTTTTGATTAAAGCAATTTTTTTCTTTTCCTCTTTCTTTTCATTTTTTGTTCTCTTTTCGCGGTGAATATAGAAATCTTTGATTTCTCCATTATAGCTCGTCTGGATTTTTACGCTATCTAAAATTCCGTGGTCTATGGTGAAAAATATAGGCCATCTTCTTGCCATAGAATATTTCTGGAAAGTAGTATTATACCCATCACTGTTTACAAATTTTTTATATTCTTCTATATATTTTTTTGCTGGGATATCTTTTATTTTAAGAATTTCTGTGCCTGTTTTTATCCCTTCAAATTTATCGGGATTGTCTTTTACAAAGATTCTGTCCTGCTCAATCACATAATTCATTCTTCCCAATAGACCTTTTTGATCTTTCAGTTTTTTGATTTCCTTTTTGGTCAAACGTTTTTCTGGCGGAACCAAACGAAGATGACCTTCTCGGATACTTGAAATTACAGGTGCTAATTTCAAATAAAATTCACCAGGTTTCAGTGGAGTAGTGATGGTGGTTTTCAGGCTGTCAAATTTATAATCCAACGTATCTTTGGAAATGTACCAGTAAAGTTTTGGGTGGAGTTTCTGTAGATTCTGGTAGGTAAAATCTATATCCTTTTTTAATTTTTCGGGAGCAATAGGAGTTTCTAATCTTGCATTGTATTCCTTTATGGAAACACAAGAACTCAATAAAATTAAAAGAGAAAAAAAAATGATATGTTTCAATATTTAAAATTTTATAGTTTAAGTTAAACCAGTTTTATGGATAATTATAAACAGGTTTTATAATACAGTAAAATTAAATTATTTTGCTGAAATTTTGTAACATTTTATTTATTCATATACTTACTCGGTAGAAAATTAAGAATGGCATCACTGGAAAAAGAATTTTTGGAACGAATGGAAAAACACAAAGGTGTGGTTTTCAAAATTTCCAGGATGTATATGGATAATCCGGATGATCAGAAGGATCTTTTTCAGGAAATCACCTATCAGGTTTGGAAATCGTATGAAAAATTTGAAGGGAAAAGTGAATTTTCGACATGGCTCTACAGAATTGCACTCAACACTGCTATTATCTTCCTAAAGTCTGAAAAAAAGAGAAGTGTTATTCAAAATGGGGAAGTTCAGAATTTCAAAATTAAAGATGAAGAATACAATTATGAAGACGAACAAAATCTGAAATTGATGTATGAAGCTATTCAAAAACTGAATCCTATTGATAAAGCGCTGATTTTCTATTATCTGGAAGATTTTTCCGGAAAAGAAATGGCAGAACAATTAGGAATTTCTGAGGTGAATGCCAGAGTGAAACTGAACAGAGCCAAAGAAAAGCTAAAAATATTGATAAATAAAATTTAAGCACCAAATTAAAATCATATGGAACTGGATAATTTAAAACAACTTTGGAATAAAGAGGAAATTTCCGAAACTCCGGAAATCTCATTGGAAAGGCAAAAAGAAATTCATTTGCCTTTGGAAAAAATAAGAAAAAATATGAGAATGGAATTTTGGTCTACAATGATTCTTTTAGCTTTTATACTGATCATGATATGGCTTTTTCAGATACCTTTTAGATGTAAACTTTATATTGAAATATTGGTTGCTTCAATGGTTTTTGTCACCTTATTCTTTTTCAGTAAGTTTTTTAAAATTTACAGAGAAATAAGCAATCCTATTTTGCAAACTTATGCTTCGCTCAAAGACTTGCTTCATGAACTCAATCTTAACAAGCAATACTATCTTTCCTTTTATGTAAGTTTTGCGCCATTCATAGTTTGTGAAATGATAATTTTAATAGAATCCATGTCGCACGTACGTCATTATACCAATACTTATTTGGCTTTGCTTTTAGTGTGTTCTGTTTTGTTCGGATTATTTGCATTGTATTTTTTGGGAAATTTATGGTTCAACTATTTTTACGGAAAGCATATCAAAAAAATCGAAAACCTTGTTACTGAATTTGAGAATTAGAAATGGGATTTAAGTAACTATTTCAAAGAATGTTACAAGAGTAATAGCAGTTTATGGCATATTAGTTGGCTTTACTTTTTCATTAATTTAAAAAATACTTATTATGAAAAAGTTCTTAAGTTTAACATTGTTTTTAGTTGTTTTTGCATTGGGATATTCTCAATCTGTATACTATAACGATTATAGAAAAAGCATCTCCGATCTTAATTGGCAGACTGTCTCTACTGATTTAATGCTTACCCCGGAACAAACCAATCAATTGAACGCTCTTAATGCGATGTATCCGGATTATAATGAATGGTATAAAGTGTATCATGGTAATCCGGGAAGATGGAAAACTGACCGATATGCTGAAATAGAAAGGATTTTAGGTAATGATAAGTATATGGAATTTAAAAATAAATACTATAAAGGTCAAAATCCGGTGGCAGTATACAACAGAAATAAAAATAATGATATGAAATACAAACACATGATGAAAAAAGACAAAATGCATAAGAAAAGTTACTAAAATTAATTTTTCAGCATTTTTGAATAGCTTAAAAATGATTGGTAAAGAAAACCAGTCATTTTTTTTACATTCAATGAGCCACAAAGTGGCGATTTAACAAAGGATAGGATGGAAATCCTATCAAGTATATAATTGTTTTATAACAAGAAAAGCTCCTTACATAAGGAGCTTTCTATGTATATTGATTCAAAAATTAGATTCCGTCAATAATAGAATTCAGAGTTTGGCTTGGTCTCATTGCTGCGTATGTTTTAGTTTCGTCAGCTTTGTAATATCCGTCAATATTTTGAGGTTTTCCTTGAGCTCCAATTAATTCTTCATTTATTTTTGCTTCATTTTGTTGCATGGCTTCAGCAACAGGCTTGAATTTTTCAGCAATTTCTGCATCTGCAGTTTGGTTTGCCAATGCTTCAGCCCAATACATCGCCAAATAAAAATGAGAACCTCTATTGTCGATTTGTCCTACTTTTCTTGCAGGAGATTTATCTGTTGCTAAAAATTTAGCGTTGGCTTCATCCAAAGCATCCGCTAAAACTTGAGATTTTGTATTATTTTGGGTTTGAGCCAAATGTTCCAAACTTGCCTGTAATGCTAAAAATTCACCCAAAGAATCCCATCTCAGATATCCTTCTTGTAAAAATTGTTCCACATGTTTTGGAGCAGAGCCTCCAGCTCCGGTTTCAAATAAACCACCACCATTCATCAACGGAACTATGGAAAGCATTTTTGCAGAAGTTCCCAATTCCAAGATAGGAAAGAGGTCTGTAAGATAATCTCTCAATACGTTTCCTGAAACAGAAATAGTATCTTTTCCTTCTCTTGCTCTTTTCAAAGTTTCTGCCATTGCATCTTTCACATCCATAATTCTGATGTCAAGACCATTTAAGTCATAATTTTGCAAATATTTTTCAACTTTTTTGATGATTTGCGCATCATGAGCTCTTCCTTTATCCAACCAAAAAATCGCTGGAGTGTTGGATAATTTTGCTCTGTTTACTGCCAATTTTACCCAATCCTGAATCGGTGCATCTTTGGTTTGACACATTCTGAAAATATCATCTTTCTGAACTTTTTGCTCTAAAAGAACATTTCCATCAGCGTCTTCTACTTTTATAGTTCCGTCTGCATCTGCCTGAAAAGTTTTATCGTGAGAACCGTATTCTTCAGCTTTTTGAGCCATTAATCCAACATTCGGAACAGATCCCATTGTTTTCGGGTCTAAAGCTCCGTTTTTCTTCATATCGTCAATTACGGCTTCATAAAATCCTGCATACGTTCTGTCAGGAATGATACAAACCGTATCTTCTTCTTTCCCGTCTTTATTCCACATTTTTCCGCCACCTCTTACCAAAGCAGCCATGGAAGCATCTACAATCACATCCGAAGAAACATGGAAATTGGTAATTCCGTTATCCGAATTTACCATCGCAATTCTTGGTCCGTTTTCGATGGCTTTTTCGATGTCTGCTTTTATTTCAGCCTCTTTCGGATTTCCTGCTATTTTTTCAAACAAAGTAGCCAATCCAAAATTCGGGTTAATGTCTAATTCGTTGAAAGTGTCTTTATATTTTTCAAAAACGTCTTTAAAATAAGTTTCCACAATTGCCCCAAAAATAATAGGATCAGAAACTTTCATCATGGTTGCTTTCAAGTGCGCAGAAAGCAAAACATCATTATTTTTTGCTTTCTCAATAGTATCCTGAACAAATGTTTTTAAAGAATTAAGGTTCATTACAGAACTATCAATCACTTCACCTGCTTTTAAAGGAGAAGCATCTTTTAAAACTTTGGAAGAACCATCATTTCCGTAGAATACAATTTTAAATTTTCCTTCATTTTCTACAGTGGTTGAAGTTTCCGTTCCGTAGAAATCTCCGGATTCCATGTGAGCAACCTCAGTTTTGCTGTCAGATTTCCATTCACCCATTCTGTGAGGATTGGCTTTTGCATAATTTTTAACGGCTTTTGGAGCACGTCTGTCAGAATTTCCTTCTCTTAATACAGGATTTACGGCACTACCCAAAACTTTGGCATATTTTGCTTTTACAGCTTTTTCTTCATCATTTTTAGGTTCGGCAGGATAATTAGGCACTGCAAAACCTTTAGATTGTAATTCCGCAATAGCTTCGTCCAACTGAGGAACGGAAGCAGAAATATTGGGAAGTTTAATAATATTGGCTTCAGGTTTTGTGGCTAATTCACCTAATTCTGCCAAAGCATCCGGCGTTTTTTGGTCATCTTTTAAATATTCTGGAAAATTGGCCAAAATTCTTCCTGCCAATGAAATATCCGGAACGGCAATCTCAATATCTGCAGATTTTGTAAATGCTTTTACGATAGGTAAAAACGAATGCGTTGCCAACATTGGAGCTTCATCCGTAAGTGTGTAGTAAATTTTAGATTTTTCTGACATTATAGTTTACGTTTTTAATTCAATTTTTTAAGACTGACAAATGTAATAAATATGATTGTTTTTTTTATAATTGAAATAAAAAAAGAGGCGATTGCCTCTTTGATATTTAATTTGTAATTCAAATATTATATTTGAGTAATAGTATAAGAACCTGTTGCATTGAAATTAATGTTAAATTCAATTTTAAAGTTTTTAGGAGTTGATGTTAGGTTTGGAAAACTAATTGCGGAACCATCTACGTCGAAAGCTCCATCATTTAGATTATCACCCAAATATTCAGGCTCTATGCCATTTGAAGCCAATTGAATATAAAAAGATCCACCATTGCTATTTGTAACTCCATACACATTTATTGTAAATTTTCCGGTTGTAGTGTTGTAAGATACATTGCTTGTAGGAGGGATTCCGTTTGTTGAGGTAAACTGAATTTTAGGAGCAAAATTTTCAAAAATAATACCAATAGTTGTTGTAGTATTATAACCTACATATATTTGATAAAATCCATTAGAAGTTACATTGTAGCTGCTTCCATTTGCAACAATATTTCCATTAGAATCAGATCCATAAGTTTGCGCCCCATTATCGGGTGAAGCTAAGAATTTTACTTGTGTGTTTGCCTGAAAATATTTATAACCAATCTTTGGATTTCCATTTCCTCTCATTAATTCTGATGAAGATGCACTAAAGTTGTTATATGAGCCATACATATACAAATTTGATGGTAAGTCATTACTTGATGAATTTGAAGATGTTGGCAAACTCAAAGTGCCTGAATCATTAACACTTAAATTATATTTTGTTCCATTTGGAGAAACCAAAGTAATACCTTGTCCAGCTCCTGTTACAACAGTTTTACTAACTTGGGAATAAGGCACACTCATCAACTGATTTACACCAACATTCGTGTAATTACTTCCACCGGCAGGATCCATTTCCACTTTTACAAATTTTGAATTGGTTCCCCAATTAATTCCGGAAAAAGTTCCGGTTACAGGTGTTCCTTGTCCGATATTCAGGTTTACTAAACCTTTGGAATTGGTGGTTTTAGTATGCGTTTCCGTATATAAAACAGTTCCGGTTGCAGAATTATCCAAAATGCTGATTCGTAAATTTACGTTTCCATTGGCAATTGGTGCTCCTGCGGAATTGAATGCAATAGTTTGATAACTAAATCCTTGCGGAACTTGTGAATATACTAAAGAGGCCAAAAATAAACTTAAAGCTAAGTAGAATTTTTTCATTTGGTTTTTATTTTTTTATAATTTTTATAGGTTGAATGTCTGAGTTTTTAAATTTTAATAGATAAATTCCTGATCGCAAGAATCTTAGATCCAGTTTTTCTTCCGAAATTTTCAATTGTGAAACCAATTTTCCTGAAAGATCATAAATCTCTACAGATTCTAATTTCGTTTTGGAGTTTAGTTTCAGGAAGACATAATCAGAAGTTGGATTTGGATAGATTTTTACGGATTCTTTTTCAGCTTCGTTGATGCCTAAAACCTGTAAAACAGTCTGATAAAGCATTCCCATTGTTCCGGAATTAGCTTTGTCGGCATCAGTAGGAATTACATAAATTTCTCCCACCGAATGAGCAAAATTAGCATTAGAAACAGCTCCTGAATTGATATTTCCTATAAGAGTTTGGGAAAATCCTAAAACGGGAAGTCCCAATAATAAAGGAAAAACTATTTTTTTCATAGTGTGATTTTTAAAGGAGGCAAAAATAAATAATTTTTTAAATGCTACAGGTATATTTTTATGATAAAACAAGTAAAAGAGTGTATAAAAGATTATTTTTTATATTTTTATTTCATGAAATATTTATTTAGAAACGATTATTCCGAAGGTTGTCATCCGAAGATTCTTGAAAATCTGCAAAAACATAATTTTACTCAGGAAGATGGATATGGAGAAGATCAGTTTTCTAAAAATGCTGAAAAACTGATTTTAGAGAAATGCAAATCTCCACAATCAAAAGTTTTTTTCGTTTTAGGAGGTACATTTGCCAACCTTGTTGTGATTTCAGGAATTTTAAAATCGTATGAAAGTGTGATCTCTGCCGATTCCGGTCATATCAATTCTAATGAAACGGGTGCAATAGAATATTCCGGCCATAAAATTCATAATATAAAATCTGAAGATGGAAAACTTTCTCCAGAGATTATTATGCCGGTTCTTGAGAGTCATACCAATTTTCCGCATCAGGTAAAACCAAAATTGGTCTACATTTCCAATTCAACTGAATTGGGAACAGTCTACACAAAAAAAGAATTGGAAAATCTTTCACAATTTTGTAAAGAAAATGATCTTTATCTTTTTATGGATGGAGCGCGATTAGGACACGCTTTGGCGGTAGAAAATTCGGATGTGAAATTAGAAGATATTGCAAGACTGACTGATCTTTTTTATATCGGCGGAACTAAAAATGGTGCCATGTTTGGGGAAGCTGTAGTTGTAAATCATCCCGGAATTTTGGAAGATATACGCTTTCACATGAAACAGAAAGGAGGACTACTGGCAAAAGGAAGATTTTTGGGGATTCAGTTTCAGACCCTTTTTGAAGATGATCTCTATTTTGATCTTGCCAGAAAAGCGAATGAACAATCCCAAAAACTTAAAAATTCTTTTAAGCAAAATGGTTTTGATTTTTTATCGGAAACGTATTCAAATCAAATTTTTCCTATCTTGAAGAATTCTGAAATTGAGATTTTGCAAAAAAACTTTGAGTTTTATGTTTGGAAAAAGATAGATAAAGAATTTTCTGCCATTCGTTTGGTTACATCATGGGCAACGGAAGATAGCGTTATTGATTTTTTTGTTTCTGAAATAGAAAAACTAAAAAGAGAATCAAAAAATTGATTCTCTTTTCCCTTCCGAAGAAAGTTTAAAATTAATTTTAGTTGGTTGCTTTTTTATCCTTGTCATTTCTACTTTTTGTCCCAAGTTTCATCTGCCCAAATTTTAGTTTTTTTCCATGCTATTTTTGCAGTATCTTGTGTATTCTCCCATTTATCGGAAACATTTTCCTTTACTTTTTCAAGCCATCCTTCTTGTGTTGGTTCTTCATTTTTCGCTTTTTGTTCTCTAATGTATTCTTTGGCTTTTTCAGCATATTCATTTACTTTCCACTGAGACTTGTTTACGGCATTCTTGGCTTTGTTATAATTTTGACTGTCCATAATAATTTGTTTATTTAATGAATTAATATATTTTGTAATATTCAATAATTCAGCCATTTAAAAAGTATGAGTGTTAAATAAATACTAATATGAAAATTATGTAAATTTGAACCATCAATTGTGAAACTTATTTGTTATGAGCGAAAAAATAAGATGCGGGTGGTGCGAAAAAGACGATCTTTACCGTAAATACCATGATGAAGAATGGGGAAAACCTGTGTATGATGATGAAACGATTTTTGAATTTTTAATTCTGGAGAGTTTTCAGGCAGGTCTTAGCTGGTATACTATTTTGAGTAAAAGGGAAAATTTTCGTAAGGCTTTTGATAAATTTAATTACAAAAAAATTGCAAAATATTCTGATGAAAAAGTAGAAGAGCTGATGCAAGACTCCGGAATTATCCGCAACCGACTGAAAATTCTGGCTACCATCACCAATGCACAAAAATTTATGGAGGTACAAAAAGAATTTGGTAGTTTTTCTAAATATATCTGGAATTTTGTAGGTGGAAAGCCAGTTGAAAACAATTTTAAAACCTTGAAAGATGTACCTGCTACAACAGAAGTATCGGATGCATTGGCTAAAGATTTAAAGAAAAAAGGCTTCAAATTTTTAGGTTCTACAGTAGTTTACGCTCATATGCAGGCAACCGGAATGGTGAATGATCATATCTTGGATTGCCATGCAAGAAATTAATTCGCTACAGAATTCTGAAAAATAGCAAGGTTGATATGACGTTTTAGGTGGAGTTTTACTTTATATTTGTTTTTCTTTTTTTCTTCAGATTATCATAGATATGATGAATCAGCCCATCGGCAACCGAAATTTTTGGAACATAAATTTTTCCGATATTTCCCCAAGATAAAACATTCGTGAAAATAGTGAGCGCCGGAACCAAAACATCTGCCCGATCCTCTCGAAGATTATACCGAACCATTCTTTCTTCTACGGAAAGATTACTTGTTTCTTTTAAAAATTTTTTCAGATAATTGTTGGATATAGGTTTTCCGTCTTTCACTTTACTCATCGAAAAAAGTTTATTGATATTGCCTCCGGAACCAATAGCTACGATTGGTTTTTTGCTGGTGATTTTACTTTTGATTTCCTCTTTCATTTCTTTCCAATGTTCATCTGTAACGAGGTTATTAAGTAAACGGATCGTTCCAATATTGAAAGAGTGTTCATATTTCATTTTTCCGTTTTCATAAAAAGTAAGCTCTGTAGAACCACCACCAACATCTATATATAAATAACCAAAATTTTTGTCAAGTCCTTCTGCAACGTGATTTTCGTATACCAAAGTAGCTTCTTCATCTCCAGAAATAATTTCAATATCTATTTCTGAAGTTTTTTTCACCTGTTTTATAATCTCGCTGCCATTTTTTGCATCACGCATTGCACTTGTAGCACAAGCCCGATAATGTTCTACTTTATAAATTTTCATCAGATCGCTGAAAATTTTCATGGAATCTATTACCATTTTTTCCCTTTCTTTACCAATTTCTCCCTTTGTGAAAACATCCATTCCTAAACGTAAAGGAATTCTCAGGAGATTCAGTTTTATAAATTCGGGTTTTTGTTTTGGGGATTCTTTTACTTCATTTATCAGCAGTCTGGCTGCATTACTTCCTATATCTATTGCTGCAATTATCATTTTTTAGTTACGATTTTTAAATTAAGGTGGATATAAAAATTAAATTTAAAAACATTTTTTCAGATCAATGGAAACTATTTGCTTTTTTGTTTAAGATAGCGGTAGATTTCGATCTGTGAGCGGAACTCCTTTTCTTTATTTTTTACATATTTGTTTTTCAGTTGCTTATCAAGAATTCTGGCTTTTACATTATCCTTCCATTGGATATTTATAATGTCTTTTAGTTCTTTTTTCAGGTTTTTCTGGGTAATTTTTACAGCAGTTTCTATTCTATAATCCATGTTTCGTGTCATCCAGTCGGCAGAAGAGATGTATATATCCTCATTTCCTTTATTAAAGAAATATATTACTCTTGCATGTTCAAGATATTCATCCACGATAGATATAGCTTCTATTTCTTTTTTGAAATCTTTTTGGTTTACAGCGCAGTAGATTCCTCGTACAATCAGTTTTATGGTTACGCCAGCTTTGGCTGCTTCATAGATTTTGGTGATAAGTTCGCGATCGCTGAAGGAATTTACTTTAATCATCATTTCAGCTTTTCTTCCTGCTTTTGCTTCTTCTATTTCCCGATCAATATGATGCATGATTTTTTCCCGCATAAATTGTGGACAGACCATTAAACTTTTACACGTTTTCAGAACGGATAAAGGATCTTCTTTTGGTTTATTCAGTGCTTTAAAAATTTTGTTGATATCGGCCATTATTCCTCTGTCGGCTGTCATCAGGAGATGATCTCCGTATACTTTAGCCGTTTTTTCATTAAAATTTCCGGTGCTTACAAAACCATATTGCAAAGTTTTATTGTTTTGGCGTTTTTTGATGACGCAAAGTTTAGCATGTACTTTTTTATTTGGAATTCCTACTAAAACTTTTACTCCTTCTTCTTCCAGACGTTCTTTCCATTTCAGGTTTGCCTCTTCATCAAATCTTGCACGAAGCTCCATCATTACCGTAACTTCTTTTCCGTTTCTGGCAGCATTGATAAGAGCATTAATTATTTTGGAATTGCTTGCTAAACGATAAGCGGTAATCTGTATGGATTTTACATCCGGATCCATCGCACTTTCCCGCAACAAATCAATAACAGGTCGATACTCGTGATAGGGAAAAGTAAGAAGGATATCTTCTTTTAGAATTGTTTCAGTAATTCTGTGGTCATTTGGAAATTTCGGATGGTTGAAAGAGGTTCTTTCTTCCGGTTTTGCATATTCTTTAAATACATCAGGAAAATCCATAAAATGTTTGAAATTATGAATCTTTCCACCGGGAATAATACTATCTTTTTTAGAGAGGCTTAATTTTTTAATGAGAAATTCCAGAAGAGCCTTGTCCATATCTTTGTCAAAAACAAATCGTGTTGGTTTTCCTTTTCTACGGCTTTTGATTCCTTTTTCGATTTTTTCTGCCAGATTGGTACGGATGTCATTATCCAGATCAAATTCTGCATCTTTTGTTACCTTGAATGCATGAGCTTCAAATTCGTCATATCCAAAAAAGGCAAAAATTTCTGGAAGCATAAAGGTAATTACATCTTCCAAAAGCATTACGTTTTTTTCGTCTTTTTCGGAAGGAAGCATTACAAATCTTCCCACAAATCTTGATGGGACTTCTATAATCGCAAAATTACTTTGGTACAGCCATTCTTTTTTACGCATTGCAATCCCAAGATAGAGACTCTTATCTCGCATGTAGGGCATTGGTTTATTTTCATGAAGAAGAATTGGGATGATATTGGATTCTACGACTTCATCAAAAAAATTTTTTACAAATTCTTTTTGCTTAGAGGTAAGGTTTTTGGCTGTTTTAATGAATACTTTATGTTCTGCCATTTCCTCCTGAATTTTTTTCCAGGTTTTATTGAAATCTTCCTGTTGCTTGATTACGATATTGGTAATACGGGCAAGAATTTTGGAAGGTGGCTGATAAAAAGAATCTGAAAGTATCTTTTGTTTAAAATCCATTGCACGTTTAAGACCGGCTACACGAACACGAAAAAATTCGTCAAGATTATTGGAGAAAATTCCTAAAAAACGGATTCTCAGAGGCAAAGGTACTGTCTCGTCCATTGCTTCCTGCATTACACGTTCATTGAAGGCGAGCCAAGTAATATCTCTGGGATTAAATTCTTGTGACATTAAAGAAGTTTTTGCTCAAAAATAGATAAAAATCCTTTATTATAATGGTTTTGTTATAATATTGATCTATTTCAGGATAATTTTATCATATTAATTTTATCAAAGGTTATTTTTTGAATTAATTTCAATAAAATTGTATCCTAATAAAAAAGTATATAAATTTGCATTAATAAAAAATAAAAAAAATACATCATGAAAAAAGTTTTATTACTTTTATCCAGTGCATTATTTCTAAATGTTTATAGTCAAAGAAATTGTGCAACAAATGAGAAAATGGCGGAGTTTTTTGCAACTCATCCAGAGGCAAAAGCAAATAGAGCGGCTTTAAAAGATTTTTTGGTACATAATGATTACAAGAAAACAAAAAAAGCTGTAGTTACTATTCCTGTTGTAGTTCATGTATTATATTCAAATGCAACCATGAATATTTCTGATGCTCAAATTATGTCTCAATTGACGGTCTTAAATAATGATTTCAGAAAATTGAATTCGGATTTTAATACAGCTGTTCCTGCAGTTTTTAAACCTTCCGCAGCCGATCTTGAACTGGCTTTTTGTTTAGCTACTAAAAAACCAGATGGATCTGCCACTACTGGTATTGAAAGAAAATCTGTAGCTTCGGGTTTTAATTTTGATAATAATTATTATAAATCTTCCGGATTACTTGCTTGGGATCCTACAAAATATTTAAATATATGGGTAGGAAATATAAGCGCCGGTTATCTTGGATGGGCATATCTTCCTGATGCTGCCGGACAAGCTTTTGATGGACTTGCTATTGGATATAAATATTTTGGAACAACAGGAACAGTGGTCTCACCTTATAATTTAGGTAGAACTGCTACCCACGAAATAGGTCATTATTTTGGATTAGAACATATTTGGGGATCTATAAATGGAGATACTGACACATGTGGAAGTGCAACTAATGATGATTTTTGTGCAGACACACCCAATACTTATGCTGCTTATTATGGAGCACCATCATTTCCGGATAATACCTATATGTGTACTCCAACAGCAAACGGAGCTATGTTTATGAATTATATGGATTATGTAAATGACAATAAAATGGCAATGTTTACCAATGATCAAAAAACAATAGCACAAAATACCATGGTTGGCCCAAGAGCAAGTTTGTTAAATTCTAATGGCTGTGCAACGCTAAGTGTAACTGATGTCGAAAAATATGATGCTGTTAATGTATTTCCAAATCCTACAACTCAATACATCTCTATTGCTTCTCCATTGATGAAAGTTACTGAATTGGAAATATTTAGTTCAGAAGGAAGATTAGTAAAAAAAGCAAATATCAATAATGAAACGGATAAAGTGGATGTTAAAGATTTGACGGCAGGTATTTACTATATAAGAACTTATAATAAAGACGGTTTTGTGAAATCATTGAAACTTGTTAAAAAATAATAATAGCTCTGCTATTTTAAAATGCCCCTAAAAATATACTTTTTAGGGGCATTTTTATGAATGATAAATTCAAATAGAATTTTTTAATCAATAATCTGCAAAATTGAATTTCCAGATTACTAAAATTATTTTAAGAATTTGATTTGCTGTTTTTTAGCTCCATTGTTGATTTCCAATACATAAAAACCTTTACTTAGATTATTGAGATATTGTCCAATGTTTAAGGATTTTAATCCTGCCGCTTCAATATTCAATTCTTTTATCGACTGCCCAAAATTATTGTAAATCTTAATATTGATCGTGTTTTTAAGATTTTGATTGGTGATTAATCGAGTAGATTCATTTACAGGATTGTCGGATAATTTGAAATCATTGTTTTCAATATCTGCATCATTATTTTTCAGTATTTGCTTTTCGGAAATTACAAATCCGTTAATCAAATCACGTTTGTATTCGTTTTTGATTTCTCCTGATATTTTTAGGGAATAAATTCCTTCCGGAAGAGAATTGACATCAGCAATGAAATTTTGACCATTTTTATTAAACTGAATAGCAAATTCTTGTTTATTGATAGATTCTCCTTTCAAACCACCAATAAGATATGCTTTTGCGGAAATCTGAATTTGTCCTAATTTGTCAGATGAAGTTTTAGGGAAATTTACTTGTAATATATTGTTTGCTACATTTTTGTATTCCATTGGTTCATCCATTCCATCATTTACAAATGCAAGATAATTATTAGAAGTTTCCATTTTCAGCTTTTGTACAGAATTGGAAATGTTATCAAATTTCTGAATCGCTTTATTTTCTTTATCTGTAATGATTTCTTTAATATTTTTAGAATTTTCAGAATCTACAATATTCACTTTATCATTTTTCTTTTCCGTAATAAGTTGGATTTCATATTGATGGGATTTTGGAGAAATCAAAGCATACGTATATTCATTAGAATTTAGAATTTGATAATTACTGGAAACTTTATATTCGAATGTTCTCTCGGAATCATTATTTAAAGAATTTTCATTCATTTTGCCATAAGTTCCGCCAAGAATTGGTTTTACAATACTGTTCCAAACATTATCAGAATTGGTAATATCACTATGATTGAGATAAGTTCGGTCATCAGAAGAAGAAAAAACTTGTTTTCCTCCAGGTCTGGTTGAACTGTAAAATGGGGTAACACCATCATTTTTTCCTCCACCTGCTGCATAAATAATTCCGCCTGCCGGAATCATAAGGTAAGAAGAAGCTCCAAAAAGTCTGGAATATCCCCAACCTCCCACATTAAAGAATTTTTTTGGAAGATTATTGGATTTAGTGTCAAAATATGGTCTAAAATAACCATCACAATAATAGGTAGTAGAATAAGCTGCACCAGTTCCTAAACCTACAAGATTTACAATCCAGCTAATTGCGGGATTGCTTGCTACATCGGCAATTTGAGTTCCTCGGAAAGGCGTGGAAAGTGTAATAACTTTATCTACAGAACTTGTCTTATTATATTCGAACATGGCTACTTCAGATGCTTTTCCGCCATTGCTATGGGCAACAATAGTTACTGTAGAAGTTCCTAAATAATTTTTTATCTGGTTGATCGCTTGTGAAAGAATTTCACCATTTACCCAATCGCCTTCACCTTTCGTTGCAGATACAAAGGCTGTTTTGTAACCGGCTTTGTATGTTTCCAGATACATATCGTTATCCAAAAGAAAAACACTGGAAGATGAAATAAATCCATGCATGAAAAGCAATGTTTTTCCGTTAAAGTTTGGAGGAGTTTTTCCATAAATGATCGTCCTTGGATTTTCGCTGTAATTGTAGATGGAAGATGAAATTCCGGGAGCAGGAAGCTGATATGATGGCAAATTTTGCGCAAAATAACAAATTGCCGAAGCAAATGCTACAGATGATAAAAGTTTTCTCATAGTTTATTTTAAAATAATTATTAGTAAAGTAATACTAA
>NZ_JBXUGL010000025.1:0-53169 GCF_057180505.1 Chryseobacterium sp. HNCC26DJ241 | reverse complement strand
TTTTTGGGCACTTAATTGACACACCTTATTTTGGAGAGAATATGTTTGCATCAGGAATTTTGTGTTTAACAACAATTTTAATTTTGTATTTTGAGAACGAACTAAATGATTATAGTATTGACAAATTATTAAAGAAAAACGAATAATAAAAACTGCCATCAACAAGAGTTTTATATCAGACGAGCCAAAGTGGAAAATTCAACAGTAGTTTTTCATTAGAATCATAGTAATAAATTCAGCTTTTGTGCTTCAATTTTCCACTCGAACTCCACACCTGTCCGTTAGCAGCTATTTCGAGACAGACCCGAAAATTTAAAACGAAATCTAAAATGTATATTCCAAAAGTAAACTTAACGAAAGACAAAGCAGAAATTATTGAATTTATGAAACGTTTTAGTTTTGCGACTATAATAACCTCAAAAGACAATTTTCCAACTGCAACACATTTGCCATTTGTTGTAACGACCAAAGACGACCATATAGTTTTGACCTCACATTTTGCAAAAGCTAATGAGCATTGGCAAGATATTGAAAATAATTCTGTTTTGGTTATTTTTAGCGAACCTCACGCCTATATTTCGACAAGAAACTATGACAAAGAACTAAATGTGCCGACTTGGAACTACATTTCAATTCACGCCTATGGACAAGGAAAATTAATAACTGAACAAGAAAAGACTTTTGAAATTCTTGAAGCAACAATTGATAAATATGAAACGGAATACCGGCAACATTGGGACAATTTTCCTGAAGAATACAAATTAAAAATGACAAAAGGAATTGTTGCATTTGAAATCCTTGTAACAGACTTACAAGCTAAAAGGAAATTGAGCCAAAACAGAACAGAAACGGAGCAGAAAAAAATAATTGAAACTTTATCAAACAGCAAGGACTCCAACGAAATAATCATTGCAGAATATATGAAGGAGAACTTGTCTGACAAATAAAAAAGTAGTTAACAGAGCTTTACAATAGTTGGACTGATTGTTATAAACTCAACAGTAGTAATTTTATTGAACTTTAGCGCTGAAAATCCGTTATATTGCAAAACCGAAAACCATTAGTGGCAAGCAAAACAGACAATCACCAAAAGATGAACGAACAATTAAAAAACGACTTAGAAAATATTGAAATTCTGCTTGAGAGCGTTAAAATTCAAGGGCTTGATTTTTTAAACCAACTTTCAGAAAGACCAACTTCTTCCAAAGCAATAGTAGAACCGAATGAAAAGCTAAATGAAATTGGTATTGGTGGACTTAATGCCTTAAAACTGTTTAATGATAAATTTGAGCAAATTATGATAGGTTCAACAGGACCGAGATATTTGGGATTTGTAACAGGAGGTTCAACACCGGCATCAATTGTTGGAGATTGGTTAACTACTATTTATGACCAAAATACACAATCAACAAAAGGACAAGGTGATATTTCGGCTATCATAGAAACTGAAACTATAAAACTTCTTTTAGATTTATTTGGTCTTCCTAATGACTTTGTTGGTGGGTTTGTAACGGGTGCAACAATGTCAAACTTTACTTGTTTGGCTGTTGCAAGACAATGGTTTGGAAAATGTTTTGAGGAAGATTTTGCAAAAAATGGCATTTCTAAAAAAATCAACATTTTATCAGCAGTGCCTCATTCTTCTGCCATCAAATCATTATCAATGTTAGGCATTGGAAGTAATACTTTTACCAAAGTAAATACTGAAAAAGGTAACCGAGAAAGTATTGACATTCAAGATTTAGAAACTAAAATAAAATTACTGAACGGAGAGCCTTTTATTCTTATCACAAGTGGAGGAACTGTAAACACAGTAGATTTTGATGATTTTAAAGCGATATCAAAACTTAAAGAAAAATATAATTTTTGGTGGCATATTGATGGAGCGTTTGGAGCTTTTGCCGTTTGTTCGCCAAGACATAAATATTTGATGGAAGGTTGGGAAGTTGCTGATAGCATCACAATTGATTGTCATAAATGGTTAAATGTACCTTATGAAAACGCCATCTTTCTTGTGAAAGATAAACATAAAATTTCACAAACCGAAACATTCCAAAATTCTAATGCTCCTTATTTGGGAAATCCGCTTGACAATTTCAGTTATTTAAACTTTTTACCTGAAAATTCAAGACGATTGAAGGCTTTGCCAGTTTGGTTTTCGTTAGTAGCATACGGTAAAAAAGGATATCGGGAAATAGTTGAAAATTCTATTGAAATGGCGAATCTTTTAGGGCAATTTATAGAAAATAGTAAGGAGTTTGAATTATTAGCACCTGTCCGACTAAACAATGTATGTTTTACTTTACAAGGAGATGAAAACCAAAACAATGTGCAATTTTTTTTGACACAACTAAATGATACCGAAAAGGTTTTTATGACACCAACAGTCTATAATGGCAAGAAAGGTATCAGAGCATCTTTTGTTAATTGGCGGACAACAAAAACGGATATTGAAATTATAACAAACGAAATGATTAAAATTACAAATCGCTATTGAAACTAAATGAAAAATATAGGATAGGAAAATTAATTATGGAACAAGATTTATTAAAAATTGCATCAGATGCTTTGAAAAAAGCTGCGTTGAATGAAGACGCCAAACAATTCGTCCTTAAAAACGATCAACTTTTCAAAACTTTAAAGAAGGCAGCAAATCGCTACATTGGCGGAGAAACCATTGAAGAAACCGTTTTAACCATTAAAAAAATAAATGAAAATGGTTTTGTGGTAACAACCGACTTTATGGGCGAAAGCATTAGAAATGAGAAAGAAGCAAACGAAGCAACAGATGAATTTATAAATTTTGCAAAAGCAGCAAAATCTGAAAATCTTAATTCTTCCATTTCCTTAGATTTATCTCATATTGGACTTTTGGTTTCAAGAGATTTAACTATTAATAATTTGAAACGTATTTGTGAAGAAGCAAGTAAAATAGATCAAGAAGTAATCATTAGCATGGAAGGGACTGACCGTACTGATAGGATTATTGAAATTTATGAAGAAGTTTTAAAAACACATTCAAATTTAGGCATTACATTGCAAGCGTACTTGCACAGAACAAGAAAAGATTTTGAAAAATTAATCAAACTTTCTGGAAGCATCAGAATGGTAAAAGGAGCTTATGATACACCAAAAGATCTTTCAATACAGAGAGGAAACGAACTTGATGAAATTTATCTGAATTATGTAGAACAACTTTTGATGGCTGATCATAAATGTGCGATTGCTTCCCATGACAGCAAAATTCATAATAAAACCATTGAACTTATTGACAAATATTCGCCTTCAAATTATGTAATAGAAAGACTTTTGGGAATTTGCAATGAAGAATTACAAACTTTTAAAGATAATGGATACAAATGCAGAATTTATGTTGTTTATGGAAAAGAATGGTACTTGTATTTGTGTAATCGATGGGCAGAATATCCTCTAAATCTTTTCAGAGGACTTGCCGACATTGTAGAATGATGTACTAAAGCAATTCTTTCGCAATACACTAATTTACTAATTTAATAAAAATTAATTTTTAAGGATATAGGTGATAAGTTTTGGACTTTTCGTAAGACCAAAACTTATCTTTATAGGATTAATTAATTTATAATTTTTGCCTATTTTTGGGTTATACGACAGAAATAGGGTATTACCCAAAAGCATTGCTGATAAATAATGAACAGAATTCAAGAGAAAAACTCAACTGATAAAATCCTAAATACTAAAATTGAAGATTTGGAATTTATTTGCCATCTTTTTGATGAGGCAATAAAGTATCAAAAAGAAAAAGGATATCCAGTCTGGAATGGATATGACAAAAATGTGCTGAAAACAGATATTGAAGAAAAGCTACAATTTAAGATTGTTGAAGGGAATGACATCTTATGTATATTCAGCATCTGTTTTAGCGATCCGATCATTTGGAGAGAAAAAGAAAACGGAAATGCAATCTATTTACATAGAATTGTTGTAAATCCAAAATTTAAAGGACAAAAACAGTTTGATAAAATTTTAAATTGGACAATAGAATTCGCACAAAATAACAATCTAAAATATATTAGAATGGACACTTGGGGCGACAATGAAAACATTATAAATTATTACCAAAATTTTGGGTTCAATTTTATTGAGAACTTTACGACGCCAATTACAGAAGATTTACCAATTCAGCACAGAAATTTATATCTTGCTTTACTGGAATATGAAATAAAAACGAACAAAATTTGAAGATGTTGAAACTATGGCTGAAATAAAATTAGAAGAGTTAAAATGGAGAAATTTATTTGAACTTTGATAAAAATGGAAATGTAACGAAAATCGTTGTTGAACACTTTGAGCGTTGATTTTAAATTGTATTTTAAGCTTTAATTCAGGGGATACGAGTAAAAAAATGGCTGGATTTTTTTAATGTTTTTTCGTTATATTTGGAAATAAAAAAGAGTTACATGAATCGCCTTTTTCTGATTTTTTTCCTTTTTACCACACTGTTTTTTGGCCAAAACATTTCACAAAAATTAGATACTGCTGTAAAAGGTTTGTTGGCTTCTACACCAGCTTATTCCTCAAATCTTTCTGTGTACGTATCGGATGAAAATGGCAATTTTATATATGAATATGATGGGAATAAGGGACTTTCCACAGCTTCTACGCAAAAAATTTTTACTGCAGCTTGTGCTTTGGAAAGTTTAGGAAAAAATTATCAGTACACTACTTCTGCTTCCTTTTCGGGCAGTATTTCTAATGGAAATCTGAATGGAAATCTTTACCTTTTTTCCAACGGAGATCCTACATTAGGAAGTTGGCGTTACGAAGGATATAAACCTGAAAATTTCAAACAAAAATTTCTTGCAGCAATGAAAGGAAAGGGAATTTCCAAAATTTCGGGGAATTTAATTCTGGATGATTCTTGGTTCGATTTCCAGGCAACTCCCGGCGGTTGGCCTTGGAATGATATGGGAAATTATTATGGAGCCGGAGTTTGGGCAATGAACTGGCGCGAAAATCAATTTGACCTGAATGTAAATGGAAACAAAATTCAGAATTCTAACATAGAACTTCCCGAAGTAAAATGGGTTTCTGAATTGAAAGCAGGAGGAAGCTCGGATCAGAGTTTAATTTTTACAGCACCACATTCCGATGTAGCGTTGATTAATGGGATGCTTCCCGCAGGAAAAATAACCACAGTTTCCGGAGCAACTCCGAATCCGCCACTTACTTTAGGAAATGAAATTAAAAAATGGTTTTCAGAAAACGGGATTGATTTTAATGGGAAAATAACTTCGGTTTCGCAACAAAAGATTAATGGAGAAAAAATCTCAGATTTTCCTAAAACTAATATTTTCTTTGAATACAAATCGCCAACGTTAGACAAAATTGTCTATTGGTTTTTACGAAAAAGTGTGAATCTTTATGGCGAAACTTTAATTAAAACTTTGGGAAGAGAGAAGAAAAATGAAGGAAGTTTTGCAGCAGGAATTGATTATATGAAAGATTTCTGGAAATCAAAAGGTATAAATTCTGCTATGATTAATTTTGCTGATGGAAGCGGGCTTTCTCCGCAGAATTATGTTTCGGCAAGAGCGCAAGTTCAGGCTTTGCTTTGGGCAAAAAAACAGAGTTGGTTTTCCATATTTTATGAAGGATTTCCTACTCAGGAAAACGGCATGAAAATGAAAAGTGGAACAATGAAGGATACCAAATCTTTTGCAGGATATCATAAAGGTTATGTATTTTCAATTATCATTAATAATTATCAAGGAAATAACATTAGCGAAGCTCTCTACAAAGTGCTGAATGTTCTAAAATAAAATGAAGCAGAGACCATTACTTTCAAGAATCAATATTTGGTTTATATACATTCTTTTTACGGCAATTATTGCTGCAATTATATTGTATTCAATGTTTCTGATTAAAGAATTGAGAGCCCGAGAAACAAGCAGGATTCAGGTTTTTGCAAAAGCAATGCAGATGTTGCAGGAAAATTCAGATTTGGATGCAGAAACTCAGGATTTGCTTTTATCTATTTTGCAGGAGAACGATCAGCTACCGGTAGTTGTTACGGATAAAAATAAAAAGCCAATTATGGGAGATGGAACTGTCCGAAATATTCCTCAAAAAATGGTTCAAGATTCTCTGGCTTTGAAAAAATATATTTTGAAAATGGAGAGTAATTACGAACCATTCGAAATAAAAATTGCAAACGGTGACAAGCAATTGGTTTTTTATGATAATTCCCAATTACTGAATAACATCCGCTACTTTCCATTTTTTCTGGGAATTTTCATTATGAGCTATTTGTTTTTTTCGATTTGGTTTATGCGAACTATAAAAAAAACAGATGAAGGTTTTCTTTGGGCAGGTTTGGCAAAAGAAACAGCGCATCAGATCGGAACTCCGCTTTCTTCCATGATCGGCTGGATAGAAGTAATGAAACTCGAAAATCCAAATTCGGTAGGTGTTTCGGAAATAGAGAAGGATATTCTTCGTCTTAAAACCATTTCAGAACGTTTTTCAAAAATTGGTTCAATTCCGGAGCTGAACGATTACAATTTGAATGAAACCGTAAAACAAAACTACGATTACTTGAAATCCCGAATTTCTACAAAAGTGAATTTCATTTTCAAATCTTCTCATAAAGAGATACTTATTCCTCATAATAGAATTCTTCTGAGTTGGGTAATTGAAAATCTTGTAAAAAATGCGGTAGATGCTATGAAAGGAATAGGGAATTTGGAAATCTTGTTATATGAAAAGAATAGTAGTATTATTCTGGATTTTAAAGATACGGGTTGCGGAATGACAAAAAAACAGGCAAGAAACGTTTTCAAACCGGGATATTCTACCAAAAAAAGAGGTTGGGGTCTTGGTTTGAGCCTTGCTAAAAGAGTGATTCAGGAATATCATAATGGAGATCTCCGTGTTGCACAAACCGAGGTGGGAAAGGGAACGACTTTCCGGGTTATTTTAAAACTTTCATAAAAAACTCCATTTCTACAAAAAATGGAGTTGTTAATTTTTAAAAGTAAAATTCTAATTAATTTTTTTATACTCAATATAGTAATTAGCGTCTAAAACTACTGGTGCTGAAGAATTTAGTTTTACAGTTTGCCATTTGGTAGTAGGATTTATGGTTTGTGTTCCATTGATTCTTAAAGGAAGTTTAAAATTTTCTACCACATTATCATAGCGGAATTTCAATTGGTCGCCGTTTTGTTGGTATTCTAAAGCTGGAATTTTAGTTGTTCTTAAATATTGGTTGAATACCGAAGAAAAATCAATTCCCGATTTTTGTGAAATATAATCTTCGATTTGTTTTGTAGTGACGGTTTGATGATAGAAATCCTTATTCATTCCACGTAAAATCTGACGAAATTTTTCATCATTATTGATTACCTGACGAATGGTGTGGATCATGTTGGCACCTTTTGGATACATATCGCCGCTTCCTTCATTTCGGATTCCATATTTTCCAATAATAGGAGCATCATTGGCAATCATTCCGCGAACTCCCTGAATGTATTTATTTGCCGATTCTTTATCCATAAATTTTTCAATAAATAAAGGTTCAGAATACATCGTGAAACTTTCATGGATCCACATATCTGCAACATCTTTTGCTGTAATATTATTGGCATACCATTCATGGCCGCTTTCGTGGACAATAATGTAGTCCCAACTCAAACCAGCTCCCGTTCCTGAAAGATCATTTCCAAGATATCCATTCATGTATTGATTTCCATACGCTATATTGCTTTGATGTTCCATTCCAAGATATGGAGTTTCCACCAATTTATAAGAATCTTCGTAAAATGGATACGGTCCAAACCAATATTCAAAAGCTTTTAGCATTGGTTTTACTTGCTGAAATTGCTTTTTGGCTTTGTCAAGATTTTCTTCCAAAACCCAATAATCAAGATCAAGTTTTCCTTTTTCTCCATTATATGAATCTTTGAAATTTACTAATTTCCCAATAGTAGGAACAATGGAATAATCGCCAATCGGATTTTTTACTTCCCATGTATACATTTTTTTTCCGTCTTTTTTAATTTCGGAAATCAATCTGCCGTTTCCAACACCTACTAAATTTTCCGGAGTTACTATATTCATGGTGATTCCTTTATCCGGCTCATCGCTCCAAATATCTTTTACAGGAAGCCAAAGCGAAACTCCGTTTCCTTCCTGCGCAACACTCATCCATGGATTTCCTTTTTCGTCGCGATCAAAAACCCAACCTCCATCCCAAGGTGCACGTTTTGCAATAACCGGATTTCCTGAAAATTGAATTTCAAAAGTATCAGTATCGCCTTTTTTGTATGATTTTTTTGCTGTAATGAAAATGAAATCACCATCTCTTTTAGCAGAAAGATAGCTGTCTTTATTCAGAAGTTTAAAATCCATTGGCTGCTGAAGATCAATTTGAAATACAGGATTTTTTACATCTTTAGTAATTTCAAATTTAATTCTGTTCACTCCAAAAACTGATTTTTTCTCAAAATTGGGTTCTACAGTTAGTTCATATTTTTTTACGTCCCAAAAATTTCGGAATTTGGTGTTAGAACCTTTTAAAGTATCTTCTTTGGAAGCAGCAGCATTATTTGGAAAAAGATCCTGTGCAAAAGAGATTCCTGAGATCAGTAATAACGAGAAAAGGGCAATTTTTTTCATATCCGGATATTTTGAAATTCAAGATAAAATTAATTCTTGTCAAGAATAAGTAGAAAATCCGGACAGATTGTTACGGAAAGAACTTGAAAGTGAATCCGATCTATTTTTTTACCAAACCTGTTTCTCTTTTCAGAATTCTTTTATACACTCTCGAAGACATCAGAATACTGAATTCATACAGCAAAATCAATGGGAAAGCTGCGGCAAGCATACTGAGAACATCAGCTGGTGTTACTATTGCAGCCACAACCATAATTAAAACAATTGCATGTCTGCGGTAGGTTTTTAAAAATTTTGGAGTAATGATTCCGATATTGGTAAGATAATAGACAATTACAGGAAACAAGAACAATAATCCCATTCCTAAAACAACTTGCAGAAAAAGGGTGGTATAATCTGATAAATCAAATAATTGTGTAATAGAATCCGAAATTGTAAAAAGTAGACCAAAGTTAATAGCAAAAGGCAAGATTAAAAAATATCCGACTAAAACTCCCGTCAGAAATAACATCCATACAAAATTGATTAAAAATGCAGAATTTTTTCTTTCTTCAGGATGAAGAGCAGGACTGATAAACCTCCATAATTCCCAAATAATGTAAGGAAAAGCCACAACAATACCTCCAAAAATAGAAACCGCCATCATTACATTGAATTGCTGAAACAGTTTCTTCTGCTGAACGGCAAAATTATCGGGAAGCGTAAAACTATTGTGTCCCAAAAGTTCTCTGGAAAAATGATTGACAACCCGGAAAGTAAGAAAATCATTTTTGGTGGGAGCAAAAAAAATGTGATCCATGATCCAATTGATGTTGAATCCTACAATCAAGCCTCCAATTAGAATAGCAACAAGACAGCGAATAAGATGTCCGCGAAGTTCGCCAATGTGTCCCCAGAAAGACATTTCTTTTTCGTTGCTCATGTTGTATTTAGTTCAAAGATTAAGGTTTAAAATTGAAAGTTTGAAGTTGCGAAATTAAGAAATTAAATTTCAAAATTGGATTTGATTTTTTCATAATCGGTTTTACTCATCGGTAGAAAAAAAGTAACAGTGTTTGGAATAAAATTATCGTCCGTTAGTTTTATTTTGGTTTTTTTTAAAGAATATTTAAATTCTTCAACTCGAAATTTAGAAATGTGCTCATTATCAGTATAACCATTGAGTAAATAAATTTTTCCGATGGACTTTGGTGAATTAAAAAGGAAAAGATATATTTTGTTGTTTTTTGTTTTTGCAAACTGTATAGAATAATTGTCATAACTCTCTGAATGCTCGATCATTGTTGTCGTTTCAAAATATTCCGAAAATTCTACAACATTTTCTAAAATTAAATTGTACTCTTTTTCAAAATCTTTCCAGATACTTTTAGTAATGAAAAATCCAAGTATAATTAGAAATCCAATTAATATGTAAAAAAGAAACTCATTCATTTTTTAATTAATCCCTTCATCCAAAAGCCTATGAATATCAATGATTCCGAAATATTTTCCATTTTCGGTTACAATGAGTTGGCCGATATTGTTTTCTTTCAAAATTTTCATGGCTTCTTTTGCAAGAGCTTCTTTTTCAATAGATTTTGGATTTTCGCTCATGATATCTTTCGCTAAAATTTTGGAAACATCTTCATTTTTCATGAGCATTCTACGGAGATCTCCATCTGTAATCACACCCAAAATTTTATCTTTTTCCGTAACTACGGTAATCCCATGTTTAGAAGCGCTTACCGAAATAATAATATCCCGGATTCCGGAGCTTTCGGAAATTTCAGGCTTTTGTTGGGAAAGAAATTGTTCCACTTTTGCAGTAAGATTTTTGCCTAAACTTCCACCTGGATGAAACTTGGCAAAATCCGTATCTCTGAAATTTTTAATTTCCATGAGACAAACAGCCAAAGCATCACCAAGAGCCATTTGTACTGTGGTAGAACTTGTAGGAGCAAGCTTATTAGGGCAGGCTTCTTTTTCTACATACGAATTGAGAATGACATCAGAATTTTCTGCCAGTTTGCTTTTCAGATTTCCTGTCATTCCGATTAGTGCGGAAGAATATTGTTTCAGATAAGGAATAAGATTCACGATTTCAGGAGAGTTTCCGGAATTTGAAATGCATAATACAACATCCTGCTTCTGCACAACTCCTAAATCTCCATGAATAGCTTCCGAAGCATGAAGAAATTGTGAAGGAGTTCCTGTGGAATTTAGTGTAGCAACAATCTTGTTTCCAATATGAGCAGATTTTCCAATTCCCACTACTATTAATTTCCCTTTTGCAGAATTGATAATTTCTACTGCTTTTGTAAAATTTTCATCCAATCTGTTTTTCAGATTTTGTAGCTCTGTGATTTCAATTTCAAGGGATTTTCTGGCAAGATTCAGGATTTGTGGAGTATTCATTTTTGTTTGATGGTTTATCCTTATTTTTAAATTATATTAAAAGAGAAATTTAGAAATGAACAATTTCGGAATTTTTCTAAAATTTTTAACTCAAATTCAGTTTCTATGCTTTTAATTATGATTTTTATTTATTAACTTTGATAAGATGCAAATTTAGCAAACTTAATTAGATGAGGACAAAAACAACCGATTTATCAAAAGAACTTAAAAAGTATTTCGGGTTTTCGCAGTTTAAAGGGCAGCAGGAAAAAATTATAGAGACACTTTTAGACAGAAATGATGTATTCGTATTAATGCCTACTGGTGGCGGAAAATCATTGTGCTATCAGCTTCCTGCACTCATTTCAGACGGAACGGCAATTGTAGTTTCGCCACTTATCGCATTGATGAAAAATCAAGTGGATGCGGTGAACGGACTTTCTTCTGATGAAGGAACAGCGCATGTTCTGAATTCTTCGCTTAATAAAACGCAGACCAAACAGGTATTTGATGATATCAGAAACGGAAAGACCAAACTTTTATATGTAGCTCCTGAAAGTTTAATAAAAGAAGACTATCTTGATTTTCTAAAGGAAGTGAAAATTTCTTTTGTTGCAATAGACGAAGCGCATTGTATTTCGGAATGGGGACACGATTTTCGTCCGGAATACAGAAATTTAAAGGTCATCATCAATAAAATTGCGGATGTTCCTATTATTGCGCTTACTGCAACAGCAACTCCAAAAGTTCAGGATGATATTCAGAAAACTTTGGGAATGACCAAAGCTGTAGTCTTTAAAGAAAGTTTCAATAGACCCAATTTATTTTACGAGATCCGCCCAAAAGTAAATGTGGATAAAGAAATCGTTAGATTCATCAATCAAAATAAAGGAAAATCGGGGATTGTATATTGTTTGAGTCGGAGAAAAGTGGAAGAGTTTGCACAGCTTCTTCAGGTAAACGGAATCAATGCACTTCCTTATCATGCTGGTTTGGATCAAAAAACGAGAGTTGCTAATCAGGATAAATTTCTGATGGAAGAATGCGATGTTATTGTAGCTACTATTGCTTTCGGAATGGGTATTGATAAGCCGGATGTAAGATTTGTGATTCATTATGATATTCCGAAATCTTTGGAAAGTTATTATCAGGAAACCGGACGAGCCGGTCGAGATGGAGGAGAAGGATATTGTGTCGCTTTTTATGATCCTAAAGATGTAGAAAAATTAGAAAAATTTTTGGCGCAGAAACCGGTTTCCGAAAGAGAAATAGGCCTTCAGTTGCTGAATGAAGTAGTAGGATATGCTGAAACTTCCATGAGCAGAAGGCAATATTTATTACATTATTTTGGGGAACAGTTTGACCCGATAAATGGGAACGGAGCTAAGATGGATGATAATTCTCTGAATCCGCCAAAATTGAAAGATGCAACTAAAGATTTAATAATAGTTTTAGATGTTACTAAGAAATTGGAAGAAAAATTCCGATCCAAAGATCTTATTAATATCATTGTGGGAAAAGAAAGTCCCGTTACAAAATCCTATAAACTGGAGACTCATAAACTTTTCGGAATTGGGAAAAGTGAAAATGACAATTATTGGAAAACAATAATCAGACAAGCGACGGTTCAGAATTTTTTACAAAAAGACATTGAAACTTACGGTATTCTTAAGGTTACAGAAAAAGGACAGCAAATTTTGGAAGGAAAGTATAAACAATCCTTTCTGATTGCAGAAGATCGGGAATATGATCTGGCACAGACAAAATCGGAATCCGAATCAGTTCAGGTACAAAGTGGAGGAGGTTTGGATCAGGTTTTATTCAACCAATTGAAAGAACTTCGGAAGAATGTAGCAAAAAAATTGGGAATTCCGCCTTATACTGTTTTTATGGATCCCAGCTTGGAAGACATGACCGTACAATATCCTATTACAGTTGAAGAAATTACAAAAATCTATGGAGTAGGTGAAGGTAAAGCAAAAAAATATGGAAAAGAATTTGCAGACTTTATCAAAAAATATGTAGAAGAAAACGGCATAGAAAGAATGCAGGACATGGTTTTGAAGCAGGTAGCCAATAAATCTAGTCATAAAGTTTTCATTATCCAAAGTACCGATAAAAAACTTGATCTTGAAGATATTGCAAAAGCTAAAAATCTCTCGATAGATGAGCTGCTAAAAGAAATGGAAGCGATTGTCTATCAGGGAACAAAATTAAATATCAATTATTATATTGAAGAAAATTTTGATGAAGATATTGTAGATGAATTCATGGATTTTATGAAAGAATCGGAAAGCGACAGTATGAAAGTTTTGCTTTCTGAATTTGGTGATGATTTGACGGATGAAGAAGTGCGAATGCTGCGAATCAAATTCATCAGCGATGTTGCAAATTAAGAAAATGTTATCTCAATAGGAGCGGGCTTTAGCCCGCTTTTTTGGTGGTATTCAATTGGCTTTAGCCAAAATTTAATCGTAACGGTACAAATTTAATTTTTTACCTTCGCAAAGATTTTAAATTTTATGAAAAAAATCTCCATCATTTTTATTCTTCCGGACTTGGAAACAGGCGGTGCAGAACGTATTGTTACTACCATTGCCAATCATCTTCCACGCGAAAAATTTGATCCGAAAATCATGCTGCTCCGTAAACAAGGAGGCTATCTGGAATTTTTGAAAGAAGATGTAGAAATCATAGATCTTAAAACCCCCAGAATTCGACATTCGTTAAAACCTATTTTGCAGGAGATCAGAAGAAGAAAACCGGATATTGTTTTTTCGGGATTTGGGGAAGTGAATGCCTATCTTTCACTTTTTGTAAGGCTATTCCCGAAAACGAAATTCATCGCAAGAGAAACGAATGTGGTTTCCAAACATGTAACGAGAAGAGAAATAAGGTTTTTCTACAAATTTTACAATAATTATCACAAAATCATTTGTCAGAGCGATGATATGATGAATGATTTGATCGAAAATTTTAAAATTAAAAAAGATAAGCTCATAAAAATCAATAATCCGGTAGATTTCGATTTTATTGATGAAAAATGTAGAGAATCAGTAAAACCGGAAAGTTTAGATCCTGAATTCAAAAATGTTGTAGCCATTGGAAATCTCTCCTCCAGAAAAGGATTTGATAATCTTCTTAATGTTTTTTATCATCTAAAAGATGAAAAAGTAAGGCTTCATATTTTGGGAGACGGACAAGACAAGAAAATTCTTCACGAATTAAAAAATGAACTTGGTTTGGAGAATGTTATCTTTCATGGAAAACAGAAAAATCCGTATCAGTTTTTAAAATTTTCGGATTTATTTATCCTTTCCTCACGATATGAAGGTTTTCCAAATGTTTTGCTGGAAGCTGGAGCTTGTGGAACATATTCTTTAGCAAATGATTGTCCGGGAGGAATTCGGGAGATTGTCCAAACGGGAATAAATGGAGAGATTGATGATATTGAAAACTACAAAAAATTTGCTTCCAAAATTTTGGAAATACTCGATCAGAAAAACGATAAAGAGAGTATTAGAAAGTCTATACAATCCAGATTTTCAAAAGAAATTATTTTGGAAAAATATGAAAATTTGTTGTACAATATGATTGACCTATAAGTTTCAAAATTCTTGAGATTTTGTAATTGAATAATTTGTAAATTCGCATCAATAAATTTTAACAAAAAATACTTTAAATGTCACAATTTGATGTTACCGTTATCGGTTCTGGTCCTGGTGGTTATGTAGCGGCGATTCGTGCCGCACAATTAGGTTTCAAAACAGCAATTATCGAAAAATACCCAACTTTAGGTGGAACTTGCCTTAATGTTGGTTGTATCCCTTCAAAGGCTCTTTTGGACAGTTCTGAACATTTTGAAAAAGCAAAACATGATTTTGCTAATTACGGAATCATTATCAATGAACCGAAAGTAGATTTGGCAAGAATGATTTCCAGAAAAAACGAAGTGGTGGAACAAACGACAAAAGGAATTAATTTCCTGATGGATAAAAACAAAATCACTGTTTTTGAAGGAATCGGAAGTTTTGAATCTGCTACTCAGATCAAAGTGACAAAAAATGATGGCTCTTCAGAAGTTATAGAATCAAAATACACCATCATTGCAACAGGTTCCAAACCTTCAAGTTTACCATTTATCAATTTAGATAAAGAAAGAGTTATTACTTCTACCGAAGCATTGAATTTAAAAGAAGTTCCGAAACATCTTTTGGTAATTGGAGGCGGTGTTATCGGTCTTGAATTAGGTTCTGTATATTTAAGATTAGGTTCTGAAGTTACAGTTGTTGAATATATGGACAAAATTATTCCGGGAATGGACGGTTCACTTTCCAAAGAATTGCAAAAAGTACTGAAAAAACAAGGAATGAAATTCAATCTTTCTACTGCTGTTTCCGGAGTGGAAAGAAACGGAGAAACGGTAAAAGTAACAGCTAAAGATAAAAAAGGAGAAGAAGTTACATTTGAAGGAGATTATTGTTTGGTTTCCGTAGGAAGAAAACCTTATACAGATGGACTTGGATTAGAAAAAGCTGGTGTAGAATTGGATGAAAGAGGAAGAGTAAAAGTGAATGACCATCTTCAAACTAATGTTTCCAATATTTATGCAATTGGTGACGTGGTAAAAGGAGCAATGCTTGCTCATAAAGCGGAAGAAGAAGGTGTTTTTGTTGCTGAAACTTTAGCTGGACAAAAACCGCATATCAATTATAATTTAATTCCGGGAGTAGTGTACACTTGGCCGGAAGTAGCAGGAGTGGGAAAAACTGAAGAGCAACTGAAAGAAGAAGGTGTTGCGTATAAAGTTGGAAATTTTCCAATGAGAGCTTTAGGAAGAAGCCGTGCTTCCGGAGATACGGATGGTTTTGTAAAAATTCTGGCAGATGAAAAAACGGATGAAATTTTAGGTTTCCACATGATTGGAGCTAGAGCTGCAGATTTGGTAGCAGAAGGTGTTACAGCAATGGAATTCCGTGCAAGTGCAGAAGATCTTACAAGAATGTCTCATGCACACCCAACGTATGCTGAAGCTGTAAAAGAAGCTGCTTTGGATGCGACTGCAAAACGTTCTATTCACATGTAAAATTCCAAAATTTATAGTAATGGCGCAATTTATTGTGCATAATATGATATCAAAGAGAAACTTAGGTTTCTCTTTTTTATTTAAAATTTTCGTGCATATTTGATTTTTAGAATCATATTTGGAATAATTTTATGTAAATAGTTTTTATTTGTAAATTTTTTAAATAAAATAAATTTTTTATAGCAATAATTTTATATTTGGCATAATTCGTGAAATAACCATTTCAACAACTAAACAATTATCGACATGAAAAGAATCTTTACTACTTGTATGTTACTCTTCAGCATTGCAATATTTTCTCAAGAAGCAGGAAAAGCAGGTGAACTTCTGAAAAACGAAGCTAAGGAAACCGAAATGAAAACTCAAAATCGAGAGATGGGAAGAAGAGGTGAAAAAAATAATGCTTCTGTATTGGATAATAAGGATTATCGAAACCCTAATAAAAACAACAGATATCCAAACAATGGAGGAAATAATTCTCAACCAAATTATCGTTGGAATTATAACTATGGTTATTCAGAGGTTTTTCTAAGAATTCCGGAACAAGGATATTTTGGAGTGGAAATTGGAGATCAGTTTATGACCAATTCTTCAGGAAAATTTCGATTTTACGATTTAGGAGCAGGAGTGATTCCGATTTCTATTTACCAAAATGGATATTTGCTGTATCGTACTCGTCTAAATGTACAGAATAACACTCGCATGGTTTTGGATTTTTTCACACGTTATGGGCTTTATCTTTTGGATGCATATCCTGTTCAAAGTTATGGTTTTAATCAGTGGGATGATGTTTGGAATGATCCTTATGGAAATGGAAACCCATACTCAAACGGAAATCCGAATGGAAACTGGAATTCTGGCTATTCTCCAAATGTGATGAATGATGTTGCTTTTGGCAGTTTTATAGATGCATTGAAAAATAATTCTTTCGATAATACAAAAATGGATATGGTAAATATGCAGATGAAAACTACAATGTTTACTTCAGAACAATGCAGAGTGATTTTGGACATGATGGATTTTGACAAAAACCGTTTGGATCTTGCCAAATCAATATATGCAAAGTGTATAGATCGCCAGAATTTCTTTATTGTATATGATGTTTTTGATTTTGAAAGCAATGCAAAAACATTGATGAATTTTGTCACCAACTACAGATAAATGAAAAGGGAAGCAATTGCTTCTCTTTTTTTATTTCCATTATAAGAATTGTTCTGTGCTACAAATTTCCTTACTTTTGAATTTATAAATATTTGACTCTAAAATATGTTTCCAGGAAAAACCCAGCTTCTTACGATTACCGAAAAAACAGATACCGGATTTTATCTTTCCGATGATAGGGGAGAAAAAGTTTTTATTTCAAAAATATTTTCAGAAAATTCTTGGAATGTCGGAGATGAAGTAGAAGTTTTTATCTATCAGGAAGATGGCGAACTGAAAGCGACTACCGAAGAACCTTTTGCGCAAGTTGGAGAATTTGCTGTATTATCTTGTGTTGAAAATCTTCCGGGAGGCGCATTTATGGATTGGGGAATTATCAAAGATTTATTTGTTCCCTACAAACAACAGAAGGGGAAAATGACGGAAGGAAAACGTTATTTGGTCTACGTTTATATTGATGAAAATTCTGGCAGAATAACAGGAACTACAAAATTCAAAAGGAATCCTACTTACGAAAATCTTCCTTTACAGAAAGGTGAAAAAGTATCTTTGATTTTGATGAATGAAACAGAATTGGGCTGGAATGTAATTGTCAATAAAAAATATATCGGACTGATCTATGCTTCTGATGTTTATAAAAAATTATATCCTTTATCGGAAGAAATCGGTTATATCAAAGCCATTCGTGAGGATGGAAAAATTGATGTTACACTTCAGCCGGAAGGTTTTGAAAATATAGATGAATTCAAACAAAAAATTCTCGATAAACTGGAAGAAAACTATGGACTTCTCTATCTTTCCGATAAATCTTCACCTGAAGAAATAAAAGATGAACTTCAGATGAGCAAGAAAAACTTTAAGAAAGCAATCGGTAGTTTATATAAAGATAAAAGGATTGAGATTTTGGAGGATAAGATCAGGTTAATGGATCAAGAATAATAATTTTAAATCCTTTTGAAGTTTTTTTTCGGAAATTTGTAATTTTAATAAACAGCAGTCAACCGTTCATTTTATTTTTAAAATAAATGCACCAAGATGTAATACTTATTAATAGCCAAATTATAAAATTAACACTTGCCATTTCAAAAGCATAATTTAAGGAAAACAATATTGTAGAAATAAGCAAAATCAATATTACATTGTATTTTGATATCTGTTCTGTTGAATATCTATTTATATGCATATCTACAATTTTTTTTGAATTTTCGAGATACTTGCCTTTTATAAAAATAAGATCTAAAAGCATTCCGATGTTTTGAGAAGTATACATACTGGAAACGCCTAATAAAAAGAAATTTATAATCCAAAATGTTGTCTCACTATACGAAGCAGCATTTGTAATGTCTTTATGATGGTATAATTTCACAAAATTATCAATGGAAAGGATAAACATAATAACAGAACTCCAAATGCTTAATACTAATCGGCTTTTGTGGCTAATAATTCTATTTGAAAAGGAATGAAAAAGAGACAATACAGAAAATCCGATAATAATAATTGTAACAGGAATACTTATAATTAGATGTGGAAAACGCCAAAATCCGTTTGCAAAAAACCAATAATTAATTGAAATAGTGAGTAATAATGTGAAACCTTCTGTAAGTTTTTTTGTAACAATATCTCGGGATAAGCCAGTTGCGATAAGAATGTAAGAAAATAGAAAAAAGTACACCCAATTTTCTAATTTTCCAAACATCAGTGTTAAAATGCCACAAAATGTATAAGCAAAAATGGCTGTAAAAATTACACTGAACCAATCGGAAATTCTTTTAAATTCAAAAATAAGCCCAGCTAAAAGCGGAATAAAAAACAATTGAAAATTAGTTTTTGGGAGATTATATATCTGAATAGTAAAATAGATCCAAAAAATAATATTGCTAATACTAATTGCAATGATTAAAATTTTGCTTTTTAGTTCTGTGTTTGCAAAAGTAGAGTATATTTTATCCCACATCTATTTATTTGGAATTTGTGGTTTGTTTGTGAATCCTTATTTTTATTATTTTGAATCGATCTTTTTATTTAAGTGCCACATAAATTTTCAAAAGCAGAGTCCAGATCCGGATATTGAAATCTAAAACCATTCGATTTTATTTTTTCGTTTGACGCTCTGCTTCCTTTTAGAATAATTTCTGCCATTTCACCAAATAGTAGTTTCATTACAAAAGAAGGTACATTCAAAGGAAAGAAAAATTTTCCTTTAGCTTTTGCCAATTTTTTCGTGAAATCTTTTTGGGTAAGAATTTCATCCGCAACAGCGTTGTAAGCACCATTCATATTTTCATCTTCTACAGATTGTACAATCATCCCAATCAAATCTTCCAGATGAATCCAATTGAACCACTGCTTTCCTGAACCAACTCCTGAAGCAAGATTAAAATCCGTAATTTTTTTGAGCTGTTCAAAACTTCCGCCTTGTTTTGAAAGAACTGGGGAAATTCTAAGTTTCACAATTCTTTCGGAACAACAATAAAAAGAATCTGCCGCAGTTTCCCAATCTTTGCAAAGCTGCGAAAGAAAATCCTGATGCAGAATTCCTTCATTTTCTGTGAGAATTTTATCAGAAGTAAAAGTTCCGTAGTAGCTTATTCCGGAAGCACAAATAAAAGATTTTAATTTAACATTTTTCTTTTTACAATACTCTTGAAGCAAGTAAGTAGAATCAACTCTTGAGGTATAAAGTTCATTTTTGTATTCTTTCGTCCAACGTTTTCCGATGGTTGCTCCAGCCAAATGAATAATAGAATCTATGTTTTCAAAAGCATTTTCATCGATACTTTTTTGGCCGATATTCCATTCAAAAGCATTTGGATTTCCTTGATTTTTTCGTACAAGAATTTTTACAAAATGTCCGTTATTCTGTAAGGCTTTAATCAGTTCATTTCCCACTAAACCAGTTGCTCCGGAAACAAGGATATTCATATTTTGTTTAAAAATTTTAGGATTTGATTTTTAAGTAATACAAACCAACAACCATCAACCATCAAAGCATTATCACTCCTTCAATTTTTGCTACTTGCTGATAAATTTTTACTACCTGATCTGCATCCAGTACAAAAGCATTGAAACTAAGCGATGTATACTTCCCATTTTTACTATCACGATTAGAAATAGTATGTTGAATTTCATCAAAAACTTTGTAAATTTCTGTTAGTTTTGAATGGTCATTAATGACAATGAATTTGAAGAGATAATCCTCTGGAAAATCATGAGTGGCTTCCAGTTTTTCCTTCAGGGATGCATAAAAATCTTCAGGAGATGTATTTTGATTTTGTTCTAAAATATTCATTTTTTGGATGTTTAAATTAAAAATTCCTCCATATAGAGGAACTTTAAAGGTAATGAATTTATTTTATTTTCCCAGTGCTTTGAAAATCTCCTGAGAATTTTGTTTTTCGTAATCTTCAATGATGTTAAATAATCCGTTCACCATTTGTTCAGAAGCTAATTTGCTGAGACCACCAGTAGCAGAAAGATCGGCAGAATTATTATTTCCCAGAATAGATCCCAGAACAGAATTCCCTTGCAAAGCCATATTGATCGATTTTACAATCCCGAATTGGTTCAGTTTTTCATCCACTTTTGGAGTAATGGCAGCAACTAACTGAGCTGCGGTTTTTTCTTTCAAAACTTGTGTAGCCATTCCGGAACCTCCTTGTGCAATTCTTGCAATATCATCAGAAGTAAGACCGTTTACAGCATTTACTAAAATAGGTTCGGAAATATTTACAGTATAAGAAGCGGCTTGTGCAATATAATCTCTTTCTTTTGTAACAAGGTTAGGCGCAATTTTTTCCAAAACAGAATTTACATCTCGAAGTTGTTTGGGAAGAGCTTTATCAATAAGGTTATTTTGGAGAAAAGCGTCTTTGCTTTTAAATATTCCCAATCCTTTGGAAATACCTCCTAATAATACCTTTTTTATGATAGCCACTCCAATGGTAGAAGTAGCTAAAGCTACACAAGAATTTGCTGTAAAACCTACAGTTGTCACAGATAATGAAGCGACAAGGATCGTTTTAGTTTTCATTTTTGAAATATTTATGTTATTGAAGTTTTCAAAATTTGAGCCAAAAAGTTTGATTCTAAGGTGTTTTCGGTGGTTTTTACTTTTTTTTTTTGATAATTCGATTTATTTTCTAACTTTGAGAAAATAAAAACTAAAGTAGTGTATTATTATTTAGTTTGTAAAAATTAAAATGTTAGACTATATGAGAAAAAAAACATTGAAAGTGTCATGCCTTATAGCAGCATTCTATTTTGGGAATGATGCTTATGCACAAAAGACACAGAACGACACTGTTTCAAAAGAACAGAAGATTGAGGAGGTGGTTGTAGTTGGCTATGGAAAAGCAAAAAAAGTTGATTTGACAAGTGCAATCACAACAATTAAAGGTGATGAGCTAGCAATAACTCCAGCTGGACAAGTTGGACAAGCTTTGCAAGGTAAAGTGGCTGGTGTTCAGGTGAATAGCTTTGGTGCGCCAGGAGAGAGTCCAAAAATTAATATTAGAGGGATTAGTTCATTATCTGGAGATGCACAACCGCTTTATGTAGTAGATGGTGTATTTGTAGATAATATTGATTTTTTGAACTCCAATGATATCCAAGATTTTACTGTCTTAAAAGATGCTTCAGCATCAGCTATATATGGTGTTAGAGCTTCTAATGGAGTAATAGTAATTACTACAAAAGGAGGCGCTTATAATAGAAAAGGTAAGATTTCTTATGATACATATATTGGTGTTCAAAGAGCAAATAATGTTGTGAAAATGGCAAATGCAGAACAGTTTACAAATTTTGCACTTGAATCAGGATCTTCAACAGAAATTGCAGCTATTAATGAGACAATAAGAAGATATGGTAGAAGTAGAATAAACCCTAATTTACCAGATGTAAATACTGATTGGTATAAAGAAACTTTACAAATGGCAACAATTACTAATCATAATTTGTCTTTTGATGGAGGTAGTGATAAGATATCTTACTCTTTGGGAGGAGATTTTTTTTATCAGGATGGTATTTTAAAACAAGCTGAAAATAACTATCAAAGATTTAATATTAGATCTAAAGTTGAAGCAAAATTAAATGATTGGCTAACAGGAGGTATTACTGTTAATTATAGTCAATCTCGAAAATACTCTCCTGATAATTCTGTTTGGCAGGCAATTTATTATGCAATTCCTACAATGCCAGTTTTTGATTATTCGCCATATTTAGATACAGATCCGACAAAAACTATTTATCCTTCACCTTACACATCATCTAAAGCATTAGGTTATAGAGATAACGACCATCCTTTTATACAAATGGAAAATGCAAATAATTTAGGATTTAGAAATAGAATTGTAGCTAATGCCTATTTAGATTTTAGCATACTTCCTAAAGAATTGAATTTTAAAACAAGCTTTTCTTATAATAACAAAAGAGATGATGAGCGTCTTCTCACAATGCCTTTTTATATATCCAATTCTTTTCAAAGAACTTTATCAGACTCAAGATTAGAAAAAAACACGTACGCTACAGAAAATTATATTTGGGATAATGTATTGACATACAATAAAACTTTTGGTGTGCATGATTTAACATTAATGGCAGGTACATCTTTTAGGGATGATAGTTATTCTTTTGTAAAAGCAAGCGGTAGGTTTAATGATGGAACTCTTTTTTCAAGATACAATGAAAAGACTTGGTATCTAAATTTTACAGATTCTAGTACTAGAAGTAATAGTGACGGCGCAGAAAGGTTTTATGGGATGTCTTACTTCGGAAGAATGTCATATAAATACAAAAATAAATATATCGCTTATGCTACGTTGAGACATGAACAAAGCAATAAGTTTCCTTATGACAAAGAAATCAATCTACCAGCATTTGGAGCAAGTTGGGTTGTAAGTGAAGAATCTTTTTTGAAAGGAATAAATTGGTTAAACTTATTGAAATTTAGAGCGGGTTGGGGTAGGTTAGCCAATGATAAAATTAATCCTAATAGACCTGATCAAATTTATTCTAATTCTACTGTTTTTGGAGATCAAGTATATACAGGTTCTTATAGTTCTACCTATAAAGATAATGTTTCTTGGGAGTTTTCAGAAGAAACAAATATAGGTGTATCCACAGAGTTTTTTAATAGAAAACTTACTTTAGATGCTGATTACTTTGATAAAAAAGTTAAAAACTTAGCTATTGATTTATTTCCTACTATAGGTAATGATGATGGAAAAAGTAGAGTGAACTTAGGAGGACTAAGTAATAAAGGGTTTGAAGTTGCTTTAGCTTGGAAAGGTAATATTTCTGAAAATTTTAGCTATACACTTTCAGGAAATTTCACGCATATAAAAAATGAGATCACTGATTTAGCAGGTCAAGCATTTTTACGTAGGGGAACCGCAGAATTTGAACAAAGATTAGCTGTCGGACAGGCAATGGATTCATACTATGGATATGATGTAATTGGAGTATATCAAAATCAAGCAGAAATTAATGCTGATCCTACGGCTGTTAATCAGGGAAATATAAAACCAGGATACTTCAAATACAGAGATATTGATGGAGATGGTTATATTACTGATAAAGATAGGATGTATTTAGGTTCACCACTTCCTAAGTATACTTTCGGAGGATCTATCGGCTTGAAATATAAAAATTGGGATCTATCTGCAACAATATATGGACAAGGAGGAAATTATGTTATAAATCGTAATAGAGCAGAAGTTATAAGAACACAAGGTAGAAATATAGACGCTGAATTTGCAATAAACCGTTGGCATGGAGAAGGAACGACTAATGAATTTCCTTCCTCAGAAGGGTATCGTCAAAGTTGGAATAATCAAAAATTTTCTAAATTTTGGTTAGAAAAAGGAGACTTTATAAGAATTCAAAATATTCAATTGGGATATAATTTAAAATCTTCTAATTTTCCTGAAATGAGATTTACTCTTACAGCAGATAGACCTTTTATGTGGACTAAAAGTAAAAGTTTGATGAGTCCAGAGGTAGGATATGATGGTGTGGATTTAGGAATTTATCCTACTCCTTCAGTATTCACATTTGGTTATAGTGTTAAATTTTAAAAAAAATAAATATGAAAAATTTCAGATATATAAAAATTGTTGCTTTATCATTGGCATTTGGATTATTATACAATTGTAATAATAGACTAGATGAAGGACCAGAAAATACAGCACAAGTAAATGCTGTTGATTATTCTAGTCCAGCAGCAGCAAAAGCTATGGCAGTGGGTATTTACGCTAAATTCAAAGATATAGCTTGGCCTCAGACAGCATTAATAGGTGTAAGAGGAGATGATGTGAATGCAGGGGGAAAAGGAGATCAAGCACCATATTCTGATACAGATAAGTATTCTTATGATGCTAATTTTTGGATGTATAATAATCTTTGGGAAAGTTTTTATCAAAGAATTGTTGATTATACTGCCACTATAGAGCAGTTAGAAAAATTTCGAGCAGGAGGTGTAGATCCCAATTTGATAAACCAGTATGAGGCAGAGTGTAAAACATTGAGAGCATTTACTTTATTAGAAATATCTAGAGTTTGGGGAAAAGTAATTGTGATGGAATCTTTAGATCAAACTACTCTTACTTTAAGATCTAAAGATGAGGTTATGCAATGGGTTTCGTCTCAAATGGATGAAGCAATTCCAAATCTTCCCGATATGAGACCTAACCAAAGAACTGATATTAATGGTGGAGTAACTAAATATACTGCTTTGGCAGTAAAAGCAATGGCAAATCTCGAACTTAAAAATTACCAAGCTGTAGCTGATGCTACAGGCAGTATTATTAATTCAGGTAAATTTAATTTATATTCTAATTTTTATGATTTGTTTAAAATCAAAGGAAAGTTAGCAAATGAAAACCTTTTAGAAATACAATTTTCAGATACTGCAGCTTCAACAAATTACATATTTGATACTTGGGATTTTTATGGGCCTCAAGCTTGGACTCCTGTTGTATCAACAGCTTCAGGTGGGTGGGGCTTTTTTGAACCTAGTTTAAAGTATATTAAATTTATGTTAGATAGAGGAGAAAAAGAACGTTTAGAAACTAGTGTTATTTTTACAGATAATGGTATAAATGAATTAAAAAAGGATCCTAGTTATAGTTCTTTGCCAAGTTGGATTTCCAATACTACAAGAGATGGAGATATATTTTTGAATCATGAGAGATATTTATTTCTAAGTGGAAAACATTATTTACCTTCAAAGCTACTTACCAATGGAAGAAATAATTATGGAAGCAATAAAAATCTTATTGTAATCAGATATTCCGAAATTCTTTTAATGTATGCTGAAGCAGTTACAAGAGGTGCAACTCCTTCAGCTGGCTCTGCGGATAATGCAGTTAATTTAGTGAGAAATAGAGCAGGATTGTCTCCTCTTTCAGGGGTTACTACAGATCAAGTAATGAACGAAAAATATGCTGAGTTGGGAATGGAATGGGGTATCCGTTATTTTGATATGGTACGTTTAGGAAATACAGCCGCATTAAGCTATGATGGTAGAACATTTTCCATAGATAAGCAATTTTTACCTTATCCAACTGCTCAAATTGACAAGATTAAAGCTTTAGAGTAATATTTAATTTCGAAAAAATAGAATAATGAACAAAATAATAAAAACGATAATTGGCAGTGTTGTAATAATGAGTACAATGACAGCATGTGACAATGGATATATAGACCCTATTTCTGAAGTAGCTCCTGGAGAAGATAAAGTTGCACCTGTTATTACAATCAATAGCCCAACAGCAGGAACCGTAACTATTCCTTTTACCGATACTACTACCAATCAGAAATTTGACTACAAGGTATCAGATGATATAGAAATTGCAAACATAGAAATTCTAATTGATGGTGTGAAAGCAGCTTCCTATGCTAGTTTTAAAGATTATAGGAATTTTGCTGAAATTTATGCTAAAGATCTTGGACTAGGAAGTCATACTTTTACAGTTAATGCAAAAGATCTTAGTGGTAAAACTTCTACAAAATCTGTCGCATTTACAATTGATAATAAGTATACTGCTTTGTACGGCGAAAAAGCATATTTTCCTTTTTTTGCAGGAAACGTTTTTACAGATTTACTAAGTGGTAATAATCCAACAGTTGTAGGCTCACCTTCTACTGTTTCAGGAGGGTATTCTGGAGCTGCATATAAAGGAGCTGAAAATTCCTATATTACTTATCCATTGGCTGGTTTATATAATAATGACAATGGCATTAGTTTCACCTTCTGGTATAAGGTGGATGCTTCTCCAAATCGTTCAGGAATTATTACTATTAATGATGACACAGATAATACGAATGATAACAGAAATCAAGGACTCCGTTTATTCAGAGAAGGAGGTGCTACTTCACAAACTATAAAGATGAATGTTGGAACTGGTAGTGGAGAATCGTGGAATGATGGTGGGAATTTGACAGTAAATGGTAATTGGGTACACATTGGAGTAACTGTTTCGAAAACAGAATCAAAAATTTATTTTAATGGCGTGCTTCAAAGGACAGCCTCTTATACCTCTCCTTTCGATTTTTCAACAAGTTCTACGATTACAATAGGTTCTGGTGCTCCATCATTTACGTACTGGGATCATAAATCTGATCTTAGTTTATATGATGATTTAAGGATATATGATAAGGCACTAACTGAAGCAGAGGTAAAAGCTACAATGCAATAATTTGGTACTTAGCAATTTATAAGATAACACTTTATGGCTGATTTGCCATAAAGTGTTTTTCATAAAAAAATAAAAAAATGGTTGATAGATTTTTTAGAGTTTCGGTTGTATTTGGTTTGTGTTTGTTTTTTCTGAATTGCTCTAAATCCAGCGATTGGGATGTAAACGATTCTTCATTCCCAAATAATCCAACAACGCCTACTACTTACACTGATGCGGAATTAGTAGATATGGTACAGAAAGACGTTCAAAAATATTTCTGGGATTTTGCTGAAACCAATTCAAAATTAGCAAGAGAAAGATATCACACAGACAATCCTTCAAACGATGCCAATGTAGTAACTACAGGTGGTTCCGGTTTCGGACTGATGACTATTTTAGTAGGAATTAAGAATGGTACAATACCAAGGACGGAAGCAGTTTCCAGATTAACTACCGCTCTTAATTTTTTACAAAATGCTAACAGATTTCACGGAGCTTGGCCACATTGGATCAATGGAACAAATGGAAACGTAATTCCTTTTGGCGATCCTGCTGTCACAAAAGATAATGGAGGAGATTTGGTGGAAACAGCATTTTTAGCACAAGGATTAATTTGTGTAAGAGAATATTTTAAAACTTCAATAGATACTACGGAATTAGCATTAGCCAATAAAGCAGATGAACTTTGGAAAGGAATAGAATGGAATTGGTATACAAAAGGAGAAAACGTTTTGTATTGGCATTGGTCTCCTAATTATGATTTTCAGATGAATCATAAAATACAAGGTTATGATGAAACGTTAATTACCTACGTTTTAGCAGCAGCTTCTCCTACGCATTCTATTGAAAAAATCGTGTATCAGCAAGGATGGGCTAGAAATGGTGCTATTGCATCAGCAGGCACACAATTGGGAATTCCGATGGTTGTAAAACATAATACATCCGGAGCAGTGGGCCCAATGTTTTGGTCTCATTATTCATTTCTTGGATTGGATCCGAGAGGTCTTTCCGATGAATATGTAAATTATGGAAATGCAACTGTGAACCATGCAAAGATTATGTATCAGTATTGCATTGCTAATCCGAAAGGATGGCAAGGATACAGTTCTAAAAACTGGGGACTTACAGCAAGTTATTCCAGAAATCCAAGTAACGGAGGTGATGATTATTATGCACATCAACCCAATAATGCAGATGATAGGGGAATAATCTCACCAACAGCAGCTTTATCAAATATGCCTTATACACCTACGGAAAGTATGAATGTACTTCGTTTCCTATACAACGAAAACAAATCAAAATATGTAGGAATAGCAGGTCCTTATGATGCTTATTCTGTACATTATAATTGGGTTACACCAAGATATTTGGCGATAGATCAGGGTACAATTTCTCCAATGATAGAAAATTCTAAAAACCAATTTCTTTGGAATTTGTTTATGAATGCTCCCGATGTAAGGGCAGGATTAATAAAACTGGGATTTCATTCTACACAACATGGGTTTTAAAAGTCTTATTACTTTGTCAAAGTTTAAAAATCTTTGACAAAGTTTTATAAATGAAAAATATGAAGAAAACGATACTATTTGCTGCATTTGGATTAATGCTTTATTCTTGTAAATCCAATCATTCCCATTCAGCTCAAAATCAAAATGCAATCACTTCAAATCTGTCTGATGATCAATTGATGGATAAAGTTCAGAAAGATGCACTCAAATATTTTTGGGATTTTGCAGAGCCCAATTCATTAATGGGTAGAGAACGTTATCATGAAGATGACATATATCCGGATAATGATAAACATGTCGTAACAACAGGAGGATCAGGTTTTGGTTTGGCTACTATTTTAGTGGGCGTGGAAAGAGGGTATATTCCAAGAAAAGAAGCGGTAAAACGTTTGACTCATATCATGGATTTTTTGGAAAATGCCGATCGTTTTCATGGAGCTTGGAGTCATTGGATTAATGGAGAAACTGGAAAGGTAGTTCCTTTCGGGAAAAAAGACAATGGAGGAGATTTGGTAGAAACAGCTTTTTTAACTTCCGGAATTCTTATGGTTCGCGAATATTTCAAAAATGGTAGTGCAGAAGAAAAAGCGTTAGCTGATAAATGTGACCAACTTTGGAAAGGAATAGAATGGAATTGGTATACAAAAGGTGGAAAAAAAGTTTTGTATTGGCATTGGTCTCCGGAATATCAGTGGGAAATGAATTTTCCGTTAGAAGGCTATAACGAAACGCTTATTACATATATTCTTGCGGCTTCTTCTCCTACATATTCTATTGATGCGGAAACGTATTACAAAGGATGGACAAGAAACGGAAATTACATTACAGACAAAACAAAATACGGATTACCTTTATATGTAAAACATAATTATTCGGAAGAATATGGAGGGCCATTATTTTGGGCACATTATTCATATATTGGCTTAGATCCGAGAGGATTGTCGGACAAATTAATAAAAAATTATTTCGACCTTAACAAAAATCAGGTTCTTATAGACTACAAATATTGCCTCGAAAATCCTAAAAAATGGAAAGGATACGGAGAAAATTATTGGGGACTTACTGCCAGTTATACTTGGACACCGGATGGAAGTTTTGGCTATACAGCGCACCAACCTACGGATGATAGAGGCGTGATTACACCTACAGCTGCACTCAGCAGCTTTCCTTACACTCCTAAAGAATCTATGAATTTTTTAAAATTTATTTACACCCAAAAACCTGAATTTATTGGTTCGGCTGGTCCTTATGATGCCACTTCTATTCATCATGATAACTGGACTTTACCCAGATATTTGGCGATAGATCAAGGAACAATTGCTCCTATGATTGAAAATTACAGAACAGGTTTTCTTTGGAAGTTATTTATGAATGCACCGGAAGTAAAAGCTGGACTAAAGAAACTGGAATTTCATTCAAAACAATATAAGTATTAATTACTTTACAATTATACTTTGTCAAAGTTTAAAATCTTTGACAAAGTTTATGATGAAAAAATAAAAAATGAAATTTAAACTAAAATACCTTGCAATCATATTTTTTGGTTTTTTCCTGAATTCAAATGCTCAGGAAATCAAAGCTGAATTTAATAAAGAAATCAAGGAAATTAAAAAGATTTCTTACATTTTAGATTATCCGCAGAATGCAAAAAGTAAAGTTCCGTTAATCGTTTTTCTTCACGGTTCCGGAGAACGAGGTACTAATTTAGAAATGGTGAAAGCACACAGTCCGTTCACCTATAAAAGTTTAATCAAAGAACAGGTTGCAATTTTGGCTCCGCAATGTCCGGAAAAAATGTGGTGGGATACAGATGCAGTTTATCATTTAATTAAAGAAATTCAGGAAAAATATAAAATTGATGAATCCAGAATTTACCTCACCGGTTTATCAATGGGAGGTTGGGGAACATTAAAACTTGCAGGCGAACATCCGGAAATGTTTGCGGCAGTTGCTTCGGTTTGTGCTCCAGCAGATAGAGTGATGATTGCAAATATTCAAAACTATAAGGATATGAATCTCAAAATTTTCCATGGCGGAATGGATGATATTGTTCTTCCTGAAAACGCCTTTAGATTTTATCAGGTGCTACATCCGATAAATTCCAAAGCTGAATTAATTATCTTTCCAAATGATAATCACAATTCTTGGGATTCTACTTATTCAGATCCCAAATTTTATGAATGGATGTTAAGTAAAAAATTGGAACGTTAAGATATAGAAAAAGCTACGTCTATTTATTGAAATTAATTTGATATAGTCTCAAAATGATAAATTAAAATAATAAATTTGTAGAAATTCAAAAAAAGACAATTGTATATGAAGAAACTAATAGTAATAGCGGGAATGGCACTTTCACAATGTTTTGTAGCACAGGAATTAGCTACAAAACCTGTTCAAAGCTACCAGACAGCGCAATACAAAGCTAAGAAGAAAGCATTTGTAGATGCTCTTTTAGCTAAAATGACCTTAGGTGAAAAAATAGGACAGCTCAATCTTCCGGGAGCAGGAGATTTCACTACTGGACAGGCACAAAATTCTGATATAGGAAAAAAAATAGAGCAAGGTGAAGTAGGGGGGCTTTTCAATATAAAAGGAGGCAAGATCTATGATGTACAAAAGGTTGCAGTTGAGAAAACACGATTACATATCCCGTTAATTTTTGGGATGGATGTTATCCATGGATATGAAACTACTTTTCCTATTCCTTTAGGTTTGGCTTCTTCATGGGATATGGATTTAATTCAGAAATCGGCAAGGATTGCAGCGATTGAAGCTACTTCAGAGGGTATCAACTGGTTTTATTCTCCAATGCTTGATATTGCAAGAGATCCAAGATGGGGTAGAGTAGCAGAAGGTTCCGGTGAAGATCCTTATTTGGGAGGACAGGTTGCAAAAGCAATGGTGTATGGTTATCAAGGAACGGATTTATCCAAAAATGACACAGGAATTGCCTGTATGAAACACTATGCTCTTTACGGGGGAGCAGAAGCTGGAAGAGATTATGCTTCTGTGGATATGAGTCGCCAAAAAATGTTTAATTTTTATCTTCCTCCATACAAAGCAGCAGTAGATGCAGGAGTAGGTTCCGCAATGGCTTCTTTCAATATTGTAGACGATATTCCGGCTACAGGAAACAAGTGGCTTCAGACAGATGTTTTAAGAAAAATGTGGGGATTCAATGGTTTTGTAGTAACAGATTATACAGGAATCAACGAAATGGAGGCTCACGGAATGGGAGACCTGCAGCAAGTATCTGCACTTGCTTTAGATGCCGGAATTGATATGGATATGGTAGGTGAAGGTTTTTTAACCACCCTTAAAAAATCGTTGGCAGAAAAAAAGGTAACTCAGGCTCAGATTGATCAGGCAGCAAGAAGAATTTTAGAGGCAAAATATGATCTTGGTCTGTTTGATGATCCTTACCGTTATAACGATGCTAATAGAGCAAAAACAGAGGTCTTTAATCAGGAACATAAAGATGCAGCAAGACAAATAGCAGCAAATTCTATGGTTTTGATGAAGAATAGTAACCAAATTCTTCCTCTTAAAAATTCAGGAACGGTTGCTGTAATAGGACCTTTGGCAGATAATAAGGAAAATATGCCCGGAACTTGGAGTGTGGGAGCGAAGCATGCAAACTCCATATCATTATTTCAGGGATTGAAAGAAACATTGGGGAAAGATGTAAAATTTGTTTATGCTAAAGGAAGCAATGTATTTTATGATGCTTCTATGGAAGAAAGATCTGCAATGTTTGATAAAAATACGAACAGAGACAACAGACCAAAAGAACAAATCTTAAAAGAAGCTGTAGATGTAGCCAATCAGGCAGATGTTATCGTTTTAGCAATAGGAGAAACGGCGGAAATGTCTGGAGAATCAAGCTCCAGAACAGACATCGGTATTCCTGATGCTCAAAAGGATCTGTTAAACGAATTGAAGAAAATAGGAAAACCAATAGTAATGGTACTTTTCACAGGTCGTCCTTTGGTTCTTACCGATGTTCAGGATAAAGCAGATGCTATTCTTAATGTTTGGTTTCCGGGAAGTATGGCTGGTTATGCTATTTCTGATGTGTTGTATGGAAAAGTAAATCCATCAGGAAAATTGCCAATGACATTCCCAAGAAGTGTAGGACAAATACCAATTTATTATAATAGCTTTAACACAGGTCGCCCATTGAGCCAAGAAAAAACGGATAAATGCCAGTTTGAAAAATTTCGTTCAAATTATTTGGATGAGTGCAACTCGCCATTATATCCTTTCGGATATGGATTAAGTTACACTAATTTCACATATTCAGATATTTCTGTAAATAATTCTAATCCTAAAGGTAACCAAACTATCCAAGCAAGTGTTACTGTAACAAATTCTGGAAATTATGATGGTGCTGAAGTAGTGCAGTTGTACATAAGAGATATGGTGGGAAGCGTTGTAAGACCTGTAAAAGAATTGAAAGGCTTCCAGAAAGTATTCTTGAAAAAAGGTGAAAGTAAAAAAGTAACATTCAGTATATCTCCAGAAGATCTTAAATTTTACAATTCTCAATTAAAATACAGTTGGGAGCCGGGAGAATTTGATATTATGATAGGAACAAATTCCCATGATGTGAAACATTCAAAAATCAATTGGAGTAAATAGAATTTTATAAAATAAACAAACAAGAGCCATCTTTTAAGGGATGGCTCTTTATTTTTTTTGGGAATTGTTTTATTCTACTTTGCTCCAAATTAGTTCTTCATCCTTTATTGAAACCATAATGTTGTCACCGTCTTTAAATTCGCCGGATACAATTTTTTTAGCTAAAGGTCTTCTCAATCTTCCTCTGATTACACCTTTCAAAGGTCGGGCTCCGTATTTTATATCGTAACCTTCCATAGACAAAAATTCTTTTGCTTCTTGGCTTATTTCTAAATTGATATTTAAGTTTTTAGCCAAATCAAGCAATTCTTTTTTCAGGTGAATTTCGAATATTTTCAGGGCATTATTTTTACTGATTGGTGCAAAAGGAATGGTTTCTGTCAATCTTCCTAAAAACTCCGGGCGGAAGAAGCGACTCATAATTTCCAATAATTTGGAAGAAGTAGGAATTTCACCTTTATCAAAAGAATCTACAATAAATTCCGAACCAATATTAGAAGTGAAAAGGATGATAGCATTAGAAAAATCTCCTTCTTTTCCAAGTCTGTCATGTAATTTTCCTTCGTCCATGATTTGTAGGAAAACATCAAAAACGGAAGCATGAGCTTTTTCAATTTCGTCAAAAAGTACAATGGAATAAGGTTTTTGTCTGATTTTGTTCACCAGCAAACCGCCTTCTTCATAACCAACATATCCGGGAGGCGCTCCGTAAAGCAATGCTGCGGAATGTTCTTCTTTAAATTCCGACATATCAAACCGGATAATAGCATTTTCATCCTGAAACAGAAATTCTGCTAACGATTTTGCAAGTTCGGTTTTTCCCGTTCCGGTTGGTCCCAAAAAGAAGAAAGAACCAATGGGCTGTCCTGCTTTGCTCAATCCGGAACGTGTTTCCAAAACGGCTTCAGAAACAATAGTTATAGCATGATCCTGTCCAACAACACGGCGAGCTAAAACGCTTTCCATATCATTCAGTTTCTGTTTTTCCTCTTCTTTCAACTTACCGATCGGAATGTTTGTTTTTTGGGAAATAATCAAAGCAAGATCAAAATCGGTAATATTTGTTCTTTTTTCCTGAGCTATTTTTTCTGTTTTTTCAATTAAATTTCTGGCAAATGTCAGAAGTTCATCAGTTGTTTCAAATTCAGGAAGTTCATTGTCTTCTTCATTTATATCGGCGGTACTGATAAGGTATTTTGTTTTTTCCACTAAATCTTTCAGCAACCATTCTGCGTGCATTCTTCTTTCTTCTTCTACATAGTTGTTGGTATTGTCTTCTAAATGAATAATTCTAGTAAGCAAATGATTTCTTTCTTTTAGGAAAGATTCTCCTGCTGTTTTCAACACTGACATGGTATGGTCGATCAAATCAATTGCAGAAGCAGGAAGGCTTTTTTCCTTCATATATCGCTGAGAAAGACGAATGGCTTCTTTCATGGTTTGATCGTCAATACTGATTCTATGATGGATTTGATAATCTTCCAATGTTTGTTTCAGCATTCGGAAATGAATTTCGTCTGTTGTTTCTTCCAATTTTAGAAGTTCGAACATTCCGGCGAGACCTTGCTCTTTTTCAATTTTTTTGGTGTATTCTTCTATCGTGGAAGTAGTGATAAGAGTAAGTCCATTGGAAAGTTCACTCTTCAAAAGATTGATGATTCCCGCATCCGAACCATGACTACCAAAAAGGGAATGAAATTCTTCTATAATAAGCACAGATTTCGGGATGGATTTTAATTCCTGCGCAATATTTTTGATACGGTCTTCAATTTCTCCTTTGTAAGAAGCACCTGCAATTAAAGCTCCCATATCCAGTTCCAGAATTTCCAATCCGGAAAGCATATCCGGAATTTGTCTTAGTAATACTTTCTGAACAAAACCCTCGATCAAGGCAGTTTTTCCAACCCCATGATCTCCGATAATCAAAACATTTTGTTTACTATAGCGGCATAGAATTTCAGTAATTTTGTTGATTTCTGTATCTCTTCCTACTAAAAGTTCTTTTCTATTTTTTTTCTTTACTTGCTCTTTCTTGTTGATACAATATTTTTGTATAAATCCTTTTGTTGATTTTTTTGTTGGTTCTGCTGTACTTATCATTTCATTATCTCCTCCAAAAGTGGATACATCTTTTAACAATTCATTTCTCGTTACCGGAAATGTTTTCATCTGATCGAATGAAAAAGCGACTCCGGGAGAGCTTATCGCTACCATTACTGCAAAGAGAGACACTTCATCTTCTCCCAAAAGTTCTCTCACCTGATCGGCTTCGGCAAAAATTTCATCTATAATTTCGTCCGGTTCGCAAGAATATCTATTGGGCGATTTAGGCAGTTCTTCAATTCGTACTTCTGCCCATTCTTCCAGATAAAATACATCGATTCCTAAATTTTCAAGATGCTTTAAAAGAGACAGATCTCTGTTGAGCATTGCTTTCAAAATATGAGCGCCTGTGTAGTAAGCATTGAGGTTTTCCCTTCCGATTTTTTGGGCAATATTAAGAGCTTTGGTAACTTCTTGGCTGTATGTTACTTCTTCTTGATTCATCATTTTATAAATTTGTTTTTTCAGAATTTTCTTCAGCTTTGGTTTTGGCTTCGGCTCTTACTCTTGTTAGCAGTTTGGAAATCGTGTAATCATCTTTTTTCACTGTCTTTTTAAATACCTTTTTTCCTCGGTTACTCACTTTCGAAATATAGCTATAAGCATTTTCAAATAAAACTTTGTTAGCTTCTACTATGGATTTTCGGGTGCTCAGAATACTGATTTGCTCAGCATTCCAGGCTTCCATTTGTGGCAAGACTGATGGAAAATAATCTAAAAATCCATCCGGCATATCTCCCGATTCCAGTTCTGTCTCATGAGTTTGAAAATAGGGTAGAGCCTCTCGCAGATCTTTTATAGCACCTTCAATATTTCTCTTAGAAAATTTACTTCGGATGCTTGAGATCATTCCACTATCTAAACCTGCATCTTCCGAATAATCTATTAAGAACAATAATTTTTTATTCACTTCATCAGCAAGATTGTACAGCTGTTTGGTTACGCTTTTCAGTTCTTGGGTTTTTGCCAGAACGGAAGCTGCTTCTCGCACTGCATCTATGGAATTTTGAAATTCAGTTATAAAACCGGCATTCATGGTTTTATAATGAAGAATAAAATCGTTTTGGTCTCTGTTTATACTTGCAATTAATGCATCTCCTATTGCAGGATAATCTTCATAATTTAAATTGTTATTTGCCATATTTATATTTTTTTTAATTTAATTTTTCTTACTATTCACTCCATCCTTCATTCTCCCTATTTCATACTTCTGATGGCTTATTTAGCTTCTATGATTAATTACTTTACTTTTCTGGCTTCCAACTTTACCTTTCTGACAAACAATTTCACTCTTCTCACCCCTTACTTCATCCTTCATTCTCCTTACTTCATCCTTCTGACAAACAATTTCACTCTTCTCACTCCTTACTTCATCCTTCATCCTTCATCCTCCTTACTTCATCCTTCATCCTCCTAACTTCATCCTCCATCCTCCTTACTTCATTCTTCATCCTTCATTTTACAAATTCTTACTATTCTATCTCATGTTTTTCTCCGTGTCCTTTATGCTGTACGGAAATTTTACCACCAACCGTACATTGACATGTAGAATCCTCTGTCAAAATTTTATAATCATTGATGGTATCTTTTTCTGTGGTTTTATCCCATTTTATAACTGCGGGGCTACACGTACTTTTGGTAATAGCACAAATCCCGAAATTCGGGATATTGGTTTCGGGTTGTTTGTCTTGCTCAGTAGCAATCAATTTATCTTCTGCTTTACTGAAGGTTTGGCTGGTTACTTTCAGCTGGCTTGGCTTTGCTCCTTTATCACAAAGAAGTATGGCTTTTTCGGTGAGTTTTTGTGGCATAATTTAATTATTCTTCATCAGCAAGAAAATTGGATTTCCCTTTTTGGGGTTCATCTTTTTTTGAAACATCTACACCTTTTTTCTTTTGGTATTCTTCCCACTGTTTTTGTTCGAAGGCTTTCCATTCAGATTCTGTATAGTCTTTGCCTTGGTAGGTTTTGTAAATAGCAGTAGATTCTTTTAGCCAAGGAAATTGTTGCTCAAAAACGGGAATAATATCTTTATAATCTAATAACCTTTTATCTATAATTTTAAAAACTTCGCCAGTATTTCCATCTATACAATATGATTTGTATTTCTGTTCCCCAAATGACCCATCTTTACCTGGTGGGTTTGCTATTGGATATTGCTCACCAATTTTAATCTTTATATACCAAAGTTTTTTAGAAGATTTGTCAGAATAATAAAAATCAATTCTTACTTTATCTCTTCCTTCACCTGTTTTAAGATTTATGTATTTATTCTCATCTAAAAATTTTAGAACCTCATTGTAACTAAATTTACCAAACTTTTTATCCTCGTCTACTTGTTGTATCAATTTTCCATTCTCATCAAAATAATACCAATATCCTATTTTGACACCTCCATTAGAGCCTAAGCTTATATCTCCAAAATACTTTCCTTTTTCTTTTATTGTACTGGGTTTATTAGGATGTTCATAAAACTCTTTATAGCTTAAATAGAAATAAGGAAATGGTGGAATTTCGTAGATATCTAACCAAGATGCCATAACTTCTCTACCTTTACCAAATACATATACATCTGATGAACGATTTGAATCTTTATATTTCTCATTTTCTTTTTCAAATTTATTGTAGTCGAATGTTTCAAACATAATGCTGTCTTTTATAGGGTTGGTATTATAGGCATAGCCTTTTGGTTTTTGGGCAACACAACCCACCAATCCTACAAAAAAAATTATAATAAATATATTTTTCATTAAGTAAATTCTATTTATCCTAGCAAACCGCCTAAAAATCCGTTTTTCTTTGGGGTGTTACTATCTCCTTTTTCGTTTTCATCGGCTAGGAAAGGACTTTTTTTGTTTTGGCTCTCATCTTGATTCTCAATTCTTGGCTCTTGATTCTCGGCTCTTGTATCTTGATTCTTCGGAGTATAAGGCTTACCTGTTCTTTTGCAGTAGTCTTCATATTGTTTTTCTTCATAGGCTTCCCATTCTGCCTTTGTGTAGTTTTTGCCTTCGTGGGTGCGGTAGATGAAGGAAGTTTTCTTTTCTTCTTTTTCATATAAAATTTCTTCCTTTTCTGTGTCGGCATTTACTATTTTTATCGATATGGTTTCGCCTGTTTGTCCATCTATTTTATATTCGGTAAAAATCACCCTCCATCTCTTATCATACATAATTGTGTAAACTCCCTGAAATCTACTTACAGAATGCGTTTTTTTGATGTCTAAAATGTCAATATTATACTCTTCCTTCATTTTTTTAGTTAAAGCCTCTATTGAAAATTTATAATCTTTATCATAATTTGTTTCTTTTATTAACTTTCCATTTTCATCGTATTCTTTCCATATACCATATACTATACTAAAAAATCTCTGTCCTTTAATTTTAATAGATTTTGTTTTTTCATGAAACATTTTAACTATTGTAATTGGAGAATTTTTCTTTTTTATATTGATGATATAATCAATATTATTTGAGCCTTTAAAATTTTGCACTTCATCTCCATTATCTAATATTTTTAATCCTGTATTTGGATTTATTGGAAGAGATTTATACTTTTCTTCATTAAAATATTCCATACTGTCTTTATTTAAATGGTTATTATTTTTAATTGTATCTGTTTGTTGTCCTTTGCAATTGATTATATTAAATAAAATTGCTATTAATAATGTATTCTTCATTTTAATTTACTTTTTTCCGTATAATATCCCATTGCCAATGCCAGGTAGTTTTACCGTCTGGTTGATAACTCATCACATTGTCTGTTGCTTTAGAAGGATCTGTACTTGCATGTACAAATACAAATTTTTGATCAGAATCATCAACTGTACCATCTGCATGAGTATGATATAACCCTAGACCATGAAGGGTCTCATGATTTAAAGTATAATTATCTCTACCATCATATAAGACAACACTCTTCTTACCAATATCTTCTACTCTTCCTCCTACATTTCGAGTAGAGTCTTCTATGCCAAAAGCAAAAACATAAAACGAGCCAACATATCTATTAGATGTAGCAGTATTCACTAATTGCCTCAAATAACTATTTAGAGTGGGCTCAGTTCTTATAATTAATCCATTAGCGGCAATGTATTTACCTCCTGTTTTAAAATTAGCATCAAGAGTTACATCTAATTCCATTACCCCCAATGCATTTATATAATCAATTAATTCTCCGTGTATTAACGCCTGATGCAAGGCATTCTGCAAATTATCTTTTTCTACAGAACTAATATTACCAGAAACATCATTTCCAACTATTCCACTTACGTTGGTTCTTACTTGTACCAACACAAATTTCTGTGTTTTTCTGTTAGTAATCGCTTTTGCTTTTCCTACTTTGGGTTTATTTAGGTTTGCACCTACAAGTATTTTCCCTGCCACTTTTCGTAAGGTAAGCTGTTCTGCTTTGGATTTTAATAAAGAATCTTTTGGATAAGCATATACTATAATTTCCTGCTGGGAAGAAAACTCTGCTATACATTTTATCGTAATATTAGTTCCCACATCTCTTTTTGCCCCAATAGATTTATTGGCTATTAGTACAGGATTGGCATCTGAACCATCTAAACCATTAATAGTAAAATATTTTTTGTCAAAAACAATGCGGATCTGGTCTGGTTCTTCTATTTCTACGTCTACCAATACTCTTAATTCAGCTTCACATGGTGGTTTTGGGAGTGTTGGACAGGCATTATATACAGCTTCAGGATAAAGATTTAAATATGGAATATAATACTTGGTTAAAGTAGGAGTACTCGCTCTTTTTATAGGTATTTGCTTATACATTTTTTCTAAAGCGGGAAAAGCTTCACCTGATTCAAATTCTGTATTACTGTCTCTATGAGGTGGTTTGCCATTTGGGGCTTCATAGCCTCCAACTAAACAATCTTCATATTTTAGTTCTGTTGTAGCGCCATTATCATCTATTCTTAACCAATCAAAACCAAATTGTCCTGTATACGTTCCATCTTGTTTAGTTCTAAATTCTACTATTACGTTGGTTATCTTATCAATAGCCTTTTTCTTTTGCGGAATTGGTTTATTAGTAAAACTATTTTTAGTAGCACCGTGCATTTCAGATACCTCTTTACTATTAATGGTTGTTAGTTTATCCGAATGTACTAGCATTTTTTCTGTTCCGTGTGCAGTAACTTCTTGAGCTTCTATATTGATGGTTTCTTTTGAGTTAATAAGAGCTTTACCGCTAAAGAGATTCATAAATCCACTAATAACTTGCTTCATAAAAGGAGTAAAAACAAAAAACTGAGACATGATATTTAAAATCATGTTATTGGAAACATTAGCTTCTACATTATTAAAGGCGTTAATTTCTACATCTGTCGCATTTATAATTAATTTTTTCGGCACATTCAGCGTTGCATTTCCCTGTCCGTCAAAATGCAGAAAATTGCCATCAGGTGTGCTTTGCTTCCAGCTTCCTTCTGCATCATTGCTTATATTTTCTATTCCGCTCCTCGTTCTTATGGCTTTTATATCATTTCCTCCGGTTGCATATCCGCTTATTTCCTTGCCATTGTATTCCGTTCCCAATACAAAAGGACGTTCCGCATTATCACCATCAAAAGCCACTTTTACACGTTCCCCGATTTCGGGAACAAAATAAGAACCTTTTCCGCCACCTCCGTGAAGACTGAGAAAACTGATCCATGGTGTTTGCTGGTTTTTTCTTTTTTGCCACTCAAACTGCACACGCACTCTTCCCAAACCATCAGGATCATTATTATCGGTTACCGTTGCAGCTTGAGATTCTGCTTTCGGAAAAGCTTCACTGTCAAAATAAGGAGAAATAAAAATATCAGGAATTCCGGTAAACTCATTGTAATAGGTATTCCCATCATGATAATGCTTTATCTCCAAAATTCGGTAGGTTTCCATCGCCTTTCCATTGATATCGATCAGTTTTGCCCTGCTTCCGATTCTGAGTTCGGGATCTTTGCTACTTCCCTTTACCCAAACCAGATGTTCCTGCTTTTCTCTTTGTCGTTTCACCGTTTCCGAAAGTTCTTTATCGGTTTTGTTGAGTGAAGTATGTGCGAAATAACTTTCGTCTTTTTCCCGAAACGTTTTATTGGAAGCATTTACAGCTATTGAATGAAAAGGATTTTCCTTATACTGAACTTGTGCAGAAGAACTGCTCTTTTCCGTTCCGTTTCCACTTTCTACATCATACGCTTGATAAGAAAAATGTTGAGGTTGTATGTGGAGTTTGAAATCTACATGAATCAGATCAATATTTTCCTCCAGAATTACAATTGGCTGAACCTTATTTCCGAATATCAATTGTTGCCCATTGTAATAAAAATATTCTCCATATCGGATGGCTAATCGTTTGATAAATTGATAATCGGATTCTTTGTATTGTACAGTGTACGGAATGGTATAATCGGTGTTGAGAGTCTCTGCCGATACTTTGGCTTCTTCCGGATAGCTGGAAACCACTTCCTGTATGATTTGCGGAAGGGTTTTATCTTCAAAACTTCTGGCTTTTGGGTTTCCATCCAATAAAATACCGGTACCCAATCCTTTGATATAAAGATGCCCATATCCGTTTTCTTTTTTATTAAGAATTTCGGAGATTATTCCGGTAAAGGTCTGTCGGATTTCTCCATATCGGTGAAATCGGATGCTAACGGTTTTCCCTAGTAGATTTTTAGAGTTTTCCATCACATAGCCTTGAAAAGTATCCAGTGCATCATCCGGCACTTTTATGGAAAATGAATCATGGTCATTAGTTTGCTGGTTAAATTGTACGGAAAAACTGGATTTTTCCAGAAAAGGTTTTCCTTCTATGGTTAGGGTACAATAGACCAATGGACTGTCTTTATCACCTAAAAAATCTTTAAAAGTTTTGGAAGAAAAATATTTTTTGATGTCATCTGGATGGTTGAGACGACCTCCAAGATGAGTGCTATGAGCCTCCTCAATAAAATTATTTTCCATATTATTTGTGTTTTTGTGTAAGTTTTTTGGATGTAATATCCTGTTTTTTTACTCCTTCATCCAAACCATCCATTTTTTTACTTTGTATTGGATGTTTAGGTTTTGGATGCAATTTCTTTTATCTTTATTCATTCTCAAAGCAGAAATTTTTATTTTTTTGCCTGCAATTAGTTGGCAAAATTGGTCAAAAGGTATTAGTTTTTCGTTATTTACAACTACTGGTATATCGTATTTTCCACATAGATAATCTTTAAAATCATCCTTGGTTTTTACCTGTGCTGCTACCTGATTCAGCAATAATTGAAATTGTTCATTAGAGATTTCAGGAGCTTTCTTTTCCACAACTGTAGAATCATTTTTTACATTGGATTTTGGAGAAACAGGAATATATTGCAGCATATCTACTAAAGGATCTTTTTGAGGGTCTCCCACAGGTAATGAAAATGCAATATGTGGTCTTTCGAATTCGTACGATTTGATATCAATTTTTTGCTTTGCACGAATGGTTTTCGGAGCTACATAAATGGTTTTAACTGCGGTATGTTCTACGTCACCATTTACAATTAATGTAATTTTTTTCTCTCCAACAGATTTAAATTTGTAAGTAGGACTTTTTCCTAACGCATCTGTGGAAGCAGTTTCACCGAAGCTCCATTCCCAAGATTCTCCACCTTCCTTTTCTGCATCAAAGTAAACAGATTCTCCAACCGTTACTACACTTGGACTGATGATGGCGGGTAAATATCCTGTTTGCTGGCTGATACTGGAAATTGTAATCATTTTTTCCTGAGTACAGTTCCCATTTATTTTTAACCGAACAATATAATCTCCCGGTTTTTTGTATGCGTGTAGAGTTCTCTGCCTTTTATCTACAGCAGAACTATCTCCAAAATCCCATTCCCAAGATTTTGCACCGTCTGTGTCATCATAAAATTCTACCACCTTATTTACAGTAAATTCATCTGCATGAATGACATATTTTGCATTTGCGCAGTCTACATGTTGAAGGTATTGGTAGGAAAGAAATAGTAAACTGATTAGTAACAGAATGCCTAAACTTATATATACTTTAGGGTCTATATTAGAAAAAAAATTAACCTTGCTTTTCTTCATTGTATTTTTTGAAATGAGACAAATATAAATAAGATTTTTTTAAAAAACAGTATTTGACATTTAATTTTTTTAATTACTTTTGTAAAAATGCTTTGATGAAATATCGTGTATATTCTGTCTATAAAACTGTATTTACTTCTTTTTTGGTTTTTAGTTTTGTTTCCTGTGGTAGTAAAAAATACGTACAGGAAATTCCTTATAACTATTCTTCTGAACAGTTTGTTGAAGTTGCAAATGAACAGAAAGAAAAAACGGATTCACAATATACCAGTGTGGATGATAATCCGGAAGGTTTAAGTGATGATATTTTAAAAATTAAAGAAAAATATTCTATAATAATGGAGGTTATGCCGAAAGAAGTTACGAATTATGATCTTTACTCTTACATCGATAGATGGATAGGTACTCCTTACAAAAAGCAAGGACTGGAAGAAAAGGTAGGTGTAGATTGTTCATACTTTATTCAGGCGCTTTATAGCGATGTTTATAAAGAAACATTTTTGAAAACTCCGGATGGTATTTTTCGTTCAAAAGCATTACAGCTTTTTACGGGAAGAACATTTTTAAAAGAAGGTGATATTTTGTTTTTTAGGTATGATAAGTTTCATCCTATTTCCGATGTGGGGATTTATTTACAAAATGACAGGATTCTTGCCTGTACTGTAAATGGATTAAATATTTATGATTTTAATGACGAATATTTTCAGCTAAGATACGTAGCTGCAGGAAGGTTGAAACCGAAAAAATAAGTATGGAAAAGTTTAATAATCTGGTTCAGCATATAACTTCTTTAAAACATGACATCAGAGCAGAGGTCATTATCAATGATTTGCTCAAAAATAAGGATATTCAAGAAGGACAATATGTAATTCATAAAGAAGGCCAGTTTTCAAGAGCATATCGTTATGATGTTCTGGATTCAGAGGTTATAGATTATGATTATGATACTTTGCAGATACTCAAACTTACACTTTCCAGAGATAGTGTTTATGATATGCTTCCAGAAAATATGGTGCATAGCGTAAAGAATGATGCTCCTGGAAAGGATGTAGATGTTATGATTAGGGAGTATCAGAATCAAAGAAAGCAACAAAAAGCAGCAAGGAGTTTTTTTCAACCTTTTGAAAACGAAATTTTTAATTACGGAGTAAATATTGAAGGATTTGAACGGAAATTTTTATCAGATCTGAATGGCTCACTTGTTCCAGATATGTTCTATGATTTTTGGGGTATAAGTAAAGATTTTCCGGAACTGTTGATTTCAAAATTTATAAGAATTCTTCCATTTGCATATAAAATAGTGGGAAATATAGAATTGGCATGTAAAATCTTAGCTGTTTTACTGGAAGAGGAAGTTCATGTCAATAATAAAAGCTATCAAAAATATTCGGATAAAGAGCAGAGTATTTCATTGGGAGAAAGCAGACTTGGCTTGGATTTCATCACCGGCAATAGTTATGATGATTATTCAAGTCATTTCAATATACAAATAGGCCCTCTTGAAAATTCAAACTTTGTAGATTATATCCATGATGGCAAAAAGAAAAAATTTTTGGAATTGTATTATGAATATTTTTTTCCAATAGAAGTGGAGATAGAAACGACTATTCTTCTACCACAAGATAAACAAAACTTTGAATTCACCTCTAAAGAAAGTTCAATTTTAGGATATAATACGCGTATATGATGAAACTGAAAAAATATTTCACTAATTTAATAGAACCAAGTATTTTAGCAGCTGTACTGGTTTGTTTGGTAATAGCGATCATCCTTACGATGATCTTTTCGCAAAAAATTCCGGAGTTCAAACAAAAATATAAAGCCAAATTTTACATTTATCTTTTTTCCATTGCATTTGCCTATTCTGTCATTGCGTTTTTAGGATTTAACAAATTATTTTTAGATAATAATCTTTACGAATTTATTTTTTATCAAGTATGTTCATTACTGTTAGGTATTGTTCATTGCTATATGTATCGATATTATTTTAACAAATTTGAAGTCAAAAAATCAGGAATAGAATATCTTTTTGCGCTTATCACTATTATTTATTCGGTTATTCCGTTCTTCCTTATTTATACATTTTTGAATGGTATTGATTTCACTTTTTTAATGTTGGGTCATTACATCATGTTTTTTATTCCGACTTTCCTAAATGATACCTTTAATAAAGCTATGGCTATTCCTCCAAAAATTTATAAAACATGGCAATTTCCAGAAAATTATAAAGAATTGGCAGGAGTGAGCGAAGAAGAAATGAGAGATTTGGTAGTGTTTACCTTTTTAATGGATAAAGATAAATATGCTAAAAGATATAGCGTCTATCGGGCAAAAGGTCCTACAAGAATAGATTTTGGAAGATTGTTTTACAATTTTGTGTTGGATTATAACGACAGGCATACAGAAGATCAGATAGAAATTGAAGGTGCGGATGGTTTGTATAGTTGGGTGTTTTTTCTTCAACCGAAGTGGTATGAATCTACAAAATATATAGATCCGGATCTTACATTGTATATGAATGGTATTGAGGAAAACAGTGTTATTTTCTGTATGAGAACAAACGAAATGACACCTTCTGAAAAAACGGTGAAAAATGAAGAGCCTGATTTTGAATACAGTCAGGAAAGAGATAACAAAAGAGTAATCAGCGAATAAAAAACAAAACTAATGATAGAAAAGTTAAACCACTTTCCCGTAAATTGGATAGACGGGATGAAAATCAATAAAAATCATTTTATTGACGTTCAGAATTTCGTGAGCGATTCCATAAGAGATTCTGTCGGGATTCATACTTCACTTATTAATTTTGGGCTTCTTCCGGTAAGTGATTCCATCAAGATGAATCTCATCATCGATAATCATAAATTATTGAGAATTAAAGTAGAAGAATGTCATGCTATTACTCCAAGTGGTTCAAGAATAGATATTGGTACAGGTACTTCTGAGGGAATTAATCTGTCAATTCCTTATCCGGAAGCGGTTTACGAAATAAAAGATAATGAAAGTATTGTTCTTTTTGCTTGCCTTTCTGTTAATCATTTTAAGAGAACTCCTTTTGGTGAACCCGATCCTGAGGAAAATCCACCAAGATATCCTTATACTCAACCGGAATATTCCCTAAATCTTATTCCTGAAAAAGAACTGAAAAGTAATTTTGGATTTGGAATCAATTATCTTACTATCGGAAAAATTTTGGTAAATGCAGGAGAATCAAGAATAGATGAAGATTATATTCCGCCGTGTGTAAGTGTTTCAAGCCATAAAAAACTTCAAGATTTGTATGTGGAAATAGATCGTTTTTATGGGCAAATTGAGCTTTATGCTGTACAAATCGAACAAAAAATTCATGTAAAAAGACAAACGAATTCTCTAGCTGTAATGATGGAGTACATGTCTGATAAAACGCTGAATTATTTAGGTCGTGAAATTAATACGTTTCGTTGGTTGTCTCCTCATGTTTCCCCTGCCAATATGCTATTGTCGGTAGTGGGATTAGCACGTGCATTGAAGAATTTTATTGATGCAAGATCGGGAGCCGGAAAAGAAGAATTACTGAATTATTTTGCTGAATGGTGTAACGTAAGTCAGGGACATTTTGAGACTATCTTTTCGGATGTTATTAATTCTGATTATAATCATAATCAAATGGATATTACAATTACAAAAATTGTTCGATTTATGGAGACTTTGGAAGATCTGTTCTCTATACTCAATAAATTGGATTATATAGGTAAAAAACGTGACGGAAGCATATTTGTGTCCGAAAATACTGATGACAGAGATGCTGTTATCCATGCTAAACGAAGCCGAACTTTTCTTGCAGATTAAATTATAATTAAACACAAATATCAGATTATCACAATATGGAAGTCCTTAACAAAAAAGAGAGATCAAGAGCTTTTTCATTTTTTATTTTATTTTTCATTATTACGGTTATAGTATTAGTAATAGCAGTTTTTTTTAATGCTTATTTTCCTTTCAAAGAAAACCGCCTGTTGAAGGCAGAAAATGCTAAAATGAAGAAAGAAATGGAAATACAGGACAAATTTTCTTTTCAGCTGGAGAAGGTGAAAGCAGCGGTAGATTCTATCGGAGTTCCCGGTCAGAACGATTTTTTTAATGAAAAACTGGCTTTGTCAATTCTTGCAGATATGTATAAACAACTCCCAAAAGATACTCTGAAAAATAAAGTAATGTATAACAATACCATTATGACTTTCAAAGATCTGGTGGATGCAAAAAAGGAAATCAAACAACTTTCAGGAAACCAAACAACAATGGATAGTTTAAGTACTATTAATAAAACACTGAAAGCAGAATACGATAAGATAAGAACGGATTTAGAAGTTTGCAGACAATTGTATCAGGCTCAATAATTTGTGAATAGTATGCAGAAATATAAAATTCTTTTCTTATTCATTTTTTTCAGTTTCTGTTTGCTGAATGCACAAGGTCGTGCAGATATAGACAGTGCAAATTATGGAAGTTTCGATTGTGGGATTGTGCAGACCAAGCAAAAGCTGAAGAATAAATTTTTTGCGAGTACACCACCAATACACCTTCGGGTGAATAATTCGGAGTATGTGTATGCTACTTTACAATTTGGGAAAAGAAAAAATAAGATCTTCATGTATCTACAGATTTTAGATAAAAATGTCTGTATTAAAAAAGATAAAGTAGTGGATATCTATTTTAAATCCGGAGAAGTGATCACTTATAAAAATGATTTTCCACTGAATTGTGATGGTTTTTTTGCCAAACAATTAAAGAAAAAAGAATATTTAAAACTCAGGGAAAATGAGATTGGATCTATCAAATTATATACATACGAAAAAAATTATGAGTTTTATATAAGTGAAGTTCAAAATTATAATATTGATAATCAGGTAGATTGTTTGTCTGTTTATAAAGTGAAAAAATCAGATGAAGTGAAAGTAAAAAAAGATAAAAAGAAAAAAAATGAGCCCGCTTCCGGAACTTAATCTCAATTTGGGAATGACAAATAATCTCGGATCTCCTTTCTATGGCGGAAATGGAGAAGAGGGAACTGTTACCAAAACTGATTCGGGACTTCGGCAGCATACAATTTCTATTATCATCTCAGATCAGGAAGTAGGGAAAATAAATTTGAAATTAAATGAAAACGAGATTGAGATTCCTACTTATAAACTCACTGTTACGGATGATAAAACTAATGAAACTGAGGCTTATCAAGTGACGAGAGATACGCTTAGCTTCGTAAAATCGACAACAAAGAAAAATTTTCTTTCTTTTTTAGGATTCAAAAGATTTGACAAGACCTCTTTTTTCTATGAAAATATACCTTTTGAACCCAAACTGGAAACTATAGAAAAGTTTGATATTTCAAGACATAGAAAACTAAATCATGATGAGCTGGTCTATCAATTGAAAAATGAAAACTCAAATGCAACTTTGTATGCAGGCGATATCAATTCATTTAGCAAATATGAAAACGGGAATCAATATTTCATAGTAGTAGACAAAGATGGAGGGAAAAGTTTTATAGGAGATATTTTATATAGAGAAAAATTTTTAAAACTTACACCAAAAGTAGAATTACAGATTATTCGTCGGAAAAAAGTTCCAAAGAATTTTGAATACGATGATTCAGGGAATATTAAAAACATTGTTTATTTATAATACTCAGCCAGAATGAAAGGAATTTATTATAAAACGCCCATTGATTTTGGATCAATTATCGATAAAAAAGATACTGATAAAATTTCTATAGACAATTCTATCGGTCAGCATATATTTCTTATTGCAACTACAGCTTTAGGAGAATGTAAGTTTGATGAAACTTTTGGTACGGAGATATGGGAAATGGATTTCGATCTCTTGAAAAGCGATAATAGCTTAAAAGAGTTTATTATGACTACGATTAAAAAATCTATTACCATGCATGAAAGGAGACTTCTTTTGGAAGATGTGGAAGTTTCTGTAAGAGATCATAACTTAGGAACATTAGGAAAGAAAAGAATGAAGAAAAAAGTAGTGATCTCTGTAAAAGGTCAGGTTTTGGAAACCAATCGTCCTTTCCTTTTTCAAAATTCTTTTTTTGTAGGACCCCTTTCTTATTGATTAAAGTATGAACCAAGAACGAATAAAAGATAGAATACTGCGAAGAGCAGCCAGAATGTGGGGATACAACGAGTTGGAAGCCGAAACGTCTTTCGATCCGATTGTAGGATTGCTCCTTTCTGCAACTGCCTCCGAACTGGAAAAATTGGGATTCGAGCTGGAAAGTTCCCGTTCCCGTATTATTGAACGTATTCTTGAAATTATGTTTCCGGAAGAAGTTTCGGGAGTTATTCCGTCAAGAACTTTGCTTCAGGTTTTTCCGTTGGAAAATCGTGCAAAAATATCTTTGTATAATCAGTTCAAGACGAATAAAAGAGTTCATAATGTTTTTAATCCGGCTGAAACGGTAAACAAAGATATTTTCTTTTGCCCTACAATTGAGGCGGAACTTACCACTGCTAAAATAGAATATATAGCTTACGGAAATACACTGAATCGTGTGGAAAGTTTCTTCTTTAATGATGTGGTTTCAAGAAGTCAAAATCATATTCCTTCGGGAGAAATGTGGATAGGAATTCGTTGTCCGGAAAAAAATGATTTGGAAAATTTGATGTTCTACATTGATATCAATAACAATTATCAAAAAGAGCTCTTCTTTTATTATCTGAGACAAGTGAAAATATTTTTTGGAGATAAAGTGTTTTCGCTTAAGGAAGGATATAACATTGATCGGGAGAACATCAATCTGGAAAATATCATTACCAAAAATTATTCGGATTTAGAACATATCTATAATGAGGTTAATCAGTATTATTTTTCCAATTATTTTACACTAAAAGATAAAATCTCTTTTGCAGACAAACCTCAAAGTGAAGAATTGTTTTCAAAATATTTCATTGATAATGCACTTTCAGAAGAAGATAATCTGATCTGGCTGAAATTCAAATTTTCCGAAGCTGTAGTAGGAGAGGTGCTTGAAAATGTAAATGTTGCTCTGAATTGTATTCCGGTGATTAATACCTATAATGTGAAATCGTACAGAAGAGTAACAGGAAGACTCAATATTATTCCTATTCAGTCCGATGATTATTTTTTGGATTTGGATTATGTTTCTGATGATAGAGGGAGAAGATTTGATGTGAAAAATTATGCAACGGAAAATAATGCCATTTCTGCTGTATTGCGAAAAGGAGGAGTGGCGCGTTTTGATCAGAGAAGTGCTTCGGAATTATTGCAATATTTATTGGAACTTATAAAAGATGAAACAGCTGCTTTTTCAGGATTGGGCGGAGATTCTGCAAAAGAAACTTTAAGACAAATTAATCAGAATGTTGCAGCACTTCATCAATTAGCAAAAGAGAAAAGTTTTTCTCAGGCTAATAATCCTTATCTTATTATTACCTCCGATTCTCAGGATACAGAAATTGCATGCAATATTTCTTACTGGCTCACACTTGCTGAAGAGGGAAATGATATAAAACCGGCAACAATTCTCACTGTAGAAGATTCCGAAAAATCAATTCTTGATAAAACAGCGGTAATGATTAAGGCTTCTACAGGTGGAAGAAAAAGTCTTTCTGTGCAAGATAAAATCTTAGAATATAGAAATTCTTTGCTTACAAGAGGTAGAATTGTGACGGTTGCTGATATCAAAGCGGTAGGAATGAATCATTTTAAAAGTTTAGTAAAAGATATTGAAGTACAAAAAGGAACAAAAAAGGAAGTTTCCTTAAAAGGCGGATTTAGCAGAACAATTGATATTTTTTTAATTAAAAATCAAGAAGCAACAGAGACAATAGAAAATTCTGAATGGGAATATTTGCGTGAAAGTTTCCTTCAAAAACTTAAAAAGGCATCAGCTAATATTTATCCATATAGAATTTTTGAAAAATAAATTAAATATTTGATGTTTTTTATATTTTTATTAAATATTTTTATTATTTTAGTGAATTAATTTTGATTAAATTTAACTTTTAAATAAAAACACTATGTTATCAAACAAAGGTATTGGTGGAAATGAAGTTCCATTAGACGCAAGTGAGGCGATATTAGAGATCCCTCAAAACAGAACGCTTTTAGCTCAAAAATTAACTGCAGACGATCCTGTTAGACCTGAGCTTATTGAAGGATTAACAACCATTGAGAAAGTTTTTGAACACTTTAAACCTGAGGTTAAAGTGGATTTTGAGGACGCTGATGGTGCTGTAAAAATGGAAAACCTGAAATTTAAGAATCTTGGGGATTTCGGAACAAAAGGTATTACGGCACAAAGTGGTTTTTTAACCGGGTTGGAAACTGAAAAAGATCAGTATCAGAAAATTATCAAACAGTTGAAAAGCAATAAAATTTTGAAAGCTGCTTTGGAAGATCCCGATGCGAAAAAAGCACTTCAAGATACATTACAATCATTAATCAAGGAATTAGAAGAAAATAAATAATTTAAAAACACAAATAATAATATGGCAAAGCAAGAAACACAACAAGTGGAAGCTCCTGTTCTTGAGCAAAAGAAAGGGCAGGTATCAATTGATAGATCTATAGAGAAATTAGCTCGTTATGGTGGTTTTGATTTATTGGAAACTTCTATAGAGGGTGTTCAGAATATCAATCCGGATAGAAAGGCGAGAAGAAAAATTTTCTTGACTGAAAAAGGAAAAGAGAAAGAAAGAGAAACGCTTAAAAAAACATTAGAGTTATGGGCTAGTGTTATTGGTAAAAGTGATGCTCTAACAGATATGGTTGCAGATTGTGAAGATCAAAGAAAATCTGCAGAAGATTTGCTTACTAAAAATCTTTATAAAGCAGTTGATGCTACAAGAGAATTAGAGGTTAATTACAGAACGGCTGCATTATTTTATAAAAATACAGAATCGGATAAAGTAAAGAATATCACGGTAGTGAATGCGACTTTGGATCAATTAAAAGACCTTGATAATACAAGATTTATAGATACAATCCACGCAGAATTAGCAGATAACTATGATAGATTGGATCTTAAAAACAATTATGGAATTTTGGTAATTCCTGGATATTTAGGTTCTAATAAAGTAGTGGAAAAATGGGCAAAATTGGCTCATGAAAATAAAGTAATGTTGGTTACAGATTTTGAGCACCTTGATGAGCCGGATGATGTTATGGAAATGTTTGACCAAGCCTATTTAACAGGTGGAGATGTTTACAGAGCAAATGTTTTAATGACTTGTAACTGGCTGGTAGGAAGAGGAAGATTTGAAGAAATTGAAGAATCAGAAGATCTTTACGTTCCGCCATCCGCAGCTTTAGCCGGAAAAATCTATAAAACGTTGATGTCTCAGGTTACTGCAGGTAAAAAATTTGGTGGTATTAATGAAGTTGATGGTGTTAAATTTGATCTTAAGAAAAGCGAAATTGCTAATTTGGAGAACCTTGGATTGATTCCAATGGTGAATGAATACGGAAAAGTAATGGCATTTTCAGGAAAAACATTATTTAATGGGGATAATTTAGGTCTTCAAACGTATTCTGTAGTAAGAGTGTTTGATTATGTAACCAAAGTTTTGATGGATTTCTTGAATAGAAGAGCTTTTGAAAATTTTACGGCTGTTACAAGAAAAGAAATTATGGGTCAAATTGTTCGCTTCTTGGACGGAATCACCGGACCGGGTAAATTGATCGAAAATTTTGAAGTCAGAAGATTTGAACAAGATCCGATTCAAAAAGATAGAATTCATTTGGATATCCACATGAAGCCATATTTCCCTGCTAAAAACTTCCTTATCAAAATGGATGGACACAAAGGGGATGATGGAAATGAATGGGAAACTGAATACGAGCAGAAATAGTAAAAAATATTTCATATATTTAA
>NZ_JBXUGL010000024.1:0-54718 GCF_057180505.1 Chryseobacterium sp. HNCC26DJ241 | reverse complement strand
CCACAACTGGGCAATAGATTTCTTTATGCAAAATCCTAACACAACATGGACGCAGTTTAGTAATTGGTTCATGGGAACTTCGGAAGGGAAGGCAGGTGAAGATTACGATACTACATATTGGGATAATCCAAATCTTACTTTTCCAAAACAAAATTTGCCTACTTGGCAAAAATACTATGATGGTTTTCCTAAAGATGCAAATGGAAATGGTTTACCTGGTTCTACAATATATAATCTTATTGGTGGTACTCCAAAAGCTTTGAGAGATGGTGTTTTAAATGATTCTAACCCTAATAATGATCACGATTACGATAATGCTTGTGCTTTAAGAGTTTCTAGAGCCTTAAATTATTCTGGAGTAATAATACCTAATTTGCCGAACCAGACATTTAAAGGAGGAGATGGTAAGTATTATTTTTTGAGTGCAAAAAAATTGAATACTTGGATGAGAAAAACTTTTGGAACAAATCCGGCAACCCAAACAACACCATTTAATGCTAATCATATTAACATTACATCCACACAAGCTGGTGTTCATGGTGCGAATTTACCTAATCTATTAATTGACAGTAATTTATCTACACCCAACATAAATGTTTATATCAAAGGTATATATTCGCTTGTTTCAAGTGATAACAATTGGGCATCTGGACATGCTGATATATTACAATCGAACGCAACCTGTATCAATGGCTGCCATTTTTATGATGCACCGATTGCATATATTGACATATGGAAACTTCAATAATTTAAAATATAAGCAATGATAAAAGCAAAAAAAACAATTTTTATTGTCTACTTTCTATCGCTTATTTCATGCGAAATTAGAGAAAGACCTAAATTTAAATATCGAAGCGAAAATAGTTCTCAAAAGAATGCTGAACAAATTTTTTACACTAAAAGATTTCGTGACGAAGTTTTCTATAAATGTCTAAGGCATGGTTATGGGGATAAACTTAATATGGAGATTGGAAAGTTAATAGCTAAAAAAGATTTATTTTCTATGAGTGATGACCCATTTATAAGAGAAGATTCTATACAAGATAGTTTGGCAAAAAAAATAATAATGAAGCTACCACCTCCATATATTCATGTAGAAAATGAAAAAGAATTGGAAGGTAAAAATTTTATTATTTCAACATGTTTGAGTTATTATGAAAGTAGAGAATTAGATTCGGTTGCAAGAAAATTTTATAAAGAAAGAAGAAAAGAGGACAAAATGTTATGGGGAAAAGATAATAAATAACATGAACATAAGAAAAGACAATATTTTTTATCAAAATCATATGAGTTAAAATTAATATCTATGATGAAAAATAAATTTATTGACTTATAAAAAATTGAACATGAAAGAAATTACTAATGAATTAGTTATTACTTGTTTATATTAGAATGTTTAGGATTAATTCTATTATTATTTACCTAATATATAAACTATATAAAAAGATAAGATAAACTTCACCCCACAAGGAAAATTGTAGATTTAAGGAAAACAGCAATTAATAATATTAGAAAAGGTAATTTAGCTACCATTGGCGGAAATTGGGGATTCGGATTTGATGCTACGATTGATACAATAATGCAATTAGATGGTTTGCAGTTTTGTTTAGGATCATACCTTACAACTGTTAGCATTACTTCTTTAGGAAGAAATCAATATAAATTAACATTTATCGTAAAAAATAAGACAGGATGGGAGTCTGGAACGAGAGGATTGAATAATGGAGATAATAATCATGGCAATGACAGCATAATTCCGGATAAACCAAGAGGACAAGGTCTACATTTGGGCGGAACTATTGGTGAAACCTTTGGTTAGTATGAAATTGTTACGGTTCCATAAAAATATAGAATTATGAAAAAAATAAGTTTAACATTTTTTTTAATCACAACTCTTTTGAGTTGTGATTATGGACCAAAAGCAATATTAAATGAGGACTTTGCCATTTTTGATGAATCTAAAGAATTGCCTTTTAGTAAACTAGTAGGGGAATATCAATTAGATAAGAACTCTAAAAAAAGGTACAACATACATGATAGTGTAGCATTAGAGTTTAAAATTAGAAGCGATTCTTCTTTTACTGCTGCAAACTATATAAACTACAAAAACAGAGAATTAGAATTAAAAGAATATAATGGTAAGTTACAGTATACTAATGATTATAATGAAAAACCCCCATTTTCAGATCTGAGAGTGAATAACGAAAAATTTAATGGTGGGGGAAATATAGATATTTACTACCGTAAAAAAGACGGTGCTTTAGCATTATATGTTTTTACTCCATTTGTACCCGCAACTAAGGAGAATAATATGCAATATAAAGAAGGAGATTATCTGCGATATATAAAAGTAAAATAATGAAAGGAAAGATTCTATTGATATTTTTTTTACAATTTGGGATATTATTTTATGCGCAAAATAGTATTAACGTAAAAGAAATCTCTTTTATAAGAAAAGATTCTATTATTGATATTGATATATATAAAAAAGAAGTATCACAGGATTTAGACAAAATAAATGAAATTTTTGAAATTTATTCTACATCAAAAAAAGAAAAAAACGATTTTATAAATAGTATCTCTAATAATGATCTAAAGCAATATCAACAGATATTTCATTATAAATATGTTAATGATAGTATTATTCAACGATATGAGACAAAAAAGAATGGAGATATATTATCTGGAAGCGTTTATATCAATACTAAAAACGCAAAAGAGTATTATGATTTTCCTAATTCTAAAAATGATATATCATTTAAGTTTCAATTTGAAAAAATAAAGGATTTAAAAATAAAGGAATTTAGAAAAGTAAGAAAAGTAATCAATGGAATAGAATGTTTTAAGGTTTTGGTTTCTTATACAGAATTGATAGATGCAGAAACTAATGCTGAGTTTCCTGAATTTAACTCTCCCGAAGAACAAAATCAAATTTTTTCAGAGATGTGGATTTCAGAAAATATTAAGAGTGTTTTTCATCCGGTTTGTAGAATAAGAGAAATCTTAGAGAAATATTATCCATTAGAAATTATAGAAATTGAAAAGGGATATATAAGAAACTATATTCTATGGAATTTAAAGATTCAACCTTGAACATAACAGAATTGTGCCCTGTAAAATGTTTTAATATGCTTAGATTTCTATTCATGAAACAATTTCCAAATCAGGAATTTCTACATTTTGAAAAGTGCTGATTTTCTCCAAATCCAAAACCGTTGATTCTCCGTTTTCAGCAGGAAAAAACATGGGGATAAATTTTGCTCCGTACACAATTTCGGGAGTAATATAAGAAGTTCTTTGTACCACCGTGTTGGAAAATACTTCATCAAAAGCACGAATGTGAACAATGATTTCGATACCTACATTTTGAAAATCTTCTTTTGTGAAATTGTAAAAAGGTGAGCTTTCATCAATCTTATGAACAATGGTCCAGTTGAGAGCCAATGTATTGATGCGCTTCACTTCTGTTTCCAAAAAATAAAAATTATTTTTCTTTTCCCCGTTTTCGTCAACGATTTCTATGGCAGCAGAAAGCGTAATATCGGCATCTGTAAGAGCGTTATTTTTATAGGGAGCAAGACGAAACATCAAAGCTCGGGTATCTTTATACGGAGAAATAAGAATGTTTTTTGAAAATTTTAAATATGCTCGTGGTCTTGAAAATCTTCCGTAAAATAGACCTGTTGCAATTGCAAAAGTTAGAAGTCCCAGAAATGCTTCAAACGTAGCAACAAGACTTGCCATAAAACCAACCGGAGCAATTCTTCCGTATCCAACTGTTGTAAAAGTCTGTGAACTGAAAAAGAAAACATCTATAAATTCATTCATGGTATTGCTTTTATCAATACCAGTAAGATGTTCAACACCAATTAAATAATAGATGAAAGCAAAAAGTAAATTGACAAATATATAGGCAATTACCAAATAAGATAAAAAACGAAAGGTAGAAAGATTGAGCATCGTGTGATACCAGCTAAACTGATCTAAAAATTTCACTCCTTTTCGTCGGATATTGGGCAATCCGTCTTTATTGATAAACCTTCCGGATGAACTGGTTCCGAAACCGCTATTATCAAATGAATATTGCTGAATTCTTTTTCTAAAACCTAATGCCATATTTTTTATCAATTTTCAAAAAATAAAATTGACCATGCAAATATAAAGATTGTCTGAATTTAAAAACCCTTTCGGAGTTTTCAAAATTCTGAAAGGGCTGATTTATAATAGCTATTAAAATATTCTATTTCAAACTTCCTACCATATCTTCCGGTTTTACCCATTCATCAAATTGTTCCGCAGTTACCAATCCGAGATTGATGGCTTCTTCTTTCAAAGTAGTTCCGTTTTTGTGTGCAGTTTTTGCAATTTTTGCTGCATTTTCATAACCGATATGTGTATTCAAAGCAGTAACCAACATCAAAGATTTGTCTACCAATTCTTTGATTCTCGGTTCATTCGGCTCAATTCCTACCGCACAATGATCGTTGAAGGAAATCATTGCATCTGCCAAAAGCTGTGCAGATTGTAAAAAATTGTACGCCATTACTGGTTTAAAAACATTCAGTTCATAATTTCCTTGAGTTCCTGCAAAAGAAATCGTAGTATCGTTCCCTAAAACCTGAGCGCAAACCATTGTAATCGCTTCATTTTGTGTTGGATTTACTTTTCCCGGCATAATGGAAGAACCCGGCTCGTTTTCAGGTATAAAAATTTCTCCGATTCCGGAACGTGGCCCGGAAGCTAAAAGACGAATATCCTGAGCAATTTTGTAAAGTGAAACCGCCAGTTGTTTCAACGCTCCGTGTGTTTCCACAATTCCGTCATGTGCAGCCAATGCTTCAAACTTATTGGGTGCCGTTACAAAAGGTAGTCCGGTAAATTCTGCAATATATTTTGCAACCAACACATCATAACCTTTCGGAGTATTGAGTCCGGTTCCGACAGCAGTTCCGCCTAAAGCCAATTCTTTTAAATGATCTAACGTATTTTCAATCGCTTTTTTAGCATAATCCAACTGCGCAACATATCCTGAAAATTCCTGCCCCAAAGTAAGTGGAGTAGCATCCATCAGATGCGTTCTCCCGATTTTTACAATATTTTGAAATTTCTGAGCTTTTTCGTTCAGAGTGTTTCTCAATTTTTCCAATGCAGGAAGCGTATATTTTACCACTTTTGTATAAGCGGCGATGTGCATTGCAGTTGGATAGGTATCGTTGGAAGATTGGGATTTGTTCACATCATCATTCGGATGAACTTCGGATATTTCTCCTAAAGTTCCACCATTATTCACATGAGCTCTGTTGGAAATCACTTCGTTTATGTTCATATTACTTTGAGTTCCGGAACCGGTTTGCCAAATCACCAAAGGAAATTGGTCATTCAGTTTTCCTTCCAGAATTTCCTCGCAGACTTTTGCTATCAGATCTCTTTTTTCTGTGGAAAGAACACCCAATTCGGCATTTGTGAAAGCGGCAGCTTTTTTGAGGTAAGCAAATGCATCAATAATTTCCTGAGGCATACTTCCTTCCGGTCCGATTTTAAAATTGTTTCGTGAACGCTCGGTTTGTGCTCCCCAGAATTTATCTGCCGGTACTTGCACTTCTCCCATCGTGTCTTTTTCGATACGGTAATTCATATATTTTTAGATGTTTATGTTTATAAATGAGAATACACGAAAGTAGTAAAATTCCCAATTTTCAGCAAATGACAAAATTCATCAGAAATTCGTTTTGCAAAAAAGAAAAAATAGTCTATTTTTGCCTCAAATATTTAGAAAAATGATACTATCATCTTTTTGGCCATTTTACCAATTTCTTTGGACGGTATATTTCTTTACTATGTTTTTAGTAGGATTTTGGTGTATTTTTATGTTTTTTGGGTTTATCATTCCACTTTGGCTTACACAAGGTTTGGCTGAATATTTCGGAAAAACGAAACCTTTCGATCCGGAAGACATCAGAAGAAAAAAAATCTTTGAACAGGAAGGTGTGGAAATCATCTACAATCAGCCGAAAGGAGACGGTCCTTTTGTACATTCCGGTCACGGTCATCATTAATTTTGATGTCATTGCTTTCTTCCCTGAATTTGAAGAAAGTAATATCAAAGCAAAACAATATATAACAGAGTACTCTCAAAATTTGAGAGTATTTTTTTTGAAAAAATTTTGAAAATAAAAAAATACCTTTATTTTTGCAACACAAAACTTATCAAGAAAGGTGGAGGGATTTGGCCCTTAGAAACCTTAGCAACCAACATATTCTGAATTGTGTAATGGTGCTAATTCCAACCTAGTTATAGGATAGATAAGAAAAAATTAAGTATTTATTTTTTTTGTTTCTATAGGTTTCCTTTTGCATTTCTTGATTTAAAATAAAAATATATAGAAATGAAAAAATTTACCTTTAGCGTTTTATTATTAAGTGCTTTTTACCTTCAAGCACAGGAAGTTACAGAAAAAGACATAGAAACTGTTGTATTGGTAGGAAACCGAGCGAATAATCGTACGAAAACAAATACGTTGGTTCCTGTAGATGTTATTTCGGTTCAAAAAATTCAGCAAAGTGCTCCACAAAATACGGTTCAGGATTTATTGAATTATGTAATCCCGTCATTTAATTCGGTAAGACAATCGGCATCGGACGGAACAGAACATATTGATCCTGTTACTTTAAGAGGTTTAGGTCCAGACCAAGTTTTAGTTTTGATTAATGGTAAAAGAAGACATACTACTTCTTTGGTTAATTATCAAAATACCGTTGGGAATGGTTCTGTAGGAACAGATTTAAGCACCATTCCCGTAACTGCTATTGATAGAATAGAAGTATTGAGAGATGGAGCAGCAGCACAATATGGTTCTGATGCTATTGCCGGTGTTATCAATATTATTTTAAAGAAAAATCAAGGTGCTTCAGCTTCCATTACCTACGGAATTACAGGAAGAAATGATGGTGAAACGTATCAAGCAGGAGCTAATTATGGGACTTCTTTAAGTAAGGACAAAGGTTTTATAAATCTATCCCTTCAATTAAGCCATAGAGGAAAAACGAATAGGTCTCAAAATCATAATCTAGATATTTTCGGTAGTAATTTTGCGTATGATTTTGCTGATGACCCCAACCAAGCAAGAGCAAATGATGATGCTATTATCGCACAAAGAGGTTTAACTCGTGATGATTTTAATTTTCAAGTTGGCGATGCACAGATAAAACAAGGGCAATTGTTTTTAAATGCAGAATATCCAATAAACGATAAATGGGATCTCTATTCTTTTGGGGGAGCGAGTATAAAACAAGGAGAAGGTTTCGGTTTTAGAAGACTGCCAAGCGAAACTTCTAACGTAGTACTATCGATTTTTCCTAATGGTTTTCAGCCTATTTTAGGTTCTAAAATTTATGATTTTTCTTATGCTATTGGCACTAAATATCAAAACAATAATTGGACTTTAGATCTAAGCAATACCTTCGGAAGCAACGTATTCAACTATGATGTAAAGAATACCAACAATGCTTCATTGGGTGCACAATCTCCTACAGAATTTAATGCAGGTTCTCACGGATTTTTGCAAAATACCTTCAATGTAGATATTTCTAAAAAAATCGACAACATTAATATCGCTTTTGGTGGTGAGTGGAGATTTGAACAATATCAAATAAAAGCAGGTGAAGAAGCCTCTTACAAAAATTATGGCTTAGTTTCCGGAACATTGGGTGGAGCGCAATCATTCATTGGTTTTTCTCCAAATAATGCACTTAAAAAATCTAGAAATTCTGAAGCGATTTATGCAGATGTTTCCTACGATTTAGAAAATTTTAATGTAGATGCAGCGGCAAGATTTGAAAATTATTCGGATTTCGGAAGTGCGCTTACAGGAAAACTAGCCTTTAGATATGAATTTTTGAAAAACTTTGCCGTAAGAGCTGCAGTGGGTACTGGTTTTAGAGCGCCATCTTTACAGCAACAATATTTTAATAATTCTTTTTCTGATATTTCTACTTCAGGAAGTGGAATTGTAAACAAAGGGATTTTCACTAATGATAGCGATGTTGCAAAAGCAATAGGTTTTGATAAACTAAAAGAAGAGAAATCTGTAAATGCGAGTGCCGGATTTACATTTAAACCAGCTAATAAACTATTTATTACACTTGATGGTTATTTAATCAAAGTAAAAGACAGAATTGTAATTACCAGTCAGTTTTCCGACCCTTCTTTTGCGGCTTATGGTGTAGAAAGTGCAAGATTTTTTTCCAATGCAGTAGATACAGAGACGAAAGGTGTTGATTTAGTTGTGAGTTATGATTGGGCAATTGGTGTAGGAAATCTTAATATTAACTTGGCAGGAAATTATACCGAAACGAAGATTACCAAATTCAATTTCCCAGAAAAAGTTTTGGCAAATCATTCACAAGATGAATTCTTTGGACCGGATCAAATTAACATCATCGAGACGCTTTCTCCAAAAACTAAAGCCTCTTTAGGTTTAAATTACAAGATCAATAAATTTAATTTCTTGGTGAGAAATACGTATTTTGGGAAAGTAATCCGAGATGGTTTTCCGTTTGGTGTAGTGCAAGAATTTAATCCTAAGGTTGTTACAGATGTTAGCGTTGGCTATGATATTACGAAGAAAATTAATTTTACAGTAGGAGCTAATAATTTATTTGATGTTTTCCCGGATTTACAAGTGTATGAAAATTCTTATTTCGGAGTCTTCAAATACGCCCCAGTTCAGATGGGAACTACAGGAAACTACTTCTTCGGAAGATTGAATTACAATTTCTAAAAATTATAAAATGGAAAACCTAAAAAACAAAATCGGTTGGAAAACAGCCACAGCAATTGTTATTTCTAATATGATTGGTACTGGCGTTTTTACCACTTTGGGTTTTCAGGTTGTAGAGCTGCAAAACACCATCACTATTTTTTTGCTATGGTTTATTGGTGGTGTTTTAGCGCTCTTTGGTGCTTTTTGTTATGCAGAATTGGGTACTTTTTTCAAGGGAAATGGTGGAGATTATATCTATCTTTCTAAAACGTACCATCCAATTTTGGGATATCTCAGCAGCTGGATTTCTCTTATTATCGGCTTTTCTTCACCGGTTTCATTAGCAGCATTAGCAATGGCGAAATATATGTCTTTTTTTCAGGGAGATCTCGGGAATTTTTTTGCAGTTGCAATTATTTTATTAGTTGCTTTTGCGTTATCCTTTAGTTTAAGTATTTCAGGGAAATTCCACAATTTTTTTACATTTATTAAAGTAATTTTTGTGGTTGTTTTAATTATTATTGGTGTTTTATTGTCCCAAAATTCGGCTCATACTTCTCTTAATTTTGGCAATAGTTGGGAGCAAGAGATTCTTTTTCCAGCATTTGCGACTTCATTGGTTTTTGTAACGTATGCTTATACCGGCTGGAATTCTGCTTCTTATATTGCAGGCGAGATAGAAAAGCCACAGAAAAATCTTCCGAAATCTTTAATCATAGGAACTGTTTTTGTCACTTTTTGTTATGTTTTCATCAATTATATTATGCTGAAACACGCACCAATTGATGCTCTAAAAGGTAAAGAAGATGTAATGGGAATTGCCGCCTATTATATGTTTGGTAATACTTTCGGGAAAGTCGTGAATATTTTTATTGCACTACAACTGGTCGCAACTATTAGTGGTTATCTTTGGGTAGGTTCTAGAATTACTCAGGCAACTGCTTCAGAAAATAGGCTTTGGCGGTTTTTAGCTGTAAAAAACAAAAAAAATATTCCTGTGAGAGCTATTTTTGCCCATTCTATAATTGCTATTTTAATCATTTCTACAGGAAGTTTCAAGCAAATTTTTCTTTACACTTCTTTTGTTTTACAATTGCTTTCTACATTGGCAATTTCAGCAGCGTTTTTCTTGAAAAAATCGGACAGAAGATTGTTTAAGTCGAATTGGTTTTATTTTTTCCCAACCATTTTTGTTTTGTTCAGTTGCTATATTTTATATTTCACACTCATTAGCAATCCTACTGAAAGTTTAATTGGTCTGGTAATCGTACTAATTGGAATTATATTGTATTTGTTTGATAAAAGAATACCTCTTGATACTTCAGAAGAATGATTATTTTCTAACCTTTAGCTTTCTCTCTCCAACCTACTACTTTTTTGTATCTTTGCACCCAAATATTTTTTGAAAAATGTCGAAGTCACTAATTCCAAAATTAGAAGCCATAAAGCAACGCTACAACGAAGTTGCTGATCTTATTATTCAGCCAGACGTAATTTCAGACCAAAAAAGATATTCTTCTTTAAACAAAGAATACAGTGATTTGGGAAAAATTGTGAAAGTTTACGATCAATATAAATCAGCTTTAGATACTATCGAAGAATCGGATGAGATTATTGCTGATGGATCGGACAGAGATCTGGTAGATCTGGCAAAAATGGAAAAGTTGGAAGCTCAGGAAAGAATTCCCGGTTTGGAAGAAGAACTAAAAGTTTTACTTATTCCTAAAGATCCTGCCGATGATAAAAACGTGATTGTAGAATTACGTGCCGGAACTGGAGGTGATGAAGCCGCTATTTTTGTGGAAGATATATACAGAATGTATTCCATGTATTTCAAAACTAAAGGATGGAGACATGAAGTAACCGATTCCAACGAAGCAGCAAAAGGCTACAAGGAATTAATTATGAAAGTAGAAGGAGAAGGTGTTTACGGAATCATGAAATTTGAGTCTGGAGTTCACCGCGTACAGCGTGTTCCGGAAACCGAATCTCAAGGAAGAGTTCACACTTCTGCAATTACGGTAGCAGTTTTACCTGAAGCCGAAGAAGTAGATGTAGAAATAAATCCTGCAGATATTGAAATGCAGACTTCTCGTTCTGGAGGAGCAGGAGGTCAGAATGTAAATAAAGTTGAAACCAAAGTGCAACTTACTCACAAACCTTCAGGAATTGTAGTAGTTTGTCAGCAGGCGCGTTCTCAGTTAGCAAATAGAGAATTAGCGATGGAAATGCTTCGTGCAAAATTATACGACATCAAATTACAGGAAGTAGTTGGAGACATTGCTGCCCAAAGAAAAACAATGGTTTCTACCGGCGACCGTTCAGCAAAAATCAAAACCTACAATTATCCGCAAGGAAGGGTTACAGATCATAGAATTAACAAATCGATCTACAATCTTGATGCTTACATGAACGGAGATATTTCAGAAATGATTGATGCCGTAATCATGGCAGAAAATGCAGAAAAAATGAAAGGAGATGAAGATATGTAAATCTTTATTTTATAAAAATTGAGCGGACTTAGGTTCGCTTTTTTTATTTGGGTGTGTCCCTCGCAGCAACAAAGCAGCAGCTCGGGTCGCTACGTCCGCTACAATCTTTTTTTTTGATTCGGCGGCTTCGCCGCCGAATCAAAAAAAAAGGATTTTCGCTACCATCGCTCACACAAAAATTCACCAAAGAAAGAATAATAAGAAGCTGCGAAATGGAGATCTATTTGTAAAAAATAAGATCATTATAAGAAAGCTCTGAAGGAAGTGATCTGTTTATTTAGAAAAAATCATCAAAAAATTCTTACATTTACTTCTACAAGACAAAAGTAAAAATGCGTCACAAGATACAGAATCAAAATCCTGATTTTCAAAATTTTATATTTAATTCCGATACAGAAGTTTATCTTTTTGAAAAAGATGGACTTCAATTAAAATCGTCTTACAAAACAGAAGACATTAAAAACAAATCTTTAACACAAACTTCTCCGGGAATTGCACCTTATTTAAGAGGACCATATTCCACAATGTATGTTCAAAAACCATGGACGATCCGCCAATATGCAGGATTTTCCACGGCAGAAGAATCCAATGCTTTTTATAGAAGAAATTTAGCAGCAGGACAAAAAGGACTTTCTGTAGCCTTCGATTTGGCGACACACAGAGGTTACGATTCCGATCACGTCAGAGTTGTGGGGGATGTTGGAAAAGCAGGAGTTGCTATTGATTCTGTAGAAGATATGAAAATTTTGTTCAATGAAATCCCGTTGGATCAAATTTCGGTTTCTATGACGATGAATGGAGCAGTTTTACCGATTTTAGCTTTTTATATCGTAGCTGCGGAAGAACAAGGTGTTTCTCAAGAACAACTTTCAGGAACTATTCAAAATGATATTTTGAAGGAATTTATGGTGCGTAATACTTACATTTATCCACCTGCACCTTCCATGAAAATTATAGCAGACATTTTTGAATATACTTCTCAAAATATTCCAAAATTTAATTCAATTTCCATCTCAGGATATCACATGCAGGAAGCCGGAGCAACCCCCGTTTTGGAAATGGCTTATACGCTTGCAGATGGTTTGGAATATGTAAGGACAGGGATAAAAGCAGGAATGAATGTGGATGATTTCGCGCCGAGATTATCATTCTTCTGGGCAATCGGGATGAATCACTTCATGGAAATTGCCAAAATGAGAGCCGCTCGTTATATTTGGACTGAACTTTTAAAACAATTCAATCCTCAGAATCCCAAATCTTTAGCATTAAGAACCCATTCACAAACTTCAGGATGGTCTTTAACAGAGCAGGAACCATTCAACAATATCACAAGAACTGCGATTGAGGCACTTTCTTCAGCTTTAGGAGGAACCCAGTCTTTACATACAAACGCATTAGACGAAGCGATAGCTTTGCCAACTGATTATTCCGCAAAAATCGCAAGAAACACACAAATTATTTTACAACAAGAAAGCGGAATCTGTGATGTAGTTGATCCGATGGGCGGAAGCAATTTAGTAGAAAGCCTTACCCAACAAATGATTGAAGAAGCACAGAAATATATTGATGAGGTAGAACAGGAAGGAGGAATGACAAAAGCCATTGAAGCCGGAATTCCAAAAATGAGAATAGAAGAAGCCGCAGCCAGAAAACAGGCAAAAATAGACAGTGGTGAAGAATTTATCATCGGGGTAAACTCATTCTTATCTTCATTAAAACAGGACGAAATAGAGATCTTAGATATTGATAACACAGAAGTCCGCAGAAAACAAATTGAAAGATTAGAAAAAATTAAATCCGAAAGAAATAACGAGGCGGTGAGCCAAATATTGAATGAAATTAAAAATTGCGCAAAAACCGGGCAAGGAAATCTTCTCGCTCTGAGTATAGAAGCCGCAAGGAAAAGAGCTTCTTTAGGAGAAATTTCGGATGCTTTAGAAAGTGTTTTCGGAAGATATAAAGCCAATATTAAAACCATTTCAGGAGTGTATGCTATGAATGCAGGAAAGAATGAATATTTTGAAAAAGCCCTTCAACTCACTCAAAAATTTGAGGAAGAAGAAGGAAGAAGACCAAGAATTATGGTCGCAAAAATGGGACAAGACGGTCATGACAGAGGGGCAAAAGTAGTGGCGACAGCATTTGCCGACATGGGATTTGATGTAGATGTAGCACCATTATTCCAAACTCCGGAAGAAGTAGCAAAACAGGCTGTAGAAAATGATATTCATATTTTAGGAGTATCTTCTTTGGCAGCAGGACACAAAACTTTGGTTCCACAGGTTGTGGAGGAACTTAAAAAATTGGGAGCAGATGATATCACCATCGTTGTGGGGGGAGTAATTCCGCAGCAAGATTATGAATTTCTCTATGCAAACGGGGCAGACTTCATCTTTGGTCCAGGAACTAATTTACCAAAATCAGCGGTGGAGATTTTGGAGAAATTCCTAACTAATAAAAATCACTAACAGACGAGATTAGTAACTTTGTTTTCTTAGAATTCAAAAATCAACCCAAAATAAGGAAGTGGCGTATTTCTGTCCTGCTTTCCGGTTTCCAGAAGATAATATTGTTGGTTTTGTGGAGCAGTTGGATTAGCGACGATTCCATTATAATTTTCGTCTCTTTGAAGATTTACAACTGGTAAATTACTTGGACTTTCGGAACCATAAATATTCACAACATCCATATAAGCGGTCATTTGCCACTTGCTGAAAATCCATTTTTTCTCCAGACGAACGTCCAGCTGATGCGCCAGATTTCCACGAAGCGAATTCAGTTGTACGAAATTTTGCAAAGGTCCATTATTAATATTCCAAATATTCACCAAAGCACTTCTCTGCAAATCATAAGGTGTTTCCGGAAGTCCGCTTTGCATACGGAATCTTACACCAATATTCCAGTTTTTTTTGAAATATTTTCCGGTGGTCAAAGTCAAAATATGTCGGCTGTCCCACGAAGAAGGGAGCAGGTTTTCATTCGCATTGCTGAATTTTGAATATCCAAAAGTATAAGCCACGATTCCATAAAAATTATTGAGTGTTCTTTTTTGAGCCAAAAACTCAATTCCATAAGTTTCACCATCACCTCTAGAATCCAAAGGTTCGTTGCCGACAACACCAAAATCAGCCCCAATATTCGCAATGCTTATTTGATTTCTCAGTGAGAAAGGATAATTTTTGTATCTTTTGTAATACCCTTCAAGTGTAATTCTCAGATTATTTTTTCCATTAAATTCAAATCCGCCAACTAAATGTGAATTTTTAATATAACTCAAAGTATTTTTGTTGGTAAAATTTCCGTTTTCCGAAAATCCTAAAGCAGTGTAAGCAGGAAGCTGGTAAAAAATTCCTGAATTGAAGTTAAAAGCAAACTGCGGAGCAAATCTGTAACTCAAAGATAATCTTGGCGAAAATTGCTCCAACGGATTGTTGGTTTTATCAGAATAATTGCTCGCATCCAAACGTGTTCCCGCAGAAATCTGAACTTTCTCATCAAAGAATTTCTTCGCTGCCTGAATGTAAACTCCATATTGCATCAGGTTAAGATTCACATCAAGTTTATCAAAATTGACAGCATTTTGAGTTACATTCTTTATTGTAGAGTTGTTCGTGTAAGTTGCAAAATTAAGGTTGGTTCCAAAACTAAGCTGTACATCTTTAATACTAAGATTTCGGTCAATTCGCAATTTATTTTCAATTTCCTGAGACTTGTAATCGAAAAGAAGATTTTCAGGTGTTTCAATATTTCGGTAATATTTGATCGCTTGATTGTCAAGTGTATTTCGGCTGATCGTAAAAAGCCAATTTCCGTTTTCAGCAAGATGTCTGTAGCCGGCTCCAACAGTATAATTCCATTGTGGAGCTTTGGGAAGGCGATCGATTAAAGTAAGATTGGTAAGCGTTTTTTCCGCATTGTTATTGAATTCAAACTTGTCGATTGCACCCAATCCGATGAAGTACAATTCATCTCCGCTTTTATATTTTTTAGAAACTTTGAAAGTTGCATCATAATAAGAAGGCAAAAATGGCAACCCAATAGCTTTGAAAAGCAACTGCAAATTCGATTTTCTTACCGAAAAAAGTCCGCTCCAGCTTTGGTCTTTGCTAAGTGGTCCATCTGCCATCAGTTGCAAATCATCCAATCCCACAATCGCTTTGTAGCCGAGTTTATCTTTTCTTGCCTGCTTCAGATTAAACTCAAAAAGTGAAGACAAAACACCATTTCGTCTTGCAGGAAATGCACCGCTGTAGAAATCCACATCTTTGATGAAATCTACAGTGATAATTCCTCTCGGTCCACCACTTGCACCTTGAGTTTGGAAATGGTTAATGATAGGAACTTCAATTCCATCAATGTAAAATTTATTTTCCGCAGAACTTCCACCACGAATAAAAAGATCATTTCGGAAAGTAGCTGTGCTTCCAACTCCCGGAAAACTGAGAATTGCTTTGGAAACATCACGGTTAGAACCCGCATTTTTCTGAATTTCTTCGCTGGTAATATTTCTCAGAGAGAGTGGACTTTCGGCCGTAGTTTTATAGACTTTTTTGTTGATGACCACTTCCTCAATTTTCTGTTCGGATCTTTGAAGACCTACTGAAAAACTCAGGTTTTGATTGGGAACAACGTTGATGTCATTCAGAAAACCTGTCGAATAATTTTCTGACGAAATCTCGAATGTATAATTTCCCGTTGTCAATTCCGAAATCTGCACATTTCCTGTTCCTGAAAAAACATTCTCAGAATTTTGGATTTTGATATTTACATCTAAAGGTTTCTTGCTGAACTCATCATAAACATTGATGTTTATACTTCCCAGTTGGGCAGATAAAATTGCTGAAACAAATATAAATAGAGAGGCTAATGTTGTTTTCATTAGTTTTTTTGCAAAGTTAATGATCTGTTTTTATTTAGGTTTAGTTGCAAAAGAGACTGCATTTCTTATGAAGTGCAGCCTCTGAAACAGAATTAATGATTGTATTTAAGGTAATAAAACTTTATCTAATACATGAATAATACCATTGGCACATTGTACATCTGTTGCAATAATATTAGAAACTCTGGAATTTTTATCTGTAATTTTTGCTCCTCCTGTTGTTGTAATAGTGAATGTACTTCCTTGGAAAGTAGTAACAACCATATTATTAGTGAGATTGTTGGATGCTACATTCGCTCCGGTTACAACATGATATTTCAATGTGTTTTCAAGAGTTGCAGTAGGTATTGCTGCCAAATTAGGTAAATTTAACTCTGTAAGTAGAGAAGAAAAGGCAGTATTTGTAGGAGCAAAAACTGTAAAAGGAGAATTGGCTGTTCCGCTCAAGATACCTACAAAGTTAGGCATATCATTTCGTGTAAGCGCAGAAACCAATGTGCTGAAATTAGGATTTGCTGTTGCGTGAGTAACAATAGTAGGAAGTCCAATTACGGCATCTACTTTGTGAATTACACCATTAGTAGCGTCAATGTCGGTTTTTACAACATTGGATACCCCATTGATTTTTACTCCGCTTGAAGTATTGATATACATACTTAGATTTCTTGTAGAAGAAGCAGCTCCTTTTGCTAAAGTAGAAACATAACCTGTTGTTACATTAGCTGCTTTTACTTCTGTTCCTAAAACATGATTGAGAAGAACTTCTTTAAGAGCAGCTACTGGAACGTCATTCAAGCTACTGTATCCATTTGCTTGCAAAAATGTATTGAAAGCAGCATTAGAAGGTGCAAATAACGTATAATTACCACTACTATCTAAAGTTGTGGCTAATCCTGCTTTGTCTATAGCTAATTTCAAATTTGTTAAATCCGAATCTGTAGCAATAAATTCATAAACAGTTTCAGGTTGAATAACTTCCGTATCATTATCATCACATGACGATATTGTAGCAGCCGAAAACGCTGCCAAAAGCAAATGCTTAATAAAAATTTTCATAATAATTTATTTTATAATGTTACCTAAAAACAATATCAAAAAATATACCATTATTTCATAATTTTAGTTTATAAATAAACTATTAACGTTTTTTAAGAGTATTCTTTTTTTTAAAGAAAAGAATACATATATTTGCGCAGTAAATAAAGTTTAACCACTTAAAAAACAACGAAGCAATGTTCATATTTAATCAAAATTCTACAGTTGGATTACCGTTTATGGTGATAAGGCTTCGTGGTTTGGTATATTCTTAGAATAACAGTACAATGAAATATCAACCCGAAGTCGAAGAGATTTCGGGTTTTTTATTGTGCAATATTTCAAACTCAAAACAGTTTCCCCGAAATCTTTTTTAGGAGCTATTTCCCGCTTTCCGTTACAATCTTTTTCTTTTTCTCGAAAAAAAGAAAAAGGATTTCCACTGCAATCGGGGCTAGGAAAAAGTATCCGCATTGTCATTCAGAAAGTAGCGAAGCGAATTGAAGAATCTTAATGTATTTAAAATAGATTGAATTTGTAGAATCACTTTGTCAGAATGATAAAATTAAAATCAACTAAAAATTTAGTTGAATAATAATCTGATGTGTAAGTATCTCACATCTATTATCTAAAATCTAAAACAATGGGAAATTTAAAACTTAAAGGAAAAGATATATTAAAATTAGGCTATCCAAATAATCAAAGTGTGAATATCGCTTTGGAAGTCATGAAAAGAAATTTTGCAACCAAAAATATTCATCATGCAAAATCTATTTTAAAGGAAATTCTGGTGAATCCCGAAAATTTTGAAAAAGATTTAACCTTTGGACAAATTGCAGAAGCTTTGCTTTCATCAAAGAAAACCGAGAAAAGAATGCTTAATACAAATCGTGCTTCTTTTCAAATTTTCGGAAACAATATTTCGGAAGAAGCAAAAAACCAACTGTACACCGCTTTGAAACTCCCAATTTCAACACAGGGAGCTTTGATGCCCGATGCACACAGTGGATATGGACTTCCGATTGGTGGAGTTCTTGCCGTAGAAAATGCCGTGATTCCTTACGGAGTCGGGATGGATATCGGCTGCAGAATGAGCCTCAGTATTTTGGATACGCCAATTTCATATCTGGACGGAGCGAGAGATAAATATGAAAAAGCTCTTGCAGAACATACCAAATTCGGAATGTACGAAACACATAAATCTCATGTAGAAAATGAAATTTTCGACAGAGATACATTTGATCTCATTCCGATTTTGAGAAGATTAAAAGGAAAAGCCATCAAGCAAATGGGAACTTCCGGTGGCGGAAATCACTTTGTAGAGTTCGGAGAAGTAGAAATTACGGAAGAAGACGAACAAATCGGACTTCCAAAAGGAAAATACCTCGGAATTCTTTCACACAGCGGCTCCCGTGGATTGGGTGCAGAAATCGCTCAATATTATTCGAGAGTTGCGGTAGAACAATGTCCGTTACCAAAAGAAGCACAACAATTTGCTTGGCTGGATTTGAGTACACATCTTGGATTAGAATATTGGACAGCAATGAATTTAGCCGGAGATTACGCTTCAGCTTGTCACGACGATATTCACAGAAGGTTGGTAAAAGCTATAGGTGGAAGAGTAAAAGCCAGAATTGAGAACCATCACAATTTTGCGTGGAAAGAAATCCATAATGGAAAAGAAGTGATTGTTCACAGAAAAGGAGCAACACCCGCCAATGAAAATGAATTGGGAATGATTCCCGGATCTATGACAGCAAAAGGATTTATTGTTCGTGGAAAAGGAAATCCGGATTCGTTGAATTCCGCCTCTCACGGAGCAGGAAGAGCTTTTTCCAGAGGAGAATGCAGAAGTTTGTTTACTCAGAATGATATTAAAAAAGAATTAAAACTGAAGAACGTTATTTTGATGGGAGGAAATGCGGAAGAAGCACCGATGGCGTACAAAGATATCAATGAAGTAATGAACGCACAAAGCGAATTGGTTGATATTCTCGGAACTTTTCAGCCAAGGATTGTGAGGATGGATAGGTAAATTTTGTTGTTAGTTGTTAGTTGTCAGTTGATGGATTGACAACTATCAACTAATAACTATCAACTAAAAAAATAAAAGAAATGGGAGCACCACATAATATAAAAAGATACGGTGAAGTCTGGCCGGAATCTAGAATTAAAAACGGACTGGAAATTTTAGAAAAATTAAAAGATAAAGTCGTTATTTCAGGAGGTTGGGCGTGGCATTTTATGTCTGAAATTGGACATACTGAATATAAGCATGCCCATGACCACAAGGATATTGATGTCTTTGTAAAAAAAGAGAATGTAGCTGAAGTAGTTATGATTCTTCAGGAAGAAGGTTTTCAGAAAGTATGGACGAGGTACGATCATCTTCCAAGCGAAGAAAACTTCCGCAGATATGAGAAAATGATAGAAATGGAAAGCGGGAAATTTCACAGAATTACCATAGATTTCTTTGAACGGAATGATTTGGAAACTGTTGAAGCCAATGGATTTACCGTTGTGAAACCCGATGTTTTACTTTCATTTTACAGAAATATTCATTCCAGTGACAAATGTTGGGCGGTAATGACCGCAAAAGATTTATTGGAGAAAAGAATTGATCCTGTTGGTCATCCCCGATTAAGTGAAATGCCAAAATAGATTGAAATGAAAAAAATATACAAACAAGAATATTTTTCTTATAATGAAAGCATTTTAGTTGTTTGTCCAGATTGTGGAGAAGATGCAGTGGTGAAAAATGAACACAGTTATAAACTGGTGACTTTGGAATGCAGGCATTGTGATTTGCGGAAAAATGGATTAGATCTGGTTGTTTACAAAGCTTTTGTAAAACTTAATTGTCCGATCTGTACACATCCTATTCGTTATGAACAAGGTAATTTAAAAGAAAAACCTAAAAATATAAGCATAAAATGTGATGAATGTGATTCTCAATTTCAGATTCAGCCAAAAACTGAGAAATATTTGAATTCTTCTCCAAAAGAAGAAGGTTTAATTCATGATCCGGTTTTCCATATTATTTTCAGACAGATTTTAAAGGGAAATTATTCTGGGCAAGAAATCAGGAATATCTTCTGGAAATGGAGAATTACATTTCATCAGATTTAAGAACAAGATTGCCTTACAAAATGCGAATGGTGGAAAGATTACCAACATTTATTAAAGAAGCTAAAAACAGAGAGGCAATCTTAAAAATTTTACAAAAATGGAAAAACTCATACAAATAACCTCAGGAAGAGGACCTTTGGAATGTCAATGGGTAGTTGCAAAAGTTCTGAAGGTTTTCCTTGAGGAAGCAAAACAAAATGAAATTAATTACGAAATCATCCACAGAGAAAATGGTGATGAAAACTTGACGCTGAAATCAGTTACAATACTTTTAAAATCAAAAAAAGTAAATGAATTTCTAAAAAATTGGTTGGGAAGTATTCTTTGGATTGGTAAAAGTACGTTCCGAAAACTGCACAAAAGAAGCAATTGGTTTATTGGGATTTTTGAACTTGAAGGTTTGGAGAAAATTAATTTTAATGAAAAAGAGATTCAGTTTCAAACAACCAGAAGTCAGGGAAGTGGAGGACAAAATGTAAATAAAGTGAACACCGCTGTTCGTGCAACACATCTTCCAACCGGACAAAGTGTTTTTGTACAGGATTTCCGTTCACAATTGGAGAATAAAAAGATTTCTATTGAGAGGCTGAAAGAAAAAGTTTTGGAACAAAATATAATTCAGCTTCAAAAAAGAATGCAGGAAACCTGGAACAATCATTTGCAGGTACAGAGAGGAAATCCAATCCGAACATTTTCTGGAACAGATTTTAAAAAGAATTATCAGGAAAAATCTTTCAAAAAACAAAGAAATCAATTGAAAAACGAATTAAAAAATTACAAAAATGACCTTAACTAAAAATAAATACTACTTTGAAGCCTTAGACAATTATCCATACAGTCTTCCGGATTGTCTGGAAGCATTGAATTATGCATTGTCTTATGATCCGGAAGATGCAGACAGCCTTTGTCTGATGGGGAGATTGCATTCTGAGGTTCTTAAAGATTATGAAACGGCAAAACTGTATTTTGAAGAAGCGATGTTGTATGATGTGAATAATGTCAATACGCCAAAATTTTATATACATTGTCTTTTGAATAATGAAGATATGGAAGAAGCGGAAAAATTGATAGAATTTGCCTTGAAAATAAAAGGAATAGACAAAGCAACTATTTTGTATTGGAAATCTTTTTTGTTTGAAAAAAAGCAAGATTTTAAAATGGCAGTGAAAATATTGAAAGAAGCTGAAAAATACAGTTTTAATCAAAATATGACCGACTTTTTGAATGGACGAAAAAAATTTGTCAAAGAAAAAATGAAGAAATTTAAACCCCAAAAAAAGAAGGAAACCGCTTAATGGTTTCCTTTTTTTAGATTTATTTGATGAAAGCAAAAAACGGCTAAAATAAAAAAGATCAGTCTGTTTCTGCGGACTGATCTTTAGCTTATATGATTTATTTGAAAGACTTAAAAGTGATAAATGTATTTTTTCTTTTTATCTATATATTCTGTTCAGTTTCCTGCTTTTTCTTTCTTTTCAGATAATAGAAGATACCACCACCAATTAAAAATACAGGCCAGAACGGAAGCAGAAAAAGGAAAATTTCTTCAATTACATTCCATCCACTGGAAATAGCATTTGCCGATCTTCCGCCGAAAGTTTCAGGATTTGTAGATGTGGATGCTATTTTTTCATCAGTTGTATAAAGTGTAATTTCCAAATCGCAGACAGCATTTTTAGAATATTCATCACCTGTAATTTGGATGTTTTTATATTCAATTTTTCCGACATTTCTTTCCAGATCCTCAATCAGGTAATCAGATTTTTCATAAGGAACGCGAATTTTAAGAAAGTCCATTTTCTGATTGTCCGTTGCGGAGATTTGTTCACTTTTTATAATCCCATCATATTTTCTGATCTGTTCTTTCGCAATTTCTTTTCCAATTTCCATATCTTCCACATGGATTTCCAGTGAGCCATTTTTAGCAATCGTTTTTACAGGTTCTTTCACCACGACAGGTTTTGGAACTTCTTTATAAATTACTTTCGTCTCTTTTACTACTTTTTGAGGAGCTTTAATTTTTTCGATACTGGAAACTATTTTTTCCTTTGCAGAATCAAGTTTTTTCTGAGTGATTTTGATTTCGGATACAATTTCTTTCTTAGCTGTAGAATCAATTTCGTTTTTAAATTTCTCATCCAATATTTTTTTTGCTTCTTCCAGTTTAAGAATTTCGGATGTGATTTCTTTTTTTGCAGTTACAATTGGGGTTTCTATAGAATCTGCAGCCATAGAAACAGAAGCAGAATAATCTGCTGTTGCGGTAGGATTTTGAGATTCGTTTAATTCTGCTTTTTTGCAGGCAACAATGCTCAATGTTACGATAAGGGTTAAGATAATCTTTTTCATATAATGGTAATTTTTTAAGTTTCTTGATTTTTTGTTGAGGTAAAATTAGAACCGTTTCAAAATTTTCTTTTGAAAATGAAATGTATTTGTTTGGTAAAATGTAATTTACTGAAAAACAGATTGATGTGAAATTTTTACAAGAGTTTTACAAAACTAAATTTAAGATTTCCTATTTTTATTCCATGCAATTACAATATATTTTCAAAGAATTAATGCTGAAAGAGACATTTTCTATTGCTTATGGAAATTATGATAAGCGTGATGCATTATTGATAGAGCTTTCACATTTAGGAAAAAAAGGATATGGAGAATGTGTTTCCATCAATTACTATGGAATACATCTGAATGAATTCGTTTCTAAACTAAAAGAAATCCAATCTGTAATTGAAAATCAAACAATCATTCATCCGAAAGATTTTTTTAAATTTTTGCTGAATTTGAAACTGCATCCTTTTTTGCTTTCTGCTTTGGATTGTGCCTATTGGGATTTATTTGGAAAGTTGGAAAACAAAACTTTTGCAGAATTGAATCAATTGGAAAATAAGCATTTAGCCGAAAGTTCCATTACTATTTCCATTGCAGAAATTGATGAGCAAGTCCAGAAAATTGAAAAAAGCAATTGGAATAAATTTAAGGTAAAATGCAATGGCTTCAATAAAGAAAATTTTGAAGAATTAATCTCATTGAACCGAAATATCGCTTTGGATTCTAATGCAAGTTTTACAGATAAGGATTGTATTTGGATTCAGGAAAACCCTGATTCTGAGAAATTAATGTACGTTGAACAGCCACTTCCTATTGGAGATTTTCAAATTTTGAAACGTGATGGTTTTGCCAATTGGATGGCAGATGAAGATGCTCAAAATATTGAAATTTTAGAAAAATTAACGTCTCATTATAAAAGTATAAATATCAAGCTAATGAAATGTGGCGGCCTTACTCCTGCCTTGGATTTTATTTTAAAAGCTAAAGAGTTGGATTACAAGGTGATGCTTGGTTGCATGACAGAATCTTCCGTAGGAATTTCTGCGGGATGTGCTTTAGCCGGACTTCTGGATTATGCAGATCTGGACGGAGCAAATCTTATCTCCAACGATTATGCAACAGGAAGTTTTGTAGAAAATGGAAAAATAATACTGTCCGAAAATCCGGGATTAGGAATTTCGATACTTTAAGTAGATTATTTTTTTACAGAAACAATATAGTCATATACCAATTGATGTTGTTCATCATTAAGTCGAGATTTTGGAGCCATTCTATTCATAATTCCCACCCAATCTACAGAATTATAATGGGTAGGGTTCGGTAGATCATGGCATTTTCCGCAAGAATTTTCAAAAATGGTTTTCCCTTTTGCTAATTTTCCGGTAGTACCCATATTGGAAGAAGTAGTTGTTGCAACTGACGTAGATTTTGAAGTACATGAAGCGGCTGTAATTCCAACAACGGCTATAATGAAGAATATATTTTTCATAGTTAAACTTTTCTCAAAAATATTATTTTATATCGAAATCTGATAAAAAATATATGATTTAGAATTTTTATAAATAACTGAGCTGGATGATCTGATTTTATAAAAGTCTATAGGAACGGACTTTTGCTCGTTTTCAAAGGTGAAAATTCATAGATTCAGAGACTGTTTAAATTTTATTCAGTGTTATTTTATAGCGTTTTCTTAATTTTCTAATATTAAGATTATAAATTGATTAAGTTAAATACTATTAAGGGATTAATGAATTGATTTTTGTTAAACTTTTTAAGCAAGGTCTTATGTTTGACTTCATCGAATCTAAAGGTTTCTTAATGTTAAAAATAACTTTAAAATTTAAACTTAGTCAAAGTGTAATATTAAATAATCTTTGAAAATACTTTAAGATAGTTTGCTCCGTAGGAGCAACATCTGTGTAGCAGAAATTATGCTATTGCAAATGCGCTCCGTAGGAGCGCTATATTTATGAAGTAAATTTAATGACAAAATGATCAACATTTTTTAGATGATTACAATCAAGAAAACACATCAAAAATCTGTATACATGCAGGAACACGCCACAAAGGCTATATATATGTAGGAACACGCCACAAAGGCGTGTTCAACAAATATAAATCAACCACAATTCGCTAATTTTAAAGATGCATTAGAAATATTTCAAATTTAAATTTTGAAAATGAATTCTTTACAAAGGTAAATTACTTATGAAAATTCGCATTAATACTTCCTTGAATATGTTTTTAAATGATAATCAAACTCAAAGAAATCGTTAATCTTTTATTACATTTGTTTTTATGAAAATTTCCACAGAAGATTTAGTAAAAGGAATACAATCCGGAGACAAGCGTCTTATCGGGAAAGCCATTACTTTAGTGGAAAGTAAAAAAACCGAACATCGGGAACAAGCAGAAGAAGTATTAAAAAAAATAATGCCTTTCACTGGAAACTCTGTCAGAATCGGAATCACCGGAGTTCCTGGAGCCGGAAAATCTACCTTTATCGAAAATTTTGGAAAATTAGCCATAAAAGAAGGCAAAAAAGTGGCAGTTTTAGCAATTGATCCTAGTTCATCTCTTCACAAAGGTTCTATTTTAGGAGATAAAACCAGAATGGAAGATTTAGCAAAAGAAGAAAATGCTTTTATTCGTCCTTCTCCGAGTTCCGGATTTTTGGGAGGTGTTGCCAATACTACTTTTGAAACTATGCTTATTTGCGAAGCTGCAGGTTTTGATTATATTTTGATTGAAACGGTTGGAGTAGGGCAAAGTGAAGTTTTGGTTGCCGATATTACAGATGTTTTTCTTTTTATAAAAATTATCGGAGGTGGAGATGAGTTGCAAGGAATCAAACGCGGAATCATGGAAATGGTGGATATTGTTTTCATTAATAAAGTAGATGAAAACAATCTTCAAGCGGCTAAAAACACAAGACTTGAATTGATAAGAGCTTTGCAGTTTCATGCTCTAAAAGAGAAAGATTGGAAAGTTCCAGTTTTATTAGGTTCAGCATTGAAAAACTCTGGACTTTATGATGTTTACAAAAAAATAGATGAATTTGTTTCTCAAAAAAAGGAGAATGGGAGGTTTGATGAAATACGGAAAATTCAAGCTGAGAAACGTTTTGAATATTGGGTGAAAGAACTTATTCTCCAAAAGATGCAGAAAAATGATTCCTCAGAATTATCTTATGAACAACACAAAAAAAATGCTTCGGAACTGAAAAGCAATCCGATATCCGAAGCAAAAGATTTTGTAGAAAAATTATTTCCCTGAATTTTGAGGAGTGTCAGCAATGAAACCATCATAGGAAATTGCCTGTCTGTCGTTAGAATTTACAGAAAGATAGGCTCTTCCATTTTTGTACACTTCTAAAAACATCTGACTAATATTCTGAACATCATCAAAATTTATAATCCATACTGTTTTTTTGTCTGTGGATTTAGATTTGTCAATGGTAAAGTTTTTAGAAGTAAAATCAAAGCCGTTTTTAGTAGTGTCTATATTCGCAATAAACATTCTTCCAAAATAAGGAAGTCGTGTAATAATTTTATCACTGGTAAAATCTACCGAGTAACCAGGGTCTAAATTTAAAATTCTTGGAGGATTGCCATAAGGCAAAGAATTCATCATATTAATGACATCCATATTGGTCGGGTTTGCTTTTTCAGCCATAAAACTGAAATTACCGGAGTTCAATAAATGCTCGGTTTTTTCTGAATCCAGATTTGATCTACTGCTACAAGATAAAACTGAGAATGCCAAAAAAACTACTATTATATAATAAAAAGATTTTTCCATATTAAATTTTTAAAACTCTATCAAAAATAGTGCTAAATTTGATACCTGATATAACATACAGCATTCCTGCTTTTGGAATAATAATTGTAAATATCAAAAAAATAATCAATATTTTGGACTATGAAAATATATAAATTTTTAGGAATTGGCGCTATTTCTTTGGCAATAGTAGCATGTACTACCAATCCGATTACAGGTAGGAAATCTCTTCAGATCGCCAATAATCAGGAATTAGCGGCGATGGCATTACAACAATACCAGCAAACTCTGAAAGAATCAAAAGTAATATCAGGAACTTCTCAAGCAAAAAGTGTTAAAAATGTAGGATTAAGAATTAAAAATGCTGCGGAAAATTATTATCGCGGTATTGGAAGAGAAGCGGATCTTGCAAATTATCAGTGGGAATTTAATTTAATAGATGATAAACAACTTAATGCTTGGTGTATGCCGGGAGGAAAAGTGGTTGTTTACACAGGGATTTTGCCTGTAACAAAGGATGATACAGGTTTGGCTGTTGTTTTGGGACACGAAATTTCTCATGCATTGGCAGGTCACGGAAACGAAAGAATCTCACAAGCAATGGTTGCTCAATATGGAGGAGCTATTATTGGAGGTTCTATTTCCAATTCACAATGGGCGAAAATTTTTCAACAGGCATATCCGATTGGTGCACAAGTGGCTTTACTGAAATATGGAAGAAATCAGGAATTGGAAGCCGATGAAATGGGACTTTATCTAATGTCTATGGCAGGATATGATCCAAGACAAGCACAATCTTTCTGGCAAAGAATGGAAGCGAGCTCCAGTGGAAGCAAAACCCCTGAATTTCTGTCTACCCACCCAAGTCCGGAAAATAGAAGAGCGGATTTAGAAAAACATATGGCTAAAGCGTTGGAATATTATAAAGCGGCAGGAGGAAAAGCATAATAATAATTTAAAATATAGCCTTCCTGAATTTTTTTATTAAATTTGGGAAGGTTTTAATTTATTTATAATGAAAAGTTTAATTTTAATAGGACTCATTTTATTAGCTTTAGCAGGAGTTTTATTTTATTTCAATACCGGTTTCACTGTAATGAAACTTTTTGAACCTACCACTTTAATGGGGATTTTGGCAGGTGTAGGAATTGGGTTGATTATTGGAGGATTAGTAGGATATATCAGCAAAGGATCTGCTGTGAAAGCCGAGCAAAAAAGAAAAGAAATGAAGCAGCTACAAAAAGAAAAATTGGAATTGGAAAAGCAAGCAGCCGAATTGGAAAAATTGAAAAAGCAAACGAGCAATACAAATAATCCTCAGATTTAATCTGAGGATTATATTTTTTTGTCAAAACTATTGTTTTAGAATTGATATCCTAAACCAACAATGAACAAGCTGGGTCTGTTATCATATCGAACAGTATAACCTCCGGCTACATTATTATTAATGAATTCTCTTTGGTCTTTAGAAAATGAACCTTCATAACGGGCATTCAAAATCAGTTTATTAATTTGCGCTTGTGCCCCGAACTGATATCCTACCGTAAAATTATTTTTTGCATTTTCCTGAAAATCCTGAAACGTATCATCTGAAGTTATATTATAGCTTGCAACAGGGCCTGCAAAAACGCCCAGATTTTTTCCCAATAAATTATATCCTAAAAGTACAGGTAGATCTACTCTGTTGCTCTTCGCTTCCAATGTAGTTCCGGTCTTTTCATCGGTAACTTCATTTTTAAATGTGGTATAGTATAATTCCGGCATTACAAAAAATGAGGTAGGTGTAGAAATTTTTAAAGAAAGTCCTACATTGAAGCCTACATTGTTTTTACCATTGGAATTATAAGCATTATTAGCAGTGTTTTTCAAATTTTCCCAAGAAGGAGAAGCTGTTGGGAAAAGTAAGTTGGCTTTCCCGGCTAAACTAATTTGCGCTGAGGCAAATACTGAAGTACAAATAAGGAGTGTATTAAATATTGTTTTCATTTTCTTGTGGTTTAGTTATTATATTTTCGATAGAGGTTTTATTATTCTCTAATAAATATTCTCTTAACTCCTTGAAGAGCTCTGAAGAATAAACGAAATCAATTAGATTTTTATTGCCGGCAGTAATGAGAATATCTTTATTTCCTTCCCATTCTTTTACACCTAGCCTTAAATATACAATTTTTTCGCCAATTGTCATTACAGAATTCATGTCATGGCTATTGATGATGGTAGTAGTATTATATTCTTTGGTAATTTCCAATAGAAGATCATCAATAATATTAGAAGTATAAGGATCAAGACCGGAGTTAGGCTCATCACAAAAAAGATATTTCGGATTGTTTACAATAGCTCTTGCTATAGCCACTCTTTTTTGCATTCCCCCCGAAATTTCGGAAGGATATTTTTTTCCGGCATTTTCAAGATGAACTCGCCCCATTACTTCAATCACCCTTTTTTTCTTTTCTCTATAAGTAAGATTGCTGAACATATCCAAAGGAAAGGAAATGTTTTCCTCTACTGTAAGTGAATCAAAAAGTGCGCTTCCCTGAAATACAGTTCCGATTTCCGATCTCAAATGCTGCTTTTCCAAAGGACTCATGGCTGTAATATCTCTTCCGTCAAAAAGAATTGTTCCCGAAGTGGGTTCATAAACGTTTAAAAGAGATTTCAGGAAAACGGTCTTTCCTGAACCACTTTGCCCGATAATCAGGTTTACTTTTCCGGTTTCAAAAGAAGTAGTAATTCCTTTCAGAATTTCTGAGCTATCGAAACTTTTTTTCAAATCTTTTACTTCTATCATTAGCTTAAAAGCATTTGAGTTAATAATAATTCTGAAATAATAATGAAAACCATTGTCCAAACTACAGCTTGTGTACTGGCTCTACCTACTTCCAACGAACCTCCTTTTACATAATATCCGAAATATCCTGGAACGGTGGCAATAATAAATGCAAATACCAGTGTTTTTATAAATGCATATTTAATAAAAAGAGTTGGCATATACATTTGTACTCCTGTCGTAAATTCTGCTGTAGTCCAATTTCCGGTAAGTTCTCCCGCTGAATAAGCACCGACAATTCCGACACAGATACTAATCGCAATAAGTAAAGGATTAAACAGTACACATGCAAAAATTTTTGGAAGAATCAAAAAATTAGCAGAGTTCACGCCCATAATATCCAATGCATCAATTTGTTCGGAAACACGCATCGTACCAATACTGGAAGCAATATAAGAACCTACTTTTCCTGCAAGAATCAAACTTATGATAGTAGGAGAAAATTCTAATACCAATACCACTTTTGTAGCATATCCTACAAATGCATTGGGAATAGGAAAACTGGAAGCACTGAAATTATTATACATCTGAATGGCTACTACAGCACCCACAAATACGGAAGTAAAGACAACCAATCCAAAAGAATTAACCCCTAAATCATAAATCTCCCGCATGAAATCCTTTAAAAATACCTTCATTTTTTGAGGCTTTTTTAAAGAAATACCTACCAAAAGTATGTATGCACCAATGTGTTCAAAAAATTTTTTTAGCATCCTGCGAAATTAGTGTTTTATTTATGAATAAAAAATCATACCGCTTTTTTATCTCCTTTGATTACAAGAAAAACCGTTTTGAAAATTATTACCAGATCCAAAACAAAGCTCCAGTTTTTTACATAGAATGTATCCGCAAGAATTCTTTTTTGCATTCCGATATTCATGTCTCCAGAATCTCCACGTAAACCATTCACTTGTGCCAATCCTGTAACTCCGGGTTTTACATGACTTCTGATAGAATATCTTCCTATTTTTAATTTATAATAATCATCTACCAATAACATATGAGGTCGAGGTCCTACTACGGACATATCACCTAATAGTACATTGATAAATTGAGGCAATTCATCAAGACTGGTTTTTCTTAGAAATTTTCCGAAATTGGTGATTCTTGCATCATTCATTTCTGTAGTTTTTGTTGAAGAATTTCCATTTTTGTACATCGTACGAAATTTTATGCATTTAAAAACTTCGTCGTGAAAACCATATCTTTTCTGAAAGAAAAAAATAGGACCTTTACTGTCAAGTTTTATCAATAAAGCAATAATCGGAAAAAGCCAACTACAGATTAGTACAAGAACAATCACTGAAAATACTATATCGAAAGTTCTTTTTATAATAAAATTAGTAAGATAATCAAGCGGAAATTTGGTTTGGGAAAGAACAGGCTGAGTCTCAATATAAGTGAGATCATACCGGAAAAAATTGTTTTGAATAATATTCGGAATGAGCGCTATTCTCACTTTATGCTTTTCGGCTTCACGGAAAAGTTGGCGTTCAAAATCGTGTTCCATTTCAGAATATTCTGATGGGAGATACATGGTATGAATTCCATTGTCTTTCCAAAATTTTACAATTTCTGGAATATTATGATCTTTTTCTGCCGGAAAATCAAAAATTTTAAAACCGTAATCTTTCCTTTGTGTAAGAATATTTCTAAGTATTTCCGAAGAAGAATTTTCGGATAAAAACATAACATTTCTATGATTGATTCCCAAAGTACGGATGTATTTCAGGGAAAAGAAAAGAAAGGATTTTACAAAAAATAAAAGAATGAAAAGTGCTCCCGCAATTATAAAACGGTCTTCCTTCAAAAACTCATTATTGCTTACTTTTGCCAGAAGAATAACTCCAAAAATAAAAATAAAAATATGCGTGATGAGCCTTTCCAGATAGATGGTATAGGTAAGATTTCTAGGTATGCTGTACAATTTGGTACGTCCACTTAAAAGTATCCAGAAAAAAACGAAAATGATGATAAGAATATAATTATGCTCTTCAATATTTTTATCAAATTTATAATCATTGTTCCTGAAAAAGAAAAGAACAAAAATTGCCGTAATGATGATAACGTCAATAAGTATGAATAAAGATTTGAAATATCTCGAATATCGAATTCGTTGCATATAATGTATTCAGGGAAGGTAAATTTAAAATAATTTACGGAATATTCAAATATTTATGAGTTTGCACAGAAGCTCTCCATTTTGGATTCTCCATAATGAAATCTGTAATTTTTGGATACATTTCGTTTCTTTTGCTCCATTCGCTTTGGAGATAGAGCATACAGTTTTCGGAAACTTTAGATGCTTGTTCCTCAGCAAACTTAAAGTCGTTATTATTGAAAACAATTACTTTAAGTTCATTTGCTTTTTTATAAATTTCTTCTTTTGGGAGACCGGTTTTTTTTGGGGAAAGTGTAATCCAGTCCAAATGTCCGCTCATTGGATACGCTCCGGAAGTCTCAATATGAATAGTGCAACCCAAATCTTTCAATTTTTTAGTTAAAATCTCGAGATTCCACATTAATGGTTCTCCACCTGTAAGCACAATAGTTTTACAATATTTTGCAGCAGTTTCTGCAATTTCTTCAGCATTCATTAGCGGATGCAGATCGGGATTCCAGCTTTCCTTCACATCACACCAATGGCAGCCAACATCACAACCTCCCAATCGAATAAAATAAGCTGCTTTTCCGGTATGGAAACCTTCTCCTTGAATGGTATAAAAATGTTCCATTACGGGAAGCATTCTTCCTTCGTTCATCAATATTTCCTGTTCTTCTTTAGTCATCATAAACTGAGGTTTTATAAGCAAGCAGAGTATTTTTCATCAGCATTGCTCTTGTCATGGGTCCAACTCCACCAGGAACGGGAGTAATCCAGCTTGCTTTTTCGTTACAGCTTTCAAAATCTACATCACCTGCAAGATGGTATCCTTTTTCGGATTGGTCTTCAACACGGGTAATTCCCACGTCTACAATTACGGCTCCTTCTTTTATCATGCTTCCTTTCAAGAAATTAGGATCGCCCAAAGCTGTAATTACAATGTCTGCTTTCTGGGTGTATTCTTCAATGTGTTCTGTGTAAGAATGTGTAAGCGTTACAGTGGAATTTCCCGGAAAATCTTTTCTTCCCATCAGAATGCTCATTGGTTTTCCTACAATTCGGCTTCTTCCAATAATGACGCAATGTTTTCCTTTGGTTTCAATGTTATAACGTTCTAATAACGTTAAAATTCCAAACGGAGTTGCCGGCAAAAAAGTGTCCATTTCTAATGCCATTTTTCCAAAATTTTCAGGATGGAAACCATCCACATCTTTTCTGGGATCAATCGCCATGATGATTTTTTCCTGATCGATCTGATTCGGCAACGGAAGCTGAACAATAAAACCATCTACCGCTTTAGATCTATTGAGTTCATCAATTTTTTCCAAAAGTTCTGATTCGGAAACGGTACTCGGAAATTTTAAAAGTGTCGAACGAAATCCTACTTCTTCACAATCTTTTACTTTACTGTTTACATACGCTTTGCTTGCACCATTATTTCCTACCAAAATAGCCACCAAATGCGGAGCTCTTCTTTTATTGGCAAGGATTTTTTCTACTTCTTCCTTTATTTCCAGTTTTATTTTTTTGGACAGTGATAAACCATCAAGGATTTGAGCCATTTTTACTATTATTTGTTAAATTTATTTACGGATATTTTTCAGGGTTTTGATGTGTACAAAAAACGGAGAGGATATTAACAATCATATTTTTTTCATCTACATCAAATAATATTAAATAAGGAAATTTATTGACAGGCAAAGCTCTTACTTCTCTATATTTTACAATGAAGAAAGGATTTGTTTTGATGGTATTAAATCCTTCCTGAACTTTCTTTTTAAACTTTCTTGCTGTTGGCTTTGATTTAAAACTATAATATTGAATAGCTTCATGAATATTACGAGTAGCAAGTGATGAAATTTTAATTTTAAATGCCATATTTTTTAGAAACTTCATCAAGGACTTCAAAAGCATCCCGAAATTTGGATTTATCTTCTTTCAACGCTTCATCCACTACTTTTTTCATTTCATCCGTAAATTCAAAATCGTCATCTTCGCTTTTTTCAAAGCTAATTTTCATTTTCTTCAAAAAAGTTTCTATGAAGGTTTCTTCTTCTTTGTTTTTTATTTGTATGGTAATCTGTGTCATCGTCTTAATTTTACTCAAAATTAATCAAAATTCCGGAGGATTGGTGTACAAAACTTTGTCAAAGATTTTTTAAAATTTGATAAAGTCTTAAACTGCCTTACTTATTCTCTTTGTAATAATTAATCAACCCGTTTGTTGAGCTGTCGTGAGAAGAAATTTTCTCATTGCTTTCCAATTCCGGAAGGATTTTTCCTGCCAAAACTTTTCCTAATTCCACACCAAACTGATCGAAGCTGAAAATATTCCAAATTACACCTTGCACAAAGATTTTGTGTTCATACAAAGCAATTAATTGACCTAACGAAAAAGGAGTTAATTCATTAATTAGCAATGAATTGGTGGGAGTGTTTCCATGGAAGACTTTGTAGTTTAATAGTCTTTCCGTTTCCTCTTCTGATTTTCCGGAATTTTGAAGCTCTTCTCTTGCTTCTTCTTCTGTTTTTCCGAATGCAAGTGCTTCAGTTTGAGCGAAAAAGTTAGCCAAAAGTTTTTCCTGATGATCAGAAATTTGATTGCAACTTTTGACATAAGCAATAAAATCGGAAGGAATCAATTCAGTTCCTTGGTGAATCAGCTGATAGAAAGCGTGTTGTCCGTTGGTTCCCGGTTCTCCCCAAATTATTGGGCCGGTTTCATATTCCACAAATTCGCCGTTTCGGTCTACGCATTTTCCATTACTTTCCATATCTCCTTGCTGAAGATACGCAGCAAATCTATCCAAATATTGAGAATATGGAAGAATTGCATAAGAAGCTGCTCCGTAAAAATTGCGATACCAAACTCCAATCAAAGCCATTAAAACCGGTACGTTTTCAGAAAAATCGGTGGTTTGGAAATGAACATCTGTTTCATAAGCACCTTTCAGAAGTTGTTCAAAATTTTCATAACCAACTGCAAGAGAAATGCTTAAACCAATTGCGCTCCAAAGCGAATATCTTCCGCCAACCCAATCCCAGAATTCAAAAATATTTTCTTCTGCAATTCCAAATGCTTTAACCGATTGAATATTAGTAGATAAAGCTACAAAATGTTTTTCTACATCTTCCTGTTTTCCGACTTTTAAGAACCAATCTTTTGCAGAGTTGGCATTCGTCATTGTTTCCTGAGTAGTAAATGTTTTGGAAGCAACAATGAAAAGCGTAGTTTCAGGATTTAAATTTTTTACGACTTCGGCAATATGGTTTCCATCTACATTCGAAACGAAGTGTACATTAAGCCTTGTTTTAAAATGTTTTAATGCAGAAACCACCATTACTGGTCCAAGATCCGAACCTCCAATTCCGATATTGACAATATCGGTAATTTCTTTTCCGCTAAAACTTTTGTGTTCACCAGAAATTACTTTTTCTGAGAAGGTTTTCATTTGTTCCAGAACTTTCCGGATTCCCGGTTTTATATTTTCGCCATCTACAAGAATTTCTTTATCCGAGAAATCTCTGAGCGCAGTGTGAAGCACAGCTCTTCTTTCTGTTTCGTTGATTTTGTCACCAGAAAACATTTTGGAAATAGCATCTTTCAGTTGGCATTCTTCGGCCAAATCCAGAAGGAGTTTTTTAGTTTCAGCATCCATCAGGTTTTTAGAATAATCAAAAAGATAGTTTTCCCTTTTTACTGAAAATTCATGGAAACGATTCGGATTGTATTGGAAAAGACTTCGCATTTCGAAATCATTTTGTGCGAAATGATTTTCAAGTGCTTCCCAGCTTTTGGTATGTATTGGATTTATTTTAGATAACATCTTAATTACAAATTATTTTAATTATGAGTTTAAAATCTTTAGTATTTTGAAGCTGCAAATTTACATAAAAATTGTAATCTTAAATGTATGCTTTACGTGAAGGGAATGTGAATTTTTAAAGCCTCCGAAAAAAAAATTCCGAAGGCTGTAAAAATCAAAATTAAAACTATGAAGATCACCCGAAGGTTACGTTTCCGATGGATTTGAATTTTGTTTGCTGAAGTTTATTTTTTTTCTTCTTAACAAATAGAAAATTACAATTCCGATTAAAACGAATGGCCAGATTTTTATAATTCCTACCAGAATCATTTGTATCAGATAATATCCTTCTACAAAAGCATTTTTTGCATCGTAGAAAAAATTGAATTTATACTTATTATCAATATTTTTAGAATTGGTTACAGGGATTTCTGCAATTCTTAGTTGAGGCTCTTTGATGTAGATGCTAATGGTGCTATATTTCAGATTATCAGCAATATTCATGCTTTCTAATTTTTGAATATTTTCTTCGCTCATATTTTCATTGCTCATGTTCACCTTATCTTTATTGGTTTTTAGCTGGGCAATGTTTTCTCCTGTTTTTTGCGTTCTTTTGGCTTCCAGTCCGGCGTATTTTATATTGGCGGTTACGTCTTCAGCAGTAATAATTCTGAAATTCAGGAAAAGTTTTTTGTTGTTTATGAGTTGTAAAAATTCTCCCAAATTTTCGGTAGGAACACGCACTTCCATAGAATTTTCGGTTTGGAATTTTTTCACCATCATCGCATTTTCATCTGATGTATTGAATGTTTCGCTTGAAACCACATTGCTGTTGAGGTTACTTTTGGTAACAAATCCGCCCAAATCAGTTACAGATTTTTCTATGGAAATAGTAGCATCATAAACATCCTTCACTTCCATATCCACGCTTGCGGTTTTGATGAATTTTTTGTCTTTTACCGTCATTGTAGCTGCGGAAGAAATGCTGTCCGAAACTACTGCTGCTGAATCGGCTGTTGCTGAAATTTTAGAATTATAATCCGCTTCTGCTATTTCTCCTTTTTTGCAAGAAAAAATAATGCTTACTACTAATACACAGATAAGGAATTTTGAATAGTTTGTTTTCATGACGATCTATTTTTCGGGTTTGACTACTCCAAATTTCCGCCTGAAATCTTTGTAAAGTTTGTAAATGCATTATTTTGTTTCTGTAAAGAGAATTTGCAATACAATGTTTTGATTTTTAATGTTTTGTAAAATAAAAAGCCTTTCTTATCAACAAGAAAGGCTTTATAAATTTTATTAAAATAATATTGTTTTAACTGAAAATTGCATTTAGTTTATGCTTGTTATCAAACAAAATCCAAAGATTAATAATGAAAAGAACTAAAGACATGATAATTCCTGATGCAGCCGGAGCAACCGTGAAATTATGTGCTAAAATTCCAACCATTACCGGTAAAATAACAATTGCGCCAAGTGTTCTGGTTTTTGGGAAAATAACCAGTAATCCTCCAATTAGTTCGACTGCACCAACCAATGGCAGCAACCATGTAACTTGCATAAGAGAATTAAAAGCATTTATCTGTTCTTGCGGCATATCTTTCGGCATTGGCATATAATGGAAAAACTTGTCCAAGCCGGCATTAATGAACATTAATGCAAATAATACAAAAATGATGGTTTTTACGATTTTCATAGTTCAAAAATTTTAAAATTGAGAGAATTTTTAGTTCAGTTCAGATTTTTTAATGACTTTCTTTGTCACTTTACCAAATTTTCCTTCAAAAGTGATCAGAAGGACACCGTTCCATTTTGGATTAAGATCAAGCGTAATGATTCCGTTTTCAGTCTTTATTTTTTGTTCAGAAAGTTTTTGTCCCAAAATAGTATGAATAGAAACTTTAGTATCACCAGAAAGATTCTTTACATTGAAAGATACTTTGTTACTTGTAGGATTCGGAAAAGGATCTTGTATATTGTTGGTATTCAATTCTTCTACAGCAAATTGTTGATTTACATTAAAGCTCCAATATCCATCTGGAGCAACAATCGGACGAGAAATGGATTTTCCTGAATTAGCTTGAGCCCAAATATAATATTCGATTTTTTTTGAGTTTGAAGGAAGAGAAAGATTTGCTTTCCATTTATCTTCAGTAGAATTCGTCATACTTGTTTCCTGAAAAACTGTACTTCCCGATTCTCTCCAAAAAACTTTAGCTTGGGAAATTCCTGAAATATGTTTGATCTGAGCTTCTACAGGCACAGTAAAAGAGGTTACGCTTTTTATTTTGGAATGAGTAATCCATAACGGATCTGCAACGCCAATTGTATGGGTAATACAATGAATAGCTCCACTTAGACTTATCAAATCTTCTCCGGAATTATCAACATCTATTCCCACAACTTTGTAACCGGGCATCAATTGTTTGTAAATATTAAGAGCAGCGTCGTCTACTTCCGGACGATAAGTAGGAACTAAAATGGTTTTATTGATAATTACAGCATTGGTATAAGTTCTGTAAGAGCCTCCAGTATCAGGATAAGCACCTGTTGTACTGGGTGGAGCCGGAATCCATTTGATGTCGTAGTCGTTTCCGAAAGGTGTTTTGTATGTATTTTTTATGTAATCTATATTTTGTTTGATGTATGGGCCATCTGCAACTCCTTCCGGATATTGGCTAACAAGGATTGTTTCCTCATCCAATAATTTCATGTGCATATCAATATGATGAATCCCATCGTATGGCAGAACATTCATTTTACGGTAAGAATTAATTCCCATATAATCGTGCATGATTGTATTTACTTCATTTTCTGTTTTAGGACTCACACCATAAGAATTTCCGGACATATTTTCTTCCAAAATTAATTTTGAAGCAAAAGCATTTCCCATTCCATCAGACATGAAATTTCCACCGGTATTTACCAAATCATTTGGAGAAGTGTCGGTAATATAAAGCGGAACATTAAGATAAGCTGCATGTTTTGATGGCAAAACATTATCCAATGGACGTGGACGATTGTATATCCAATCCACCAAAGCACGGCTTCCTACATCATTGGTATAAACTGTATTAGCAGCATAATCTCTTATCCAGATGCTATTGGTTGCAGCATTCAAAAATCGTACATTGGTAAGATCTACACCATTGGATGTCAGATAGCTTTTCACGGTTGCCTCACTTTGTGTTGCAATCAGAACTTTGCATTCTTTTACGGCTGCTTGCACAATTTGCCTTTGTATATTTTTATATTGATTATTCCAGGAAAGTACTAGATATTCTACTTCTTCCCATTGAGCTGCTGTTCTTACCGGAAGACTGGGAGCCGGTGTTTTTTCGTCTCCTTTAAAGTTGTAGCTGGAAACGATTTTCTGTTCTTCCGGGGATAATCCTTTTGGAAGAATCTCTTGAGCGTTAATAGAATTTACATACAGTAAAAAAAGCAGAAAACCAGAGTATATTTTTTTCATATAAATAGTATAAACAACAAATTTATAAAAAAATTGAATTGATGAATAAAATAAAATCCGTTCGGAAAAAAATTCTGAACGGATTATTCAATTATGGTAAAACTACCTGTAGATTTATTTCAAAGCAATTTTAATAACCTCATTCATATTATTGATGTAATGAACATTGAGGTTTTTAAGATATTCTTTATTGATTTCTTCCACATCTTTCCGATTGGCTTCACAAAGAATTACATCTTTTATTCCGGCTCTTGTTGCTGCGAGAAGTTTTTCCTTAATTCCGCCTACAGGAAGAACTTTTCCTCGAAGTGTGATTTCTCCCGTCATGGCAAGATGCGGCTTTACTTTTTTATTCCTGAAACTTGAAACCATGGAGGTAAGCATGGCAATTCCGGCAGAAGGGCCGTCTTTTGGAGTAGCACCTTCCGGAACGTGAACGTGAATGTTTTTCTTTTCAATTTCTTCGGAATCAATTCCTAATTCTGTATGTTTGGCTTTGATGTATTCTAAAGCAATTGTAGCAGATTCTTTCATCACATTTCCAAGATTTCCCGTCATGGTAAGATTTCCCTTTCCGTTGCTAACGATACTTTCAATGAATAGAATATCACCACCTACACTTGTCCATGCCAATCCTGTTACAACTCCCGGAACAGAAGTGGTTTCCGATAAACTTTTCGGTCTCGGAACTCCGAGTATTTCATCAATTTTTTCAATCGAAATTTTAGAATCAAAATCTTTTTCCATTGCAGTTTGCAAAGCAACCCAACGAGCGATTGCAGCAATCCTTTTTTCCAGAGTTCTTACACCGCTTTCGGAAGTATGTGCTTCCACAATGTGCTTTAATTCGGCATTGCCGAGTTTGAAAGATTTTGTGGTAAGACCATTTTCATCCTGTTGTTTTTTGAGGAGGTATCTTTTTGCAATTTCTATTTTTTCTTCCAAAGTGTAGCCTGCAATCTGAATGATTTCCATCCTGTCTAAAAGTGGTGTCTGAATGGAAGAAAGCGTATTGGCAGTAGCAATAAACATAACCTTTGATAAATCGTAACCCATTTCCAGATAATTATCATAAAATGAATTATTCTGTTCAGGATCAAGAACTTCTAATAAGGCTGAACTCGGATCTCCGTGAATTCCTTGTCCGATTTTATCAATTTCATCCAAAACAATAACAGGATTTGAAGTTCCTGCTTTCTTGATACTTTGGATAATTCTTCCAGCCATTGCTCCAATGTACGTTTTCCGATGTCCACGAATTTCACTTTCATCATGAAGACCACCTAAAGAAACACGTACATATTTTCTACCTAAAGCATCAGCAATAGATTTTCCCAAAGAAGTTTTTCCGACACCGGGAGGTCCTACCAAACATAAAATCGGGGATTTCATATTGCTTTTAAGTTTCAGAACAGCCATGTGTTCCAAAATTCTTTTTTTGATATCTTCTAATCCAAAATGAGCTTTATCCAAAACTTTTTCAGCTTTATTAATATCAAAAATATCTTTGGAATAATTTTCCCAAGGCAAATCGGTAAAGAAATCTAAATAATTTCTCTGCACGTTATAATCCGGAGAATTCGGATTGTGTCTTTGTAAGCGTTTTATTTCCTTTTGAAAATGCTCTTCGGTTTCAATATTCCATTTTTTGGATTTTGCTTTCACCAAAAGTTCTTCCACGTCAGAATCCGGACCACCACCCAATTCTTCCTGAATGGTTCTCATCTGTTGGTTCAGATAATATTCTCTTTGGCTTTTATCCAGTTCTCTGTTGGTTTTCTGATGAATTTGATTGCGAAGTTCCAATTTTCTGAAATCTTCCAACATTAGTTCATAGCAATAATCTGCACGTTTCTGAAGGCTTTTTTCTTCAAGAAGTTTCTGTTTTTCCAAAGAGGGAAAATTAGCATTTGTGCAGATGAAATTTAGTAGATCTTCACTGTTGTTAAGATTATTAATGGCAAAATTGGCAGCATTTGGAATATTGGGATCCAGCTGAATAATTTTTAAAGCCAAATCTTTAATATTGGCTAAAAGTGCTTCATATCCTTCCTTATCTTTAGGTTTCGTATCTTTTAATTTGTCAAGTTTGGCTTTATAATACGGCTGATCGCTTACAAAAGATTTTATCTTAAATCTTTCAATACCTCTTGTTATTGCTGTGATGTTGCCGTCTGGAAGTTTTATGATTCTAATGATTCTTGCAATAGTTCCTACAGCAAACAAATCATTTTCGGATGGGTTTTCAACATTAGAGTTCTTTTGGCTAAGAATTCCTATAAGTTCTCCATTTTTCTGAGCTTCTTCTAAAAGCTGTTTGCTCTGGTCTCTTCCTGCTGTTATTGGAATAATTACCTTAGGAAACATCACCATGTTTCTTACGGGAAGAACAGGATATATTTTTTGCTCGTTACTTTTATCATTTTCTTTTTCGGAAAGATCAATTTCTTCAGCTACAATACTAAAATTTTCATCTACAATATCTCCGAAATCAAAGTCTTCAAATTCTACCATATTATGTGACAATCTGTCATTTTTTATTTTTAAAATAATGCTTATTTTTTTGTTTTGTTTGAAAATCAAACACTTTTTAAGGGTAACAACTTATCGCCCAATTCCTATGCCATATTTACAAAATGGTCAGAATTTCAAAAATTCTGTTTTATAACAATAATTAAAAAAGAGATTTAAATTTTTCTAATATTTTAAAAATGTGTATTTTCGCAGACTGATAAAAATATAATAATATACGATGGCAGTTTTAGGAGAGATTAGAAAACGTCCTTGGCTTTTGATGGGAGCAATTGCAATTGCTTTGCTTGCATTTTTGGTAAATCCGGATAGTATTGATAAGGTATTCGGGAAAGATCCCAATGTTTTTGGAAAAGTAAACGGAGAAAAAATTACAAGAGAAGAGTTTAATGATCAACTCATGATTCTTCAGCAACAAGCTCAGCAACAGGGGCAGCCTACAAATGGGCTGGAAGAACAAGCATGGCAAGTTCTTGTTCAAAGCAAGTTGGTTAAACAGCAATTTGAAAAAATGGGCATGAAAATGACTGATGATTTTTTCTGGAGTCAAGTTCAGTATGACCAGATGTTTGCTCAGAATCCGGCATTTTTAGATGAAAAAGGAAACTTCAAGGTTCAGGAACTAAAAAAGCAAATTGAAGATCTTAAAAATAGTGGAGAAATTCAACAATATAACAATTGGTTGAAAACCAGAAAAACGATCGAATATAGAATAATGGCAAGACAAGTTTTTGCTAATATATCTTCTGCAATCACAACCAGTAAAAAAGAAGCTGAAGAAGTGGCAAAACTAAGAGATCAGTTGGCTACAATTGATTTTGTGAAAATTGATTATACTTCTTTTGCACAAAAAAATCCAGTGAAAGTTACAACTCAGGATATTACAGATTATATTAAACTTCATCCTATCAACTTCAAAAGAGATGCAAGTAGAAATCTTGGAGTAGTATATTTCCCTGCTGTACCAAGTGCTGCAGATGATGCAGCTACCTTGAAAGATATTGATAAATTGCTTAACGTTGGAAGCGAAGCAAGCGGCGGAAAAGAAAACTTCCTAAATACTACGAATGATTCTCTTTTCGTGGAAGCTAATTCTGATATCCGTTTTATGCCTCAATATTTTCCGGCTAATCAATTGCCTGCTGGAATTAAAGACAAGATTGCAACAGCAAGTGTAGGACAGGTTTTCGGGCCATATAAAGAACAAAATTTTTATGTAGTTTCTAAACTTTTGGATAAAAAGCCATCAGATTCTACTCTTTCAAAACACATTTTGATTGCATACAAAGGAGCAGAACGTTCTACTGCAAGCAGAACTAAAGAACAGGCTAAAAAAATTGCAGACAGTTTATTGGCTCTTATAAAGACAGATCCTGCAAAATTTGCGGATGGACTTAAACTTTCTGATGAGCCAAATGCAGTTCAAAGAGGAGGAAGTGTGGGTTGGACTACACCAGAAAGTCAATTTGCACCTGGATATTTAAATTTCCTTGCAAGTAATGCAAAAGGATCAACAGGATTAGCAGAAACTCAATTTGGTTATCATGTTATTAATGTTCAGGACAAGAAAGCAGGAGCAATGGGTTACAAAGTTGCTAATCTTGTAAAAGCAATTAAAGCATCCGACAAAACTGAAAATGATATTTATACGAAAGCTACAAAATACATTCAGCAGGTTCAGGGTAAATCGTTCAATGATTTCTCTAACATCGCTAAGAAAAATAATTATAAATTTTTCAATCCTAAAAATGTAACCCGTTTTCAGGGACAAATTCCGGGAGTTGGTACAGATAAGGATAATGATGTAATTGTTTGGGCATTTGAAAAAGATAGAAAAAAAGGAGATACCGAAATCTTTACTGTAGAAGGAACCGGAGACAAAATCGTTGCATTTGTAAACGGAATTCAGGAAGCAGGAAGTGCAGATCCTGAAAGCGTAAGAGAACAAGTAGAGCCAATAATAAAGAATAAACTTCTTGCTAAAAAAATTCAGGAAAAAATTACCGCTGCAAAAGCAACTTCACTTGATGCAATTGCAAAATTGTTTGCAACATCAAGACAGACAGCGCAAATTAATCTTTTAAATCCGTCAATATTAGGATCAATGGAGCCAAAAGTTGCAGGTGCTGCTTTCGGAGTAGGAAATAATAAGGTTTCAAATCCAGTAGAAGGGTTTTCAGGAGTGTATATTGTTCAGAGAAAATCACTTTCTACGAATAAGCAGCCGGGTGATATCAAAAGTATGATCCAATCTATTTCTCAGCAAAATTCTCAAATGTTTGGACAAGGTTTGATGAAGAGTCTTCAGGATAATGCAGATATTGAAGATTATAGAAATGAAGTCTATAATAAAGGGCAACAATAATCCTTTATTCAGAATACAATAGAAGCGGCAGAAATGTCGCTTTTTTTGGTCTTTGGCATAGGTTTGGAAAAACACAACGGATAAAATAATTATATTTGTTAATTGATAAAAAAGAAGAAAGTGAAAATTTCAAAAGAGATAAAAGCGGGTTTAATTGCAGTTCTTGCAATCGGTGGATTTGTTTATCTATACCAGTTTATGAAAGGGAAAAGCCTTTTTACTACAGATAATATTTTTTATGCACAATTCGATAATGTAGAAGGTTTGGAACCTTCTAGTCCGATTTCTATCAATGGACTAAAAGTAGGTCAGGTAGATGAAATAAAGCCTGTTATCGGAAAAACGGGTAAGATGCATTTTGTTGTCAAGATTTTAGTAGATGACAAGTATATTTTTTCCAAAAAATCTACTCTTGAGGTATTTGAACCGGGATTGATGTCCGGAAAAGAAATGCGTGTGAATCTTGCTTATGGTGGACCTTTTGCAAAAGATGGAGACACTTTGACAGGAAATTACCAACCATCTGTTTTGAACAGTCTTTCCTCACAAGTAGGACCTGTGAAAGATCAGCTTCAGGTGGTTCTGAAACGTGTAGATTCTCTAACCAATAATGCCAATAAAATTTTTGATGAAAGAAACAGAGCAGAACTTGCTGCTTTGCTTCATAATCTTAATACTACCGTTACAGCATTTGAAGCTACTTCGAAACAAACCAATGCTTTATTGGCAAATTCCAATCCTAAAATTGAGAAAGTTTTGGATAATGCCAACCTTGCAACCATTAGTGCAAGAACTGCAATAGATAAATATGGAAATTTGGCGGAAAATATTGATACAAAAAAACTGAACGCCACTATCGACCAGCTCAGTATCACTACCAGTAAAATGAATAACATTATTTCTGGCATAGAAAAAGGAGAGGGAAGTCTTGGTAAATTAACAAAAGATGATGAACTTTATAAAAACTTAAATAAGACGGCTGCAAGTATGAATGCTTTAGCAGAAGATTTGAAAGCCAATCCGAAACGTTATGTTAATTTTTCAGTTTTCGGAAAAAATAATAAAGACTAATACTATTACATCATGCAATATATTGATAACATCCTTTTTCTGATTTGTCTTATTGCCGGAATCGGACTTTTTGCAAAAAGCCTGAAAGAAATCTATAGAAATATTCAATTAGGGAAAGCTATTGATCGATCCGATAATAAACCGGAAAGATGGAAAACCATGGCAAAAGTGGCACTTGGACAAAGCAAAATGACAAAAAGACCCATTGCCGGAATTCTTCACATTTTTGTGTATGTTGGTTTTGTGATTATCAATTTGGAGCTGATCGAAATTATTATAGATGGTATTTTTGGTACGCATCGTTTTCTTTTCGGAATTTTTGGTCATTCTCTTTATGCTGTGTTTACGGCAACCTTGGAAGTCTTAGCTTTGTTAGTGATTGTTGCGGTTGTTGTTTTCTTTATCCGTAGAAATTTTTTAGGCGTTAAAAGGCTCAATATGAAAGAGCTTTTCGGCTGGCCAAGAAATGATGCCAACTGGATTCTAGTTATAGAATTTGCTCTTATGGTGGCATTTTTTATGATGAATGGAGCGGATTATTATGCAGATGCACAATGGAATATCCAAAATTTTTCTAATAATTTTCCAATTTCAAAATATTTGTTTCCTTTCTTTAAAGACTTTAGTTTAGAAACTTTGCATAGTATTGAGAAATCAGCTTGGTGGTTTCATATTTTGGGAGTATTGTTTTTTATGAACTATTTATATTACTCCAAACATTTACACATTATCCTCGCTTTTCCGAATACATGGTTTGCCAATCTCAATAAAAAAGGAAAATTCAATAATCTGGATTCTGTTACCAAAGAAATAAAACTGATGATGGATCCGAATGCTGATCCTTATGCATCACCGCCTGAAGCAGATCCGATTGCAGTTCCTGAAAAATTTGGAGCAAGCGATATTTTTGATTTGAATAAAGTTCAGCTACTCAATGCCTATTCCTGTACAGAATGCGGAAGATGTACTGCTGTTTGTCCTGCCAATATTACCGGGAAGCAGCTATCTCCAAGAAAAATTATGATGGATACGAGAGATAGGATAGAAGAGGTGGGGAAAATAATCAACAAAAAAGGAAAATTTGAAGATGATGGGAAAAAATTGTTGGACGATCATATTTCAAGAGAAGAACTTCGTGCGTGTACAACTTGTAATGCTTGTGTAGAAGCGTGTCCGGTTCTTATTGATCCACTTTCTATTATTATGGATTTGAGAAGATTTATGATAATGGAAGAATCTTCTGCTCCTCAAGAATGGAATCTGATGATGACCAATATTGAAAATAATGGAGCGCCTTGGCAATACAATCAGGCAGATCGTCTAAAATGGGCAACAGAATAAAATGGCTGAAATAGTTTCATATAAAAAAGAGTGGGCTCCATATTTTAAAAAATTGAATATGGATTGGCTGGGAAAATATTTTGTAGCAGAACCTTATGATGTAGAAGTGCTTTCCGATCCGGAAAAGTATATTTTAGACAATGGAGGAAGAATTTTTTTCGCAGTAGAAAATGATATTCCGAAAGGAACAGTTGCCTTGATGTACAATGAATATAACGAACTGGAACTTACCAAAATGGGAGTTGATGAATCGGCACAAGGAAAAGGATACGGAAATTTATTGATTCAGTGTTGTATAGATAATGCTAAGGAAATGGGAGCTCAGAATTTGATTTTGTATTCCAATACCAAATTATCTCCGGCTATTCATCTTTACAAAAAATTTGGCTTTGAAGAAGTTCCTGTTGAAAAATCGGAATATCAACGCTGTAATATCAAAATGACAAAAAAATTAAATCATTAATCCAAATTTAGAATATGGATTTTACAATAAAAACAATGGCAGAATATGCTGCCGAAGGCAAATCTCCTGAAGTTCTCTTTTGGGTAGGTTGCGCCGGAAGTTTTGACGACAGAGCAAAAAAAATAACTCGTGCTTTCTGCAAAATTCTTAACAAAATTGGGGTGGAATTTGCAGTTTTAGGACAGGAAGAATCCTGTAACGGAGATCCTGCAAAACGTGCCGGAAACGAATTCATCTTTCAGATGATGGCTCTTACCAATATTGAAATTCTCAATGCTTATGAAGTTAAAAAAATTGTAACAGCCTGTCCTCATTGTTTTAATACTTTGAAAAACGAATATCCTTCATTGGGAGGAAATTATGAAGTTTTGCATCATACACAATTTTTAAAGCAATTGATGAATGAAGGCAGATTGAAAATCGAAGGCGGAAGTTTCAAAGGAAAGAAAATCACTTTTCACGATCCTTGCTATTTGGGAAGAGCAAATGATGAATATGAAGCACCTCGCCAACTTTTAGAAAAATTGGATGCCGAACTGGTAGAAATGAAACGTTGTCGCCAAAACGGGCTTTGTTGTGGAGCTGGTGGTGGACAAATGTTCAAAGAGCCGGAAAAAGGAAATAAAGACATCAACATTGAAAGAACGGAAGAAGCACTTTCTGAAAATCTGAATATTATAGCAACCGGATGTCCGTTTTGTATGACGATGATGACGGACGGTGTAAAGCATTTCAATAAAAATACAGAAGTTGCCGTTAAAGATATTGCAGAGCTTTTAGCTGAAACCGAAGATTTGTAAATTTACATCCGACCAACAATTATGAAAATACAAGAATCCGAAATAATAGAAACCAATGATTACCGAGTAATCATTTATCCTGCATCAAGACCTTTTACAGCAAAAGAAGCTAAAGCAATTTCTGAAAAATTATTTGATTTTTTGGCGACTTGGGCTGCTCATGGAAAACCGCTTTCTTCTTCTTTTAAAATTGAAAAAAATCAGTTTATTGTTGTTTGTGTAGATGAAGAAAAGGAAATGGCTTCCGGTTGTTCCATAGATTCTTTGACAGGAGTGATTCGTGAATTGGACAAAGAATTTGATCTTGGTTTTTTTGATCGAATGAAAGCCAGCTTTGTGGAAAATGGAGAAGTAAAAACCATGAAACTCTCCGAATTCCGAAACGGATTGAAAAGCGGAGAAATTTCTCAAAATATTGAAGTTTTTGATTTTTCAAAATCTACCTATGTAAGTTTCCTTTCAGATTTTCTTTTACCATTGAAAAGAAGCTGGGCAGGAATTTATCTGGATTAAAAATAATTAAACGTAGTATAAATGCTCTTCGGAAAAATTCGGAGAGCTTTTTTGTTTGAAATGCATTATTTTTGTGTGAATAAATTTTTAGGATGCGCTACAAAATTCTCTTTATTTCATCATGGTTTCCGAATAAACTGGAATCTACAAACGGAAATTTTGTACAGCGTCATGCAGAAGCCGTTTCTTTGCTTCATCATGTGGAGATTCTTCATGCAATTGGAGATCCTTCTCAGAAAGTAAAATATATTTTCGATGATAGAACAGTGAACGGAATTCGAACCCTGATTGTGTATTATCCACAATCTAAAAATCCGGCTCTGAATTTTCTTAGAAGAATGAAAGCGTATAAAGTCGGTTTTCAGAAAATACAGAAACCGAATATTGTTCACGGAAATGTGATGCAGAATAATATGCTTTTTGCGGTCTGGCTGAAAAAAAACTATAAAATTCCTTTTATAATTTCTGAACATTGGTCTGGTTTTTTGAAAATCAATCGTTCAAGACTTTCAAAATCCCAGCTTTTTATTGCCCGGAAAATTGCAGATTATGCATCTTACATTTTACCGGTAAGCAAAAATCTGATGAATAATCTGCAAGAATTGAACATTGGGAAAAAATATAAAATTGTGGAAAATGTAGTCGATACCAATGTATTCATTACTGAAAAGCATGAAAATAAAGTGTTTAAATTTTTGCACGTTTCCAGCTTGATTCCATTGAAAAACCCTGATTTAATTATACAAACAGCTTCACGTCTCCGAAATGAATTTCAGAATTTTGAATTGCATATTGGTGGAGATGGCGATGTGGAAACACTGAATCAATTGATTAAAAAATTAGAAGCGGAAAATTATATTAAAACCTTTGGAGAAATTTCCTCTGTTGAGGTGGCTGAAAAAATGAGAAGCAGCGATTGCTTTGTTCTTTTTTCCAATTATGAAAATTTGCCGTGTGTTCTTTTAGAATCTATGTCTTCCGGAATTCCTGTAATTGCGACAAATGTTGGCGGAATTCCTGAAATTGTCCATCAGAATTGCGGAATGATTATTGAAAAATCCGAAGCTGAACTTTATGAGGCCATGAAGAACGTTTTAGTTTCCAAAAACAAGTTTGATTCTCCTGAAAAACTTCATCAATATGTAGAAGAAAACTTTTCTATGCAGAAAATTGCCGAAAAATTTGATGCTGTTTATAAAGAAATTCTTGAAAAATAATATCCTAATATTAGAATGTTTCCCGTATTTTCGTTTTTTATAAATAGAAAAATAAGATGAATTCCGGATTTTCTATTACCATTTCAGACAACCAAACCGAAGTCAGAACTTTTCTTTCCGGGAAGTATGATGATTTTCATTTGCAGGAAAGTCATTTGGAATTTTTGATTGAAGGAGTTGTACTGAATAAGAAAAAACTTCTTCAGGAATATGCACTGAAAGATTTCAGAACGTTCGTTCTGGAAGTGTACAATAATCGAAAGGAAAGCATCATCAAAGAATTTGAAGGGGAATTTCGTGGATTTATTTGGGATAAGATTTCAGGGAAAATTTTTGTTTTTACGAATCCTACTTCCACGCAAAGAGTTTTTTATTCAAAAATGAATGAACAATTCTTTGTAGATACCAGCTTGATAAGACTAAACCAAACGTTAAAAGAAAAAGGAATCGTTTCCAAACCGGATTTAAATTCTGTTTATCAGCTTCTGTGTTATGGAAATATGCTGGAAAATAAAACCATTCTGGAAAATGTTTTTAAAGTTTATGATGGACATTACATTGAAATAAATTGTAATGATTTGAATTTCAGTGAAAAAAAATATTTTTCCTTTTTCGATGAATCGTATTTTGCACATTCTAAAGACAGGGCTTTTCAGAAAATGGATGAGGTATTTACCCAATCCATCCTATTGGAATATGAAAAAGACGACGAATTGGGAACGCATCATCTTTCGCTTCTCAGTGGTGGCTTGGACAGCCGTGTTGCATTATTGTATGCTATTAAGAATCAAAAAATTCCGGATAATGTATTCTGCTTTTCACAATCCGGATATTTTGACGAAACTATTTCCCGAAAAATAGCAAAAGATTATCTTCTTCATTATGAGTTTGTTTCTTTGGATGATGGGAGTTTTCTCAAAAAAATAGATCAGCTTACGAAAATTTCCGAAGGATTGGTTTTGTACACCGGTGGAATTCATGTGCAGCACGCAGTAGACCGATTGCACTATGAAAATTTTTCGATTTTTCACAGTGGACAGATTGGTGATGGAGTTTTGGGAGGCTTCAATTCTGAACCAAAACGTATGAAACCTTCGCAATTCAAGATTGTTTCCAATCCTGTATTTCTTCAGAAAATTCAAGATTCATTGCAAGAAACTCTGAAAAAATATGAAACGGAAGAAACGTTTCTTATCCGGAATCTGGCATTTAATCGGACACTTTTAGGAGCTCACGTTTTTCAGCAAAAAGCGTATCAGACTTCGCCCTTTATGACGAAAGATTTTCTGAAATTTGCGATTACTCTTCCTGAAAGTTGGAAACACAACCATCATTTTTATCTGGAATGGATATCGAAATATTGCAAAGAAGCTACAAAGTATGCATGGGAAAGAACACTGATGAAGCCCAATGCAGCCTGGAAAACTGCATTTGGAGATCGTTTTCTGAAACCTGTTTTTAAAAAAATAAATGAAAAAATATTGAATGCTCCACAAAATGCGAGTATGTATCCATATCAGTATTATTTTGACAGGAGTGTAGAAAATCAGAACTACTATCAAAACTATTTTGAAGAAAATATCGGAAGATTAGACCATTATGCAGATCTGAAAAATGAAGTTTCCCAACTTTTTAGTTCTACGGATTTTTATTCTAAAGCTATGGCTGTACATATTTTAGCAATTTTTAAGCTGTATTTTTAAAATGAAAAGTTTAGCAGATTTTGTAAAAGCATTTTTTCAGAACAAAGGGCAATATGTTTTCGTTTCGCTTTTGGTTGCCAAGATTTGCGCTTTTGCAGGTTCGCTATTCATAATCAGGCTTTTACCGGAAGAAGATTTTGGTACATTGAGTATAGTTGCTTCTGTATTTTCCATTTTTTCGCCTTTCAGTGGATTTGGAAGTATGCAAAGTCTTCTGAGATTTGGCTCTATTTCAGAATCTGAAACCGATAAAAAAATACTTTCAACATATTTATTTCGTAAAGGATTTCTCTATCAGATTTTATTGAGCGTTGTATTTCTAATAATTAGCGTTTTTTATACTACGAAATACGAAGATATTTTCTGGATATTTTTATTTTTTGCGATACGACTTTTCGGAACGTATTTTTTTAGCCATATTCAATCGGAACTCAGAATTAGCGGGAATAATAAAGAATTTGCAAAAATCAACAATGTTATCAATATTTCTACTCTGGTTCTGATGTTGGTTCTGACGTATTTTTTTGGAATGATCGGATATTTGATTGCCAATGCAATAGCTCCTTTTATTTCGCTATTTTGGTATAAAAAAGATCAGATTTTTTCAGAAAAAAAAGGTTTGAGTTTGAATACGAAAGAAATCTGGAACTACGCATTGCATTCGTCCGGAACGGCACTACTTTCCGATGCATTATTTTCTGCCGATGTTTTGCTCCTCGGATTTTTAATGAATGAAAACGCAGTTGCCAATTATAAAGTCGCCATTCTGATTCCAGCTAATATTACATTTTTAGCACTCACTTTTCTTCAAAGTGATTTTCCTATTTTAGCGAAGAATTTTAAAAATCGTGTTTTTTTAGTTCATTATATTTCCAACTATTATAAAATTTTTATTCCGGTTTGTGTTTTGATTTTTGCTGTTGGATATTTTTTCAGATCGGAAATTCTTCATTTGTTTTTTAGCGAAAAATATTCAGATAATACTTTGCTTTTTACCATTCTTTTGGGAGCTTTTTGTATGAATATGCTGTTTCGGAATCTTTATGGAAATTTGCTTTCGGCGGTTGGGTTGATGAAAGTCAATACAACAGTTTCTGTTTTGGCGCTTATTATTCTGCTGGTATTTTCTGCAATTCTGGTTCCGGATCTGGGAGTAAAAGGAATGGCTGTTTCTATGGCGTCCACTTTAATTTTTACAGGATTTTTTCTTATGTTTTCATTCTTCCTTTACCTCCGAAAACTGAAATAAAGTATCTTTGTGAAATGAAGAACGTTTTTTTTGCAGTTTTGATCGTATTGATGGCGATTGTAAGTTGTCGTGGCAATGATGAAACTGTTCAGCAAATAGATCAGATTACGAATCTTTACATAGATTCTGTAGGTCAGGATATGCTGAATTCTGCAATTGCCGGTTCGTACCAAAGTATTTCGATGAATGATGTAAATGGAACTACTGATAATGCACCTGTTTCTTTCTCTCTAAAATATGATGCAGATTCTGTAAAATATATTGAATATGTTTCGGGGGCAAAAAGAATCCTGATTGATTCTTCAGACACGAATGCGAAAATCTACCAATCTAAAATCACTTTGATTATAACAAAAAAGACTACGAATTCTACTACTTCCACATTCAAAGATAATCTTGTTCTAAATTATGTTTTGAAACCAGAGGTTTTCCAACTTCAAAAAGCGTGGTATAACAATCAATTGGTATTTACAAAACAAGACGGTCAGCCGAATATCATTAAAATCTCGAAATAATCGCTAAATTTGCAATTATTAATTCAAAGTTTAGAGTTCAGTGTTCAAAGTTTTTATGAAAGCTTTTAACATTGAACTTTGAATATTAAACATTGAACTTTTATGTTACAAGTTAATTTTTTGCGCGAAAGTAAAGATCGCGTTTTGGAAGGTTTACAAAAAAGAAATTTTAAAAATCCGGAATTGGTGGAACAAGCCATTTCTGTAGATGATGAACGTAAAAAAATACAATTTGAGCTGGACGAAAACCTTGCTCAGATGAACAGAATATCGAAAGAAATCGGAATGCTAATGAAGAAAGGGAAAAAAGAGGAAGCAGAAGCTGCAAAAGCTAAAACTTCCGAATACAAAGAAAACTCCCAAAATCTTCAGCAAAAATTGAGAGAAAGCGAAGATCAGCTTTTACAGATTTTGTATCAGATTCCGAATATTCCGAATGAGAGAGTAAAAGCAGGAGTTTCTGCCGATGATAATGAAATCGTTTTCCAATCTGTGGAAGTTTCCGGACTTGGAGAAGGTGCAATTCCACACTGGGAATTGGCAAAAAAATACAATCTGATTGATTTTGAATTAGGAGTGAAAATTGCAGGAGCGGGTTTTCCGGTTTATCTTGGAAAAGGTGCACGTTTGCAAAGAGCTTTGGTTCAGTATTTTTTGGATAAAAACGTAGATGCCGGTTATATGGAAGTCAATCCGCCTCATGTTGTGAATGAAGCTTCCGGATATGGAACAGGTCAGCTTCCGGATAAAGAAGGACAGATGTATTATATTGGCGAAGATGATTTGTATTTGATTCCGACTGCCGAAGTTCCGGTTACCAATATTTACAGAGATGTAATTTTGGATGAAAAAGATCTTCCGGTGAAAAATACGGCTTTTTCTCAATGCTACAGAAGAGAAGCAGGAAGTTATGGAGCTCATGTTCGTGGATTGAATCGCCTTCATCAGTTTGAAAAAGTAGAAATTGTAAGAATTGAAAAACCTGAAAATTCTTATGCCGCTTTGGAAGAAATGGTAGAACATGTAAAAGAAATTTTAACTGACCTTGAATTGCCGTTTCGTATTTTGAGACTTTGCGGTGGAGATACAGGATTTGCTTCTGCTATGACGTATGATTTTGAAGTGTGGAGTGCTGCCCAAGAAAAATGGCTGGAAGTATCTTCTGTTTCCAATTTTGAAACGTTCCAATCTAATCGTTTGAAATGCCGATATAAAGGAGAAGGAAAAACCCAACTGGTTCATACATTGAATGGATCTGCAATGGCTCTTCCGAGAATTATGGCTGCTTTGCTGGAAAACAATCAGACAGAAAACGGAATTCGGATTCCTAAGAAAATTGCCGAATATGCAAGATTTGAGTTTATAAACTAATTCTAACTTGAATATTATTAATAAACTAAAAATCCGCTTCAACTGAAGCGGATTTTTTATGATTTTTTTATTTATTATAAAGCTCTTCTACTTTATCCCAATTGATAAGGTCAAAAAAAGCAGTTACATAATCTGGTCTTCTATTTTGATAATTTAAATAATAAGCGTGCTCCCATACATCAAGTCCTAAGATTGGAGTTCCTTTTTTGTCTGCAACAGGCATTAAAGGATTGTCCTGATTAGGAGTAGAAGATACTTCCACAGAACCATCATTGTTTTTTACTAACCAAGCCCATCCTGAACCAAATCTTGTTTTTGCAGCTTCGGAAAAATCGGTTTTAAATTTTTCAAAACCACCATAATTTTCAATAGCATTTTTTACATTACCTATTGGTTCATTACTTCCTCCCGGTGTAAGGATTTCCCAAAATAATGTATGATTGAAGTGTCCGCCTCCGTTATTTCGTACTACAGGTTTATCAGTTCCTTTTGTACAAATTTCTTCAATAGTTTTGTTTTCCAAATCTGTTCCTGCAATAGCTTTATTCAGATTATCAATGTATGCTTGATGATGTTTTGTGTGGTGAATTTCCATTGTTCTGGCATCAATGGTTGGTTCTAAAGCATCGTAAGAGTAACTTAATTTTGGTAATTCAAATGACATAATATTTTTTATTTAGATTAAATATTTAAATTCAAATTTACTAAATCCAAATAAAGTTTATATTATACTATTGTAAAAAAATATTATAACGCTGATAGATAAAATTAAATTTCTGATATGGTTTACAAATTTAATTTTGCTACTTATAAAAAGCGAATATCAAATTAACTTTGTATCAAAAATAGAATCTATTAGATATTACAATTCAAAAAAAATAAATTAGACCTCTTTCATAATAGATTATTTATCTTAGCGTCATGACTTATGAAGACTTGAATAATAAATCAGAAC